>DASZLP010000317.1:0-13053 GCA_035552355.1 Bryobacteraceae bacterium | reverse complement strand
GCAGACCGGCGCTTCCTGTTATTTCTCCTGGGATCGTTCGCGGCCGCGGCTCTCGCCCTTGCGGCGATCGGCATCTACGGTGTGGTAGCGTTCTCCGTTACACGCCGCACGCGGGAAATCGGCATTCGTATGGCGCTCGGCGGCGGCCGTGGCGACATCGCGCGCTTGATCGTCGGCGAAGGCGCGCGGCTCGCCGCCGCCGGTGTGGCGTCGGGCGTCGGGGCGTCTCTCGGGATCACGCGCCTCGTCGCCAGTCTGCTCTATGGGGTGAGCGCGACCGACCCGGTTACATTCGCGGGTGTGGCGGGTTTGCTCGCGCTGACAACATTGCTGGCATCCTGGCTGCCGGCGCGGCGCGCCGCGCGGCTCAATCCCAATGGCGCACTGCGCTGCGAGTAATCTACTCGCAGGCGTCGGTGATGCAGATCGATTCGAGCGTGCGTCCCATCGGCGGGGCCTGCAGGCCGGACTTCGTCATCAACTGCCGGATTAAAAGGCCGGTCTCCGGATGCGCAATCGCCGACTGGACGCCGACACGCACCAGCCCATCCGAATAATCGACCGGCTCCCAGGTGTGGATGGCCAGCTTGCCGCCGCGGTTGTCAGTGTTGCCGTAGTCGCGGATGTCGAGCTTCGCACCGTGATCGTAGAGAACCTGGACCACTGCGGTCGCGCCCTTGTGTGCCGCACCGTGCATGGCGGTGCGTCCGGTGTCAGCCTGAGCGTTCACATCGAGGCCGAGATCGATCAGCATTTTGACGGCTTCGAGAGTGCTCTCGGGCGACCACTCGTAGGTGATGCCTTCCACCCAGCCTATGCCGGCGGCGACCTGCAGTGGGGTCACGTGCAGAACTGTATTGATCTTTGGATCCGCGCCATGCGCGAGCAGGAGTTTCATCAGCACGACATCACCTGACTGTGACGCGCGCAGAAACGCCGTTGCCCCGTTCTCGTCGAGCCATTGGTTGGTGAAGACGGTGCGGGTCTCGGTCGAATCCTTCATGCGGGCGTTGACGTTCGCGCCCTTGGCGAGGAGGAGCTTGATGTAGTCGAGATGATCCATATCCGGCTTGCGGACGGGGTAGTCGCCGGATTCGATGTTGCGGTTGTCGGTCGCGAGATAGAGCGGGGTCCAGCCGCCTTTGTTGGCCAGGTTGACATCGGCGCCATGGTCGAGCATGTATGCGCCGAGCTTGTAGAAGCGGTTCTGGGTCGCGGTCAGGAGCGGACTCCAGCCGTAGAGGCTGGTCTGGTTGATGTCCGCGCCGGCGGCGAGAAGGGCTTTCACCGAATCGAGATCGTTCGAGCGGACGGCGAAGATGAGAGGCGTCAGACCGCCGCCATCTTTCGGAGCAGCGGGTCCGCGGCGGATGACGCCAGCCGCGACCGCGGCTTCATCAACGTTATCGTCTCCCGCGCCCGCGCCCGCGCCACCTCCGCCACCTCGACCGCCGCCGCGGCCGGCACGTCCACCACCGCCACCGGCAGCCGCGCCTTGCGCAGCACCGCGCCCGCGTCCACCACCACCGCCGCCGATACCGTTGTTATCGCCGCGAAGAGAGCTGAGATCGCCGAGATCGAGCGCCTTCCCGGCAGCGAGAGCAGCACCTTGCGCTGCAACCTGTTTGCGGGGGTCGTTGGCTTTTCCGAGCGCCGGGCCGCGCCCGCGCTCGGCGGGATCGGTCTGGGCTTTGATATCGGCGCCGCGCTGGATCAGCAGCGTGATCGCGGGCGCGTGGCCTTCGTCGGCGGCCCACATGAGAGCGGTGGTGCCGCGCAGCGTTTCCTTCGCGTTAATCTGCGCGCCATGATCGAGGAGCGCTTTGATCGTATCGACATCACCGGTGCGGGCGGCTTCCATAAGAGGGGTGCGGCCCAGCGGAAGTTTCTCGTTGGCGTCGGCTCCCGCGTTCAGCAGAGCGGTCATGATTCCGGCCTTGCCCGTGATCGCGGCCAGCCACAGCGGCGTGGAGCCCTCGCGGTTGGCGGCTTTCGGATTGGCGCCGTTCTTCAGCAGGAGGTCCACCATCTGCTGGTCGGACTGGTAGACGGCCCATTGCAGCGCGGTGGCGCCGTCGGCCTGCGGAGCGTTAATATCGGCGTGTTGCGCGATGAGTTTTTCAACGGCGCCCTTGTCGCCGCGCATGACCGCGTCGGCTACACCGGAGGTGGCGGAATAGCCGATAGCAGAAAGAAGGAGCAGTACAGCGGCAGCGGCGGCGATGCGTTTCATGGGCGTCGTCTCTTCTTGTGGTTTATGGTTTACAGGTTTTCGATGCGGCCGATGCTGTCGCCGATACTGTCCTGATGAATGTCGTACCTATCGAGAATCGACAGCAGCAGGTTGCCGGTCGGGACGGTTTTGGTCGGGAACGCGAGATGGCGTTGGCCTTTCATCCGTCCGTTGATACCGCCGACCAGGACGTGCGGCACGTCGTAGTGCACGTGCTGGTTGGAGTTCCCCATGTTGCTGCCGTAGAGCACGAGCGAATGGTCGAGCAGCGTGCCGTCGCCATCCTGCGTCTTATTGAGATTGTCGATAAGGTGCGCCAGCATCTTGATGTGATACTGATTGATCTTCGAGAGCGTGGCGATGATCTTCGGATTCTCGCCGTGGTGGGAAACGCCGTGGAAGCCGGACGTGGGCGCTTCGCTCGCCGGATACGTGCGACCCGTGAGGTCGCGGGCGAAGAGCAGCGTGCCGACGCGCGTGATATCCGCCTGGAACGCCAGCGCCATCAGGTCGAACTGCAGCTTGATGTGCTCGTCGAACGTTTGCGGCACGCCTATCGGAACACTCATATCCTCGGGCGCGACGCTCGAAGCCTTCATGGCGATCTGGAGACGGCGCTCGATTTCGCGCACGTTGGTCGCGTAGCTGTCGAGCACCACGCGATCGGAGGCGCTCGATTCATTGCGCAGGCGCGAGAGGCTGCCGGTGAGCGAATCGAGGATGCTGCCGTCGCGCTTGCGGCGCGCGGCGCGCTGGGCGGGAGTGCCGCCGTCGCCGAACATGCGCTCGAAAACGACCTGCGGATTGAGCTCCATCGGCAGCGGATCGGTCGGCGACGACCACGAGATCGTGTTCGTGTAGGCGCAGCTATAGCCTTCGCCGCAGTTCGATGAGTTCGCGCCGGGATCTTCGACGGCAAGCTGCATCGACGGCATCAGATTGTTGCTGCCGATCTTCTGGGCGATGATCTGGTCGATCGTGGTGCCGACAAAGACATCGGCACCGGCGGTCTTCTTCGGCTTGTTGGCGCAAAGGAACGCGGCGGCGACCCAGTGGTCCGCGCCGGTCGCGCCGGGAGGCGGTTCGGCCGAGCGGGAGTGCAGTCCGCTCATGATGACGGTTTGTTTGACGAACGGCTCAAGCGGCTTCCAGTTGAAAGGCAGGGTGGCTTCGAGCGCGCCTTCCTTTTCCGGAACCCAGTAACCGGGGGCGGCGCCGTGAGGCACGAAGCATCCGACGAAGCGAGGCTTCGGAGTGGCCGCGGTCTGGGCGAGCGCGGTATGGGCCGGGATCATCGAATCGAGAAGCGGGAGAGCCAGCGCGGTGCCTGCGCCGCGAAGGAGCGTCCGTCGGGAAAGGTGCTTTTTGGTAATGAACATGGCTGCTTTTTTCTCCTTCTAGCGGGACGCTCGCTGCTCGGTGGCGGCGGGCTTCGCGCTCGTTTCAACGGTCTTCATGCTGCTTTGGAACGGGGCGCTCTTCACGATCCCCATAACGATCGAAGTAAACCGGTATTTTCCGGGCGCCGCATCGCGAACTACCGAGCGGAGCACCGGCATATCTTCATACTCGACACCGCGGCCGAGCGCGTAGGTCATCATCTTCTCGGTAACGACGCGCGCGAACTGGTCGGAACGCGCGATGAGAGAGGCGCGCAGGTCGGCGACGCCGTTGACCTTCGTGCCGTCGACGAGAACGCCCGAGGCGTCGATCGGATTGTCGCCATCCTGCGTGCGCCAGGTTCCGACCGCGTCGAAATTCTCGAGGCTCAGTCCGATAGGCTCGAAGATCTTGTGGCACGAAGCGCAGGTCGGATTGGTGTGGTGCATTTCCATGGTTTCGCGCATCGTCGGCACATGCGTGTTCCCGGTGGCATCGGCCGGCTTATCTTTAATGACCGGGACGTTCGGTGGAGGATCGGGCGGGCTGACTCCGAGGAACGTCTGAAGGTACCACTTGCCGCGCGCCACCGGCGAAGTGCGAGCAGCATTCGAGGTCACGGTCAGCAGCGCGCCTTTGCCCAGCAGACCGCGGCGCATGTCGAGCTCGGCCGGAAGGTTCACGCGGCGGAACTGCGCGCCGTAGACGTTCGGGATTCCGTACTCCTTCGCAAGGCGCTCGTTCACGAAAGTGTAGTTCGCGTTCAGCAGATCGATGATGCTGCGGTCCTCGCGCATCACGCTCGCGAAGAACAACTCGACTTCGCGCTCGTAAGCGTTGCGGAGATTGTCGTCGTAGTCGGGGAACAGATTGACCACGGGCTCGGCGGTCTTGAGGGAGCGCACGCCCAGCCATTGGCCGGTGAAGTTGTCGACGAGGGCTGCCGACTTCGGATCGGCGAGCATGCGGCGGACCTGCTTCTCGAGAACAACCGGATCCTTCAGCTTGCCCTGGGCGGCGACGTCGATGAGCTCGTCGTCGGGAACGCTGCTCCAGATGAAGAAGGAGAGACGCGACGCGAGGGCGATATCGCTGAGACGATAAGTCTTCCCGGCCGCCAGAGTGGCAGACTCCGGCTCATCGCGATAGACGAATTCCGGATCGGCGAGCAGGCGCTGCAGGGCGGCTTCAACGCCGTCGTCAAAGCGGCCGCCATCGGCGCGGCCGGAGTGATAGAACTCCATGAGCGGTGCGATATCGGTTGCGGCGGGCGGGCGGCGATAGGCGTGCTTCGCGAGCGCGGTGACGATCTGGCGAGCGCACGGTTCTTCCTCTTTTGCGCCGCCTGGATGGCACACGAAAATTTTCTGGCGCGCAAGGGTATCCGTCGCCCCCTTCGCGTTGTAGGGGCCTTCGATCCAGACCTGGCCGACGTGCGGATAGAACTGGTATCCGGGAATCGACCCGGGGGTGTTCATGGTCCGCTCGAACGGGACATTGAGCTCGCTGCCCGGAATGTCGTTGGTCCTGAGGAAAGTGACGCCGATGGCATGGAGGCCCGCTTTCACTTTGATCCGCGGAGTCTCGCGGCCGTTGCCGGTAGTCCTCGATATATCGTTATCCCAATCGAAGAGATGTACGCGCTCGCCATCGACTGTGACTTCGAGCTTCTCGCCTTTGATGGCGCCGAGCACGGCCTGGAAATATCCAGTGACGCCTTTGACCTTGAACGTGTACTCGCCATCGGCGGGGAATTGATATTTGATCAGGATGCCGCCGCGAGTGCCGAAGGGCAGCCCTTCGATGTGATAGTTCTGCGCGGTGTCGGAAGGCACTTCGAACACGGCTTGCGATGGCGCCGAGACATCGCCGACAGCGAGACGGCTGATTTTCCCGGCGGCGGAGAGATACGCTTCCATCAGCGCGGGCGACAGCGTGAGCGCGCCGGCGATATTGTCGAAGCCGTGTGTCGAATCATCCGGCGGGAGGAACTTCGAAGCATCCACCTGAAGGCCGAGCACGTCGCGGACTGCGTTCGTATACTCGGTGCGATTCATGCGGTGCAGGCCGGGCGGCGGCAGATAAGTTCGCGCGCTGTGATCGAGCTCGCTTTCCATCCAGGTTATGAGCCCGTCGCGCGTGGCGGCATCCGGTTGTGGCATGCCAGAAGGCGGCATCATGCCGGCGCGAAGCTTGCGGACGACTTTCTCGCCGATATCCGCGTGATCGCCGAGGTGCGCGAGGTCGAGCTTGTCGAGCTCGAGATTGCCGGTGCGCAGCTTCGCGTTGTGACAGCCGACGCAATATTTGTCGACAACGGCGCGCGCGCTCGTGGAATCGCTGGTTTTGGCCGCGGGGGCAACTTTCGCCGCCGGAGGGGTGGCGGGGGCAGCCAAGGCCATTTGACCGAGAAGAATCAACGCGAGAGGGGCTGCACAGGCAATTGCGAGAGGTTTCTTTTTCACGTGCCCTCCGCCCCGCTTGCGGGGCTGTTCGGATGCTAACGGGATGAGTCTATCAAAACGGGGGCCTTAGGCGCATCCGATGAAGTGTAAGCTTTTTAAAAGCCGGTACGGTATGAAACCGGTAGGGATGGGAGGACGATGCGGAAAGTGCCTCGGCGACACACCGAAATTTTCGAGCCCAAACGGGCCAGAGCCGTTCCTCATCCGTTTGTGCTGGATGCGATTACTGCTATGTCACCTGTGCCTCCGGTCACGCGGCCGATGTTCGGGTGTCTCGCGGTGTACGTGGGGCGGAAGATCGTGCTGATCCTGCGTGAGAAGGGCGATGGGGCGTCGCATGAGGGCGTGTGGCTGGCGACGGGAGCAGAACATCACGAGAGCCTGCGGGGCGAGTTTCCGTACATGGAATCGATCGGGGTGTTCCGGACGCCGGTGACGAGCTGGCAGATTTTGCGCGCGGATTCGCCGGATTTCGAAGAGGCGGCTTTGCGGGCGTGTGAGTTGATCGCCGCCGGGGATCCGCGCATCGGGCGCATGCCCAAGCCGAGGAAAACAAAGAGATAAGTGGGATATGGCAGCCAGTTTGCACCCGCAGCAATGGGTGAATGATATGCGTCTTAAACTTGCAACTGCGTTGCTTTCAATCGCCGGTCTGATTCCGGCGGCATCCGCCGCCACGACTTATTACGCCAGACCGCGGCATCATACGGTATATCGTGGGCGGCATCACATCCGGAAGACCGTGAAACGGGTCGGAGTGGGCGCCGCGGGCGGAGCGGTGGTTGGCGGGCTGGCTGGCGGCGGGACGGGAGCCGCTATTGGCGCGGTGGCGGGTGGTGGCGCGGGTGCGCTTTACGATCACCACGAAAAAACGAAAGGCCGTTAAACGGACGGCGTTACTTCTGGGTATCGACGCCGGGGCGCTGTACTTCGTACGGCGCCCCGTCGCCGGAACCGCCGAGGAAAAGCTGCTGGCCGTTGGGAAGCTTCAGGTCGCGGCCGTTCGCCCGGTGTGAGCCGTCTTTCGATTGGTAGCCGTCCACTTCAATTTTGTCGCCCGCTTTGAGGCTGTTCTTCGTGATGCCGCGGCGCAGAAGTACGTTCGGACTGCCGGCTTCGATCGCCCAGTTCTCCACCGTGCCGTCGGGCTGCTTTACATCCACATGGATCCAACTGTGCGGGTTGATGAGCTCGACTTTCGTCACCACCGCATCCTTGAATTTGACCGGTTTGTGTTCATCGAATTCGGCCGCAAATGCGTGATGCGCCTCCGCTGGCGACGGCACCAAGAGCACGGCGACTGCGGCGGTGAGGATGAACCCAAAAGTCAGTTTGGAACGCATGGAATCTTCTCCTGATATCTCAGCTTCTCACAATCTACTTCGCATTGGCCGGCGGGTTGCCCGAAATGTAACGCTCGTGGACCTCATCGCCCGGCGGAATTTTGCGCGTGACATCCACGTTCATGGTCTTGCCTTCCCAATGCTTCACGAGCTGGTTCTTGCGGAGATGCCCGTACATGGTCTCCTCTACCATCTCGACGCAGCGGAAATCGTTCAGCTCGGCATTGGCTTCGAGCCTCCGATAGATCGGCATGCTGATCTTCCACGTGCGCGTGAACACCTGCGGGTCTTCGATGGTGGCTTCGTAGCGAATGGCGTTCTGTCCCATCGGCGTGTAACGCTCGTGCACTTTCAGAGCGTCGCTGTGGAAGTTTCCGGAGCGATCGAACCACGTGCCGTCCATGAAGTCCGAAACTTCGACGACGAGCGTGTCGCCTTCCCAATGGCCCACCGAGTAGCCCATCCAGGCATTGTTCGGATAATCCTCCATCTTGTTCAGATGGATGGTGCGCTGGACATCGTCATATTCGAAGACCTGCATCACCTTGGTCGCGCTCTGGATGATCTGGAAGGGATGCGGCATGTAGATCGCGCGCGGAATGCCGGGCTGGAAGCACTTGATCTCAGGATCGCGATCGAGCCAGTTCTCCTCATTCTCTTTCTTGCGCTGGGCGGCCCAGGGTTTGTAGGGAATTTCCTCGCCTTCGACGACGCCGAAACCGCCGGGCACCCACCCGATGGAACCCAGCGCGACAACGGGGGCGGCGAGGACCACAGAGCCGGGCGTCAAGCCGGGCTGGGCCACCATGGGGCGGGCTTCGTGCGTCTGCAGGTCCCAGTTCGCGGTGTTGTTGGTTTCCCAGATGCCGTTGAAGTCGGGCTTGCCGGCGATGCGCGACAGCGTGGTTTCGCCGGCGACGGGAGCGGCGGACGCAGGCGGCGCGCTTTGCGAGACCAGCCAGACGATACCAGCCGCCGCGATTGCCGCCGGCGCGGCGATCATGCCGATCTTGCCCCAACTTCGCATTATTGAACTCCTCTTTCTCCCGACGCGTGGGACAAAAAGCCGGCACATCGGGGACGTTCCTACGTATACACACGCAGTGCGGGGATTGTCAACGCGTGGCGGCGATCAAGGCGCTCGCGCGCCCCGCGTTTGACCGCACTGCGGAGCGATGATATTCTCACGATGCGAAGGAGCTTCAATGCCGCGACGAGATGTGATGCCCAGGATTGTACTCGTAGGCGTGCTCGCGCTCGCGTCGGTGGCCGTGGTCCGGATCACGGGCCAGACTCCCGCGGCATCGCCGAAAAAGGCGGGAGGCAAGTCGGCAGGAGCCGTCAAGCGCACGGCGTGGGGCGATCCCGATCTGCAGGGCACATGGTTCGTTTTATATGACACACCGCTCGAGCGCCCGGCCGCCAACGCCAATAAAGAGTTCCTGACGGACGCCGAAGTGGCGGCGGCGAATCAGGCGAAGGGATTAAATCCTGGGCGCAATACGCGAGCGACAGGCGCCGTGGATGTCAGCGGTGCTTATAACGCCGTTTTCAATTCGATTCTGCGGACCGGCAAGAGAACATCGCTGGTGATCGACCCGCCGGATGGACGCATTCCTCCATTGGTGGCAGATGCTTCTCCGCAGGCGCGCGCGCAGGGCGGCAGGGGCGGTGGGGCGCCTCGGGCCGGTGCAGGCGCGGCGCGAGGTGAAGGCGGGGCCGCGGGAGCGGGTAGAGGTCCGGCATATGCCGCTCTGCCGCTGGGCGTCGCGGCAGGCCAGAACGATAATCCCGAAACTACGGCGCAGTCGCCGCGGTGCCTGGGCGTGCCGATGCCGTTCCTGCCGCTGAACACTGCTTTCGCGCAGGGCACCGTGATGCAGCTGGTGCAGTCACCGAAATCGGTCGGGATATACATGGAAGACGATCATGCGGGCGGCGGTAATCGTACGATCCTGATGGACGGGCGTCCGCACGCACCGGCCGGCGCGAGATTTTATCTGGGCGATTCGCGCGGGCACTGGGAAGGAAACACGCTGGTCGTCGAAACGACTAATTTTTCGCAGGGCTTCCGTGGTTCGAATCCCGATACCTACAAGATGACCGAGCGTTTCACGCGGGTCGGCGCGAATGATCTGGAGCGCAGGATTACGTTTGAGGATCCGAAAACATGGACGCGGCCGTGGACCGTGCTGATCCAGATGGGCAAGGCGGCCGACGACAAGCACATGATCTTCGACTCGGCGTGCCACGAGGGAAATTACGGGATGACCGGGATTCTCGCCGGCGCGCGCGCGGAAGAAAAAGCCGCGGCGGGTAAGAAGTAAACACCAGTCAAAAGAATTTCCGGTCAAACGTTTTTCTGCCCGTCTCCGCGCCTCTGCGTTAAAGTCAATGCGCATTAAACAGGGAGACGCCTGGAACGGACGATAAATTCAGACGCTGCACGAGCCCGTGGCATAGGTTCCGACAGGCTGAATGCCTGTCCCACCATGTTTGTAAGCCGGCTGCCGCCATGCCGCATCGCGCCCTCCTGCTGCTGGGCCACGCAGCCGATAACGGCGAAGACTTTGCTCCTATAGCGCTTGAAGTGCTGCAGACGATTGAAAACCTTCTGCTCGGCCTTGTCACGAATGCGGCACGTGTTATAGAAAACGTATTGCGCCGCGAGCAGCGTGCCGATGACGGGCCTTCATCCGGCAGCCGAAAGTTTCGATGTAAAGCGTCTTTTCCACGTGCATTCACTGTGGTTGTCCCACCCTGCTGGAATCACCTCGCCCCTCATCTAATCCGGCTGTGATAAACAATCGGATCATGAAAAAAGTCCTGATCCTTGCCTTGGTCGCCTTTGTCGCGTTGTTGCTCCAGGCGCAAACCGCCGATTCCCCCGCCGTGAAGGAACACATCGAGAAAGCGCGCGTCATCGCCGGCACGCTTTGGGCGCCAGACTGGCAATTCTTCTGCATTGATCCGCACGCCAATGCCGCCACCGATCCCCCCATCGAGCCTTCGAAGATCTTCGACAACGTCTATGCGATCGGCAATACCGGCACGGTAGCCTATGCGATCACGACTTCAGACGGAATCATGCTCCTTGACGCTCTCGCGGCGAATGAAACCGAACCGGTCCTGCTGCCCGGCATGCGCAAGCTCGGGCTTGATCCCGCGAACGTGAAACTCGTTGTGGTCGCACATGGACACGCCGACCACTTCGGCGGTTCAGCATACTTTCAGGAGCGCGGCGCCAAAGTCGCCATGTCCGCCGAGGACTGGGATTTCATCGCCCCCAAACCCGGCGCGGCAGGGACGGGTGCGAACCGTGGACCAGCCCCGCCACATCGCGACATCGCGCTCCTGGAAGGCCAGCCGGTCCGCCTCGGCGACGTATCCGTCACGCCAGTCCTCACGCCCGGCCACACTCCGGGATCCATGGGCTTCTTCTTCCCGGTGAAGGACGGAGGCCGTACATACACAGCCGCGCTCTTCGGTGGAACCATGCTAACGGCCACAAGGCCGACGCCAGAGCAACTGAATCAATACCTCGCATCGATCGCCCACTTCCGCGCCGAAGCCGTCAAGGCCGACGCCGAAGCCGAACTCCAGAACCACCCGCTCATGGACGACTTCACCGGACGCCTTGCCGCTCTGAAGACACGGAAGTCGGGCCAGCCGAACCCGTTCATCGTGGGGCGTGACAACTACCCCAAATTCCTCGATGTGATGTCGGAGTGCATGCAGGCTCAGATCGCCCGCCGTAAACTGTAGCGCGGTCGATTGCCCGTCAATCGGTCAGGCCGGCCTTTCGAAACGTCAGATTAATACGAAATCCGCCAAACACCGGATGCTCTCCGTTCTTCAACGCCGCGACCCCGTGATAGCGCAGCCGCGCTGGACCGCCCCATACCACCACGTCCCCATGCGCAACCGGAACGCGCTCCGTCTTGTCCGCCCGCCTCACCCCTCCGAAAAGGAACACTGCAGGCAGTCCGAGCGACACCGAGACGATCGGCTGCGTGAAATCGCGCTCGTCTTTATCCTGGTGCAAAGATAGTTTCGCGCCGGGCTCGTAACGGTTAATCAGACAGGCGTCAGGCACGAATCGCCGGAAACCGGTGGCATCGGCCGCTTTGGATGCCAGGTCCAGAAACGCCTCCGGCATGGCAGGCCAGCCCTTTCCGGTGTCTGGATCGGTAGCATCGTACCGATAGCCGGTCCGGTCACTCACCCATCCGAGGGCTCCACAATTCGTCATCGCGACGGACATGCGATAGCCGCCCGGCGTTTCCATCCGTCGAAACGGCGCCGCTTCCGCGATCGATGCGACAGCGTCGACGATCGCCGCCTCCCACCTGAGCGCGAAGCCTTCCAGGATGGCAGTGCCCGCGCCGAGGGCCTCCTTGAGAATCCGCGGCTCGCTGGTGGCCGGGAAGAGCGTCATTGTTTCCATTATGCTCCGGCTGGTTCGAAATCAGCAATTAAGTGGTTGATTCCATTGTCTCGCTCTGTCGACCGGCGACCTATTGGCTCCGTTTTTTCCACCCCCGAATTGGCTTCCGGCGCCGCATCGGTGGTGATATTTGATCCTGCGGTTGCGCACGGCCCCACCGGATGTTAGAGTGAAGAAGTCGCCGCAAAGCAGTTCTGCTCCAGTCGGCGGTGCCCAGCGGTTGTAGCCAAAAGTGGCTGAAACTAAAAGGGTAGCCGAGCCCGTCTGAGAGAGGGAATGCGGTTTCAACGGCGAGTTGAAGTTTGAACTCGCCAAGTGACGGGAAATTAATGTCCCGCCCGACAGTGACGCTTGCAAAAGCGCTTCCTGCGTGGTAATACTAGTAGAGTTCTCTTGGGAGCGTAGTTTGCTCCTGCGTTAAGGCTTGGAACGCGTAGCGCTCTTAAGTTTGGGCGCGTGGCGTTCTGTAAGGCCGGCATTTTAAGGCCGGTATTTTTAAGGTAGGTAACAAGCTGTAAGGGCTGATTCGGCCTGCGGTGGTTAACAACCTTCCTGGAAGTTCTTTCAAGAACTGAAATTTTAACGGTTTGATCGGGCTGTAAAAAGTCCTTGCGCCATTTCGGCGCATCGAGCCGGGTGATTGAAAAATCATCGACAAGTTTCGAGGCCTGCCTGCGTCGTTTGCGCCTTCGGGGGTAAGAGATGCCAGGTACAGATCTTTGACAATCTGATTGGATGCACTAATTTACTTCGTCAGTTGAACTTTTGAATTCAACCGGAGCGATAATTCTCACAAATTAAAATGAGAGTTTGATCCCGGCTCAGAATCAACGCTGGCGGCGCGCCTAACACATGCAAGTCGAACGAGAAAGTGGAGCAATCCATGAGTACAGTGGCGTACGGGTGAGTAACACGTGGATCATCTGCCTTTTAGTGGGGAATACCGCTGGGAAACCGGCGACAATACCGCATAAGCTCGAGAGAGGAAAGCCGAAAGGCGCTGAAAGAGGAGTCCGCGGTCGATTAGCTAGTTGGTGAGGTAAAGGCTCACCAAGGCTGTGATCGATAGCCGGCCTGAGAGGGCACACGGCCACACTGGCACTGAAACACGGGCCAGACTCCTACGGGAGGCAGCAGTGGGGAATCTTGCACAATGGGGGAAACCCTGATGCAGCGACGCCGCGT
>DASZLP010000316.1:0-12684 GCA_035552355.1 Bryobacteraceae bacterium | reverse complement strand
CGCCAGGCTCGCCGGAGGTAGAACCTGCTAAAGTAATTGGGAGCTTTGCGGTTACCGATAAGAATTCCAGTAATTAGGAAACCAGACAAGACGAAGAATAGATCCACTCCGTACCAACCGGATTGTAGTATCCGCTGTAGTGGTGTCCATGGCGCGAGTGGCGCCCCGAAATGAGATATTAAAACCAGTAAGATAGCAAGGCCACGAACCCCATCCAATTCCGCGATTCGGTGGCTATTGGCTCGCGGTGTTTCGACAATGGCCTGGCTAGTCATTTCGAGCATAATACACCATACGGGCGGAGATCGGGCAAAAGCCGGACAAGCTGTTGCACAATTGCTTCATCCGGCCAGGCCTCCGCGAACGCCCGCATGTATTTCAGGTTGCGCGGGGAGAATCCTTTCATGTCCGGGAAGGCTCGCTTGAGGTCTGCCGCCAGACGGTCGATCACCTTCGCGCCCCAGTTTTCCCGTTGCTGCCGGTCGAGGATATCGCGGCCGAGCTGCCAGTAGAGCAGGACGAGTTCCCGGTTGACAGCCATCGACGCGCGAAGCTACGCCGGCCGAATCCGCCCCTTCAGGTCGGCGAGAAACTGTCCATAGCTGTCGGGAGCGAGTACGTCCGTCATGGGCTTCCGGTGATTCTTCATTTTCGTTTACGGCCGATTGCGCGAGCCAACTCCCATTCCTTGGGGCGAAAACCCAAAGGTCGAAATCGACTCCCATTCAACTCCCAACACCCATTTCCGAGGGTTCCGCAGGGCTCTTTCGAGTGCCACTCGTGCCTTGTTATGAACCACTTAGCCAATGCCAGTCACGCTCATAACCCAAAGGTCGAAGGTTCAAATCCTTCCCCCGCAACCAACCAGATCAAGTCGTTGCCTGGACTTCTGAGCATAGCCAAACCCCCTTTAGCTCCCCCGGCCTTCAATTCAAAATCCAGCCCGGTTGGATTGCCGAGCCGGTTGGCGACGGCGAGGCAACTGAGGCATCGTTCGAAGTTTCCTGTTCTGCGGCTCATTCAGTGCCATTCGTAAAATGCAACCCGTCCGGCGGGGTCCAGCTGAAGAAGGAAGTCGAAGTCGCCGATATTGCGGGTCAACACGGTCATCCCGAACTTTCGCGCTGTCTCGAAGATTAAGGCGTCATTCAGTACCCTGCGTCGGTCTGCGTGTCGGTAGCCCTGCAGGCGCGCCAGTGTTCCGGAGAGAACTCCGGCCGCCAGCCATATGTCCCGATCGGGTGCGACAGTGCGGTGCGAAGGGCGGCGCTCAATAGCCGCCGTGACCTGTTGACTGATCTTGGCGGTCCTTACATCTCCAGGATTCAGCAGTCCGCGCAATGCGATCAATTCTGCGCCGGTAACCGAAGAGTGCCACGCATCGGCGGCGCGGACCCCAACTTCCGCCATCTCGGGTAAACGCCCCTGCAGCACATCAACGTAAACGGTGGTGTCAAACAGAAGAACGCGCGGCAGGGGAGATGAGGGTTTCAGAAACGGGAGGCTGGCAATGCCGCGCCTTTTCAGCGGCTCACGGTGTTTCTCAGGTTTCAGGCGACGCAGCAGCCGCCGGATGCTCTCCTTGTACCACAGACACACTTAAGCTGCAGCACACGTGCGGAGCGTCGCGCTTTCCGCGATCGGATCGTGGAAGAACGCAGGATCATCGCGCGGTGAGCCGCCGCAGCAGCAATAACATCCAAACCGTCCAAAGCCCCAGAAAGATCGCAGTGACCGCGGCGAACACCGGCGCCGTCTTCCACGAAGGTCCACCGGCGAGTGTGAGAAACAGTATCGAGCACGCCCACACCGCCGCGACCGCCATGGCTTTGGCGCGCAGTCCGTCGTTCCGGTCGGCGGGAGCAGGCGCCGCCGCGCGCGCCCGCAACTCCCGCCGTTCGAACAAATCGAGCGCCCGCAGCATCGCCGATGGACCTGTCTTCATCCATATCGTCATGTCTGTCAGCATCGAGAGCGCACCCGCGCGCGAGAAAATCTTCCTGCTCGCTTCATCGTAAAGGTACTCGCCCACAACCTCGCGCAGGGAGCGCGCGATATCGAATCCTGGTGACAGCCGCGCGATCAATCCATCCGCGAGGAATGTGCCGCGGATGTATTTGATCATTTCGCGATCCACCAGCACGCCGTAATTGCGCGCCACCGACAGCATGTCGAGCATCGCCGCCGTCACCGAAATGCGAAACCGGACCTCGCCCCCAATCGCCGGCTCTTCATACCAATTGCGGGTCATGGCGGTCAGCTCGCGGCGCATGCCTTCAAGATCCGCGCTCGCGGTGGGCGTGCAGATATTCAGGAACTCTTTGTAAATCTCTTCCGGACTGCCGGTCGAATACGCCAGCGTCAGCTCGATCTGCTTGCGGCGCGCCTCGCGCGTCAGAGTGGCCACGATGCCGAAATCGACGTACCCGACGACGTTGTTCGACAGGATCAGCAGATTGGCCGGATGCAGGTCCGCATGGAACGCGCCGAACTGGAAGGCATCGCGCAGGAAGTTCGAGATGATATTGGCGCTGAAGACCGCCGGCTCGAAGCCCTCGGCGCGCAGTTTTTCGAGCTCCCGCTCATCGCCGCGGTCGACCATCTTCAAATACGTCGAAACCGTCGGCCCGTGCAGGAACTCCATCGTGAGCACCCGCGAACAGGTCAGGTCCCAGTAGATGCGTGGGATACGCTCGGTCGTCGAGCCCACGGCGTTCCGCCCCAGCATTTCGCAATAAGCCGCCTCGCGCCGGTAGTCGAGCTCGTCCCTGGTCCATGTGAACAATTCGCGCACCGGATCGCGCATGAAGTACATGCTGCGAATGTGAAATGCGAAAACGAACCAGATGAAGCACCGCATCAGCAGCACGTCGCGGTGGAAGTCGTAATGGACCCCCGGCCGCTGCACTTTCACCGCGACCTGCCGGCCGTCCTTCAGCACCGCCTTGTGGACCTGCCCGATCGACGCCGACGCAATCGCCTCGTAATCGAACCTGTCGTAAAGCTCTTCCGGCAGCTTGGCGAACTCGCGGCGGAAAACGTCGATCACCTGCTCGCGGCTGGCGGTTGGAACCCGATCGAGCAACCCAAGCAGCGCGTCGCAATACTCGATGGGCAGCGTATCCACCTGCAGCGAAAGGATCTGGCCGAGCTTGAGGAAGCTCCCGCCCACCTTCTCGAAGCCCTCGCGCAGCAGCTCGGGGCCCTGCAGCGGCTGCTTCTTCCAGTGCCGCACCGCGAGCAATCCGAGCTGACGCGTCAGGACTCCGAGAATCTGGGAAAGCCGCTGAAAATAATCGAATAGTGGATGCCGCGCGGTCACCTTACCGCCACAAAGCCGGTACGAAACCGCACCTGTGAAACAGCAGGCCGTCCGGTAGCAAATAGTATAGACGCGCGAGTGGCCCGGCTGACTAATGAAAAAGGATTATGGACAGATTCCTGGCGGCCCGGCTTATCCTTGTAAACTGCGTAAACTGCCGCGCTCGTCACGGATTCACTGAGGAGGGAAGCACTTGCAAAGCCTGAGCGAACAACAAAAATTCGGTGAGCCGCTGCCGGATTTTTCCCTGCGCACTCTCGATGGCGAACCCGCCAACATCGGTTCCGTCGTCAAAAAGAAGAAGGGCGCGGTCATTGTGGTTTGGTCGAGCACCTGCTCCCACTGCATCCGCTACGACAAGTACTTCAACGGATTTCCGGAAAAATATCCCGATATCGGTCTTCTCATAATTTCGTCGCGCAATGGCGAGGAGCTCGACTCGGTCCGAAAGGCCGCCGCGCAGCGCAAACTCACATTCCCTGTCGTGCACGACCCTGCGAGCTTCGTCGCCGGCCAGTGGTTCACCCGCCAGACGCCGCGCGCTTTTCTGATCGACGGCAAGGGCGCGCTGGTCTACCGCGGCGCAGTCGATAACTACAAATACGGCGACGACCCGGAATATGTGGCTTACCTCGATCCCGCGCTCGAGCAATTCCTGCAGGGCAAGCCGGTTGAGAAGCAGGAGACCGCCAGCTACGGTTGCGCCATTCAGTCCGTCTACTACACGCTTCCCAAGGCTCTATGAACGGTAACAGTTCGTTTTTCGGCATCCCGGCGTTTCTCGAGTCGGGTCTGGTCATGATGCAGTCCGCCATGAAGACTGCCCAGCGGACCATCGATGGAATCACCGGCCACGATACCGCCATCAAGGGCGCCCCCGTCGAGGGCCCCGAAGATGTCGACCTTGCCGTCGCGGATTTCGCCAACCGCCTCACGCGCGTGGCGCGGTATTCGCCGATGGAGCTGTCGCAGTTGCCGGTGGCATCGGGCGAAGTTCTGGCAGCAGCGCGCGCGTCTTTCCGCAACTTCAGCATCACCGATCCGCGCAACGTCGCGCTGCCGGTGCAGTTGGCGTTGTCCTTCGGGACGCTCATGACGGAATCCGCCCTGCGTGGTCTGGTCACGCTTGACGTCGTCGGACCGGCGCGTCTGCCGCGTCTGGTGTCCGACTTCTTCGAGATGTTCACCGAGACGCCGGTGTTTGCGGGTCTCGAATATGGCGATCTGATCGAGAAATGCGAAAAGCGCCTCGAGACCGAGCCGGAGGATTATCGTGCCCGTCTCGAGCTGGCGCGCGTGCTCTCCAAGTGCGGCCGCTACGAAGACGCCGATGTCGAGTTCAGGAAGATTCCGGAAACCGCGCCACAGTTCGCGGTGTCGCGGCATGAAGCCGGAGTCGCCCTCTATCGCGCGGGCCGCTACCTCGCGGCCGTGAAATCCGAAGTAGATTCGCTCAAGGCCGCTCCGAAAGACGAGCGCGCCCGCGCCGTGTTGTTCCTTTCGGCCGACAAGCTGGGCGGATATCCCGCCTTCGTCCCCGAGCCGTTCCGCATGTCGATCAAAGCCGGATACGCCGCTCCGACGGTGGAATTCGAAGACATCGCCGCGAAGATCGGGCTCGACAAAACCAGCGGCGGCCGCGGCAGCGCCATCTTCGATTACGACAACGACGGCTACCTCGACATCGTCATAGGCGCGGCCTACGGCGGCACGAACCTTTATCACAACAACGGCGACGGCACGTTCACTGACGTCTCGATCGATTCCGGACTCGACATCGCGGTCAACAGCTTCGCAACCGTGGCAGGCGACTACAACAACGACGGTTTCACCGATCTCTACGTCACCCGCCAGGGCTTCTACGTCGGTGAGGGCACGTTGTTCCGCAACAACGGCGACGGCACCTTCACCGATGTCACCGAAGCCGCCGGATTGAAAGATGTCTGGGGACCGGCATTCACCGCGTCCTGGGTCGACTACGACAATGACGGCTTCCTCGACCTCTTCGTCGCCAACAACCTCGGCGGCCTCTTCGAGCGCAAGACGCCCAACCGCCTGTTCCACAACAACGGCGACGGCACCTTTACCGACGCGACCGAACAAGCCGGCCTGAAGACACTCTGGCCGACCATCGGCGGCGCCTGGGGCGACTACGACAACGATGGCCTGATGGACCTCTTCCTCAGCAACGGTCTCGGCCGCTCGCAACTCTTCCACAACAACGGCGATGGCACTTTCACCGATGTCAGCGAGCGCGCCGGAGTCACGGCAATGGGTTTTGGAAGCCCCGCCTTCTGGTGGGATTACGACGGCGACGGCTGGATGGATATCGGCCAGTTCATCTGGTCCGATCACGATGATGTGATTTACACGCTGCGTCACGGTGAAGGGCCGCCGAACGGCCAGCCCATGCGGGTTTACCACAATAACCGCGACGGCACGTTCACCCAGGTGAACCGCGATCTCGGGCTCAACGGCTGCTGGGGCACGATGAGCGGCAGCTTCGGCGACTTCAACAACGACGGCTATATGGATCTCGTGCTGGGTAACGGCAGTCCGAAGCTCGACCGCCTCGATCCGCTCGTGCTGCTCGAAAACGACGGCCAGAAGTTCCGCAATACCACGTTCGCCGCGGGACTCCCATTTACCGGCAAGAGCCACGGCGCTAACCTCGGCGATCTGTTCGGCGACGGACGGCTCTCCGTTATCGTTGCGGCGGGCGGCGCTTATCCGGGCGATCTGCTCACGACGAGTGTTTATTGTCCTAAGACTCTGCCTGGCAACTATTTCAACGTGCGTCTGGTGGGCGTTCAGAGCAATCGGTCGGCGATCGGTTCACGCGTGATGATCGAAGCGGGCGGCAAAAAGCAATTCCGCGAAGTCACCGGCGGGACCAACTTCGGCTGCATGCCTTTCGAGCAGCATTTCGGTCTCGGCAAGCTGAAGAAGATCGACGCCCTGGAAGTGCGCTGGCCGAGCGGGCTGCAGCAGCGCTTCACGGCGCTTCCAATCAATAAGACGCTGGAATTCACCGAAGGCGCGGCCGTCTGGAAAGACGTCTACGCTAAGTAGCCATTGCAATATACTGGCCATGAACCTGAGTCCCCACCATGCGTAAATTCACCAGCACACTCTTCGGATTCGTCCTCGCATCGGTACTCTACACCGTGCAGCAGGTGGCCAAAAAGGCCGGCGCTCCCGGACCTCTCGTCGAGCCCAAAAATCCCCCCGCGCCCGGACCCGAAGGGCTCCCCGCCGCCAGCGCCACCGCTTACCTCTATAAGAAGACGAAACGCACCGTCGAACGCTTCGGCGATCCGGCCGCGGTCCTGTTCATCATCGGCGACGAATACCAGTCCAAAGTCGTCGACCTGTTTTTCGACATCCTGACGCTGAATCCGCGCTACTGGGCAAAGCTCCCGCGCCACATCGCGCAGCAGAGCTCACTCGCGTATGCCGCCGCCGGTCCGCAGCGCGATCTGTATACGCAGCAGGCGAAGAACACGCGCTACATCTTCACGCTGGTCCGCAACAATCCGGAGAAACTCGGCATTCCGAAGAGCGGTGAATTCGATCTCGCCGAGTTCATGCGGCGGGCTTACAGCGTCGGCGACTTCGAAAACATCTGGGTAGTGGAAGGCCTCGGCCATGTCTACTCGCAGCGCATGTGGCATCTCAAGTGGAACTGCAGTGAAGACGCCCACGACATCCTGATCGAAGGCCAGGCTGCGTCAATGCCCGGGAAGTCGCTCACCATGATGCATGCCGGGCTCGGGCTCGCGGTCGCCGAATCGCTCATGAAGCAGTTGACGCCCGACAGCCGCGTCAGGGAAGTCGAGCGCGTCCTCAAAATCTTCATCAAGGTTTGCAACAACAATTCGCGGCCTGGATACGTCGGCTGCGCGCTCGAATCTCTCGGACTCGTCACGCGCTGCTTCAATTACCCGATGACGGATCTGGTGCAGAACGTGCTCGCCAACCTCGATCCCGTCGCCTGGGAATTCTTCTGGCGCGGCGCCGGGCGCGCGCTCTACTTCTCGCCCGCGCATATGGCGCAGCCTCTCTATTCACCATGGATTGCCGCCGAGCAGGAAGCTCCCAACGCGCGCGCGCACAAGATTCTCAAAGCCGGAATTGCATGGCCGACAAACATAGTGAACATGCGGACACCGGAAATTTTTGAAGATTTGATCCGGCGTCGCGGCGTTGCCGAAGAAAGTGAAGGTACGATAGCGCACGGCGTAGCTGCGTCGACAACGATGGCTCTGGATATCACGCCGAACCATCCAGTCGTGAAGACTTACCTCGAATACACGCCGCGGAGCACCGACCCGACCGTTCGCCGCCTGTGGGACAAACTCGTTAGGAGTCAGGTATATAACGCCGTCCATCGCTACCAGCCCGTGCTCAGCGCGCACGGCATGATGGACCAGGTGTTCCGTCTGCAGGACCTCGAAGCGCTGGTCGATCGCCTCGATCCTCCGGGCCGCAACGCCCAACAGTCAAGCGAAACATTCCAATCCGGACGATAACGCTTTCCCCCTTGAGTGCCGCTTGAAATCAGGCTAGACTGATGCCTCAAGGCATTTTAATTATGGATGCCTCAAGGCATTTCAATCACGAAAGACACGGAGGGTGGTATGCGTGATGTAGCAAGTTCTGTAATCAGTTACATGCTGGCGCAGGGACTTTACACGGGCCAGCAGATGGCCAAGATGTCAGGGGTTTCGAAGACGCTGGTCAACCCCAAAAATCCACCCGCGCCGGGTCCGAACGGCGAAGATCCGCGAACGTTTTCAGGCTACCTGTATAAGAAAACCAGGCAAACCGTCGAAAAGTTCGGCGATCCCGCGGCGGTCGTCTTCATCGCGGGCGACGAGTATCAGAACAAAGCGGTCGATTTCGTCTTTGATCTGCTTTCACCCACGAAGACCCTGAATCCGGGCTACTGGCTGAAGTTCGGCGACCACGTGCTGACGCAGAGCCTGCTCGCCGCCGACGCCACGATTGGCAAGCAGGAATCTCTCTATTCGCAGCAGGCCAGGAACACGCGCTACATCTTCACCCTGGTGCGCAACAATCCTGAGAAGCTCGGCATTCCGAAGACCGGACCGGTCGATCTGAACATCTTCATGCCCAAGGCGTACGGCATCGGCGACTTCGAGAGCATCTGGAGCGTTGAGGGTCTGGGCCACGTTTACTCGCAGCGCGTCTGGAAAGACAAATGGAATTGCAGTGAAGACGCGCACGACATTCTCGTGGAAGGTCAGGCGGCGGACACCGATGCGATGCCGGAGAAGTCATACACGATGATGCACGCCGGTCTTGGCCTGGCGGTCGCCGAATCGTTGATGAAGCAGTTGACGCCCGACTCGAGCGTGCGCGAAGTCGAGCGCGTGCTCAAGGTCTTCATCAAGATGTGCAGGAACAACTCGCGGCCCGGTTACGTCGGCTGCGCGCTGGAGTCGCTAGGACTTGTCACCCGCTGCTTCAACTTTCCCATGGTGCCGCTGGTGCAGAGCGTGCTGCACGATCTCGATCCGATCTCCTGGGAATTCTTCTATCGCGGCGCGGGCCGCGCGCTCTACTTCTCGCCGGGCCACATGGTGCAGCCTCTCTATTCGCCGTGGATTGCGGCCGAGCAGGAAGCGCCCAACGAGCGCGCCTGGAACATCCTCAAGGCGGGCATTGCCTGGCCGAGCAACATCGTGAACATGCAGCAGCCGGAGATTTACGAGGATCTGATCCGGCGCCGCGGCCATGATGAGGAGAGGCATGGATCCATTAAGCACGGCGTCGGCGCGTCAACCACCATGGCCTGCGACATCACGCCGGGCCATCCGCTCGTCAAGGAGTACATCAGGTACGTGCCGAAGAGCACCGACCCGAAGGTGCGCGAACTCTGGACGAAACTGGTGCACGAGCCCGCCTATAAAGCGCTGCATCGGTACCAGCCGCTCTTCAAAGCGCACGGCATGATGGATCAGGTGTTCCGGTTCCAGGATCTCGACGCGCTGGCCGACAAGCTGGAAGCGGCGAACGGCGAGGAAGACGCCCGCGAGGTTGCGCACCCGGCCGGCAGGACCAGCCGGAAGCAGCACGCGACCAGAAACTGAAACACCCCATATCGTCTTGGAAAGCATTCAGGACTGTTCGCGTCCACGTGGCGGGGGCCACTCATGCCGGCGTTTGCGCCGCTCGAGGCGCCTCTGCATTCTTTAGGTTCAGGGCCGGCTGGATACTCCGTCGGCGTTCTCAGCCCGTGAGATCACCGGCCTAAATCCCCGGCAGCCGCCGTGTCCCAAACCCGTTCTGCGGACGTACCGCCCTCCAGCACGCCAGCGCCAGCGCGATCACCAGATCGTCGTGCTCGCCGAATCCATCCGCCCCCATCCGCATGGCGCCGCCATTCCCCGGCGTCATCCTCACATTGGTCAGCTCGCGAACCAGCGTCCCCGCCTCTTTCAGCGTCGGCGCAATCCGCAATTCGCCGCGCTGCAACAGCACCTGCACTCCGGTCAGCAGATCGCGTTTGGGAACGGTCCACCTGTTACCGCTGCCGGACGTCGTCTTCTCTCCGCCCGAAATCACCACCGAAGCAATCTCGCAGCCCATCCGTCCCGCGCGCAGCATGTCGACTACCGGCGCGCCCACGCCTGTCGCATCCACCGCCATCGCGCACCGCCCCCGCACCTTCTCGTGCGTCGCGATCCACCGCACGTGCTCGGCGAGGTCCGGGTACGGCGTTCCCAGCGCCAGCCTCTCCGCATAGCAAAGCGTCAGCCGCCTCTCCAAACGCCCCACAATCACGATGGCCGCAGGATCCACCGACTTCCCAATATCAATCCCGATATAAAGCATTTCGTATTCATCCGTTCTCATCAGTTTGCTGCTCTTAATTAACGGTTCATGTTTTGACCTTGATGTTTTTCCTCAATCCAGCACCAGCTCCTCCGCCTCCGGATCGAACGCCGCCTCCACCAGGTCCCGCCCGAACATCGCCGCGCCGTTGTCCATGAACCCGCACAAATACTCCTGCGCGAACCATTTCGGCCCCAGCGACTTTTTCTCCCTTTCCAGAACCGCGGGCGCGATCCGCGGACACTCCGTGGCCGGCACGCTCATCCGGAACCAGTCCTCGCCGCCGTGCGCCCACTCTTCGTAAAAGAACCCGCGTTTCCCCCACGGCGTCGACAGCAGCCACAGATCGCCGTTCACCGTCGACAGCATCGGACGCAGCGCCTTATACGCCGCATCGTCGACCCGCGCGGCCTCGTCGACCACCAGCAGCGATACGGCCGAGAACCCCCGCGCCGTAGCCTCTACGCCCGGCAATCCCACGATGCGTGAGCCATTCGGCAACAGCAGCGACGCATCCATCCCGCCATCGCCGCGCTTCCGGATCCCCAGCCTGCGCAGCATCGTCGCGGCCTTGCGCATCAGTTCCATGCTCTGCCGCTCGCTCGGACTCGCCACCAGCACCAGGCTCTCCGGCTTCGACCACGCATGCCGCACCGCCTTCGCCGCCCCGATCGTCGACTTCCCCCACTGCCGCGTGCAATTCAGGATTCCCCACTTCGCCCCGGACTCCAGCACTTCCAGTTGCCGCGCATCGGGCACAAACCCGAGCCGCGTCCATTCGGCTGCGGCAGGCGGGCCGGTAGTGATAAGACGCGCCGTCGGGATATCGGACTTGCGATTGATCTCCAAGCCACGTAGTAACACCCGGCCACCGCTCTGCCGGCGCTCTCTCAGACCGCTCCGAAGGAATTCAGTAGCTTACAAAGGAAAAGAAATCTGCAAACGGCGTGACTGGCAAAGCTTCCGGTCCACATTTTGGGGTGGTTTGGGGACGGCAGGATGGTGGCACAGGCTTCAGCCTGTGGCTGTTGGCGCTGACTTAAAGCCACCACTCAGGCCCGTTGCACAACCGGCTCCTGCCGGATCGCGTCCGAGAATGCCGATGTATTCTTTTCGTGGCAAATCCGGGAAAGTCGTGACGAGTCATTTGCAGTTCCTCGTGCTCTGCACGGAACCCACTGGAATCGCAAGACCCTCATGGCTGAATACCGTCGCGCGTCCGCGGTCAGCCGGCACGATCGCCCGCGCTGTGTCGCCGCCCGCGCGGACCCAGTTCGATTGCCTGCACGCCGGATATCTTCCCGGCTTCCACGGTAAATCGCAGCAGAGTGCGGACGAGGTGCCATCCATTGTGCCCGCAGGCGCCGGGATTCATGTGAACCAGGTCGAGCGCCTGGTCGCGCATGACTTTCAGGATGTGTGAGTGGCCGCAGATGAACAGGTTCGGCCGCAGCCGGCGGACCTCCTTTCCCGCCCGCCGGTCATAGTTGCCCGGATATCCCCCGATGTGAGTCATGTAGACGCTGAGACCCTCGCATTTCCAAACAAGATCCTCCGGGACGCCGGCCCGAAGCTCCGCGCCATCTACGTTACCGTAGACGCCCCGCACGGGTTTGAAGCCTCTGAGGCGGTCCAGCACTTCGGGCGTACCGAAGTCTCCCGCATGCCAAATCTCATCGCACTCCGCGAAATGACGGAACACGGCGTCGTCCAGAAAACCGTGTGTGTCGGAGAGCAGTCCGATTCGCATTCTCCAGCGTACGCGCGCCGCCGGCATTTCGCCAGGTCCGCCAGGCGATCATCAAATGAGATGAAAATGAGGCCTCTCGGCGATGACCTGTAAAAGGTGCAAGGTCACAATGAAAGAACTGAAAGGCCACATTTTCCATAAGAAGCGGAAGTGGCGCTGCGCGCGATGCCAGAAGATTAAAATGCAGAAACCGAAATCAGGAGGCGAGGCGCGGTGACCGCTAAGCAGGGTCGCCCAACCAGGTCCGGAAGGCATTCCTGGCCGGTGGCGCGAGACGAGCCCTTCCGATATGAAGAATAAGCCCCGGCTCAAATCACGTTTTGATTCAGCGTGATGATTCGGATTTCTCCAAACGGCGGCGCGCCTGACGCAACGCCGCCGGGCTTGTACGTACTTGTCAGGACGAGGAGTGAATTAAAGTGGAGTGTCAATCTCCCGCTGATGGCATCGCACTCCATCCCGAAGGAAGGTCAGCTTCTGCTCAGGCCGCTCTTCAACGAGCCGATGCTCGTGGAGACTGTCCGGTCTGGAGGGGCGGCCGTATGGACAATCGGCCTGGTTCGAGGAGGATCTGACGCGTCCGGTGTCCATTTGACGAACTAAATTGTCCGACGAGCTTGGGCTCCAGCCACAATGTCGAATGCCGGACTATGCCGCGTCGGGTGTTGCCAGTATTGTCATTACTGCGTTCAGCGTCATTTTGTTTCGGCATAATCAGGATGGTATGCGTCAACGGAATCGTGCGCCGTTT
>DASZLP010000315.1:0-3816 GCA_035552355.1 Bryobacteraceae bacterium | reverse complement strand
ATCCTGCGCAAAACACCGGCCGGCCGCCAGACTCTCTTCTTCTCCGCCACGATGGAAGCTTCCGTCGCGCGGCTGATCCACAAACATTTGAAAGACCCGGTGCGTATCAGCGTTGGCTCGATCACGAAACCCGCCGACCGGATCGACATGCATGTTTACGAAGTCGAGCAGGATCGCAAACTCGCGCTGCTCAATCACTTGCTCGGGACGCACGAAGGATCGTTCCTCGTCTTCGCACGCACCAAGCGCGGCGCCGAGCGGCTCGCGAAGAAACTGCATGCGGCCGGCGTGAAATCGACCGCGATCCACGGCGATCGCTCACAGAACCAGCGCAATATGGCGCTGCGCGGATTTCAGGACGGACAGTATCGCGTGCTTGTCGCGACCGATGTCGCGGCCCGCGGCATCCATGTCGACGACATCGCGCAGGTCGTGAACTACGATCTGCCGCAGGCGCCGGAAGACTTCATCCATCGCGTGGGACGCACCGGCCGCGCCGGCGCACGCGGCGTCGCTTCGACCTTCGCAGTGCGGGCCGAACGCCGCGACGTTCAGAACATTGAGCGGACGTTGAAGATTTCTCTGACGTTGAAGGAAACACCCGACGGTTTGAAGGCGGAAGCGCGGAGCCTCGCGGGCGTCGCCAATGTCATCGAGATGCCGGCGCAAAAGCGCTTCGGAAGCAAGACGCAGTCGTTCCGGCCGCGGCGGCGGTTTGGCGCGGGACGGTAGGTCGCTGTAGCGCGGGCCATCGTTTTTGTGGCCTGCGGGCGGAGCCAAAAGGCAGCTGTTTAGTAATGCGGGTTGTGAATCCCCGTCTCAAGCGCCCGCAGCGTCGCCCCCGAGCCTGAAAAAATATTCGACGGAAACGAGGCGGTCTGCAGGATCTGCTCGTAAATCACCGGCGCCAGATACTGATTCAGACCCATGCCCGCCAGATACTGCAGCCGCAGATTCCGGTCGCGATTGATCTGCGCGTTTCTGAGCCAGCTCCGCAGATCCGACGCCTGCACGGCGTAATTCGAAAGCAGATCGAGGGCCGAGTTGTATCCGACCTCGCGCATCGACGCCACCACCGCCTTGTAATCCGGACGATTCAGCCGTTCCTGCATGGCATCCACATCGATCTTCAGCGGCTCGAGTTGGCCGACGAGCACGGTGTCGTAACCCTGCCCATCCGTATTCAGATTTCCCCACACAGTCCCGTTCGGAAAAGCCTCGAAGAACGTCGCGATCTCACTTTTCACCGTATCGATGTTGCTCTCGTAAAGCGGCACCCACTGCGTGACGAATCCGCCGGGATTCAGATGCTTCTTTACCAGATTGAAGTATTCGGTCGAGTAAAGCGGCGCGATCCCCTTCACCCACGGATGGATCGGATCGGACGTGATGATGTCGAACTTCTCGGTCGACGTCAGGATGTAATGTCGCGCGTCATCATAGACGATGCGTGTCTTCGGGTCGTGCATCACGTTGTGGTTTTCGTGCGCGAAGTACCGCGCGGAGGCCGGCGGAATCAGCGGCTCGATCTCGCAAATCGTGATGTGTTCGACTTCCGGATGCACGACGAATGTGCCGGCCGTCACCCCCGCCCCGCATCCCACCACGAGGACCGACTTCGGCTT
Source organism: Bryobacteraceae bacterium (assembly GCA_035552355.1). Classification (GTDB taxonomy): domain Bacteria; phylum Acidobacteriota; class Terriglobia; order Bryobacterales; family Bryobacteraceae; genus BOG-234. Next base: position 2,191 of record DASZLP010000315.1, on the reverse strand, counting down.
GGAATGCAGCAGCGCCGGCAGGTGCCCCAGCAGTCGCTGCAGCCGCATGTCCTGCGGCTCGGCGGACGCCTCGGTCTTCCCGGCGACGTGAAAGTAAGTCGTAACGTTCTCGTATTTCGTATAAGCGATCGAGGAGTTCATCCCCTCGCCCACATACAGCGGGACCCACGTACCGGTCGTCGTCGCCAGCCGCCTTCCGAAAGCGATCAATTGCCAGGGAACGGCGGGCACACTCCACGCGACGAGCGCGGCGGCGACGACAGCGACTGCCACTTTGATCGACGGCCTCAATAACATCAGTGCCGCCAGCATCGAGAGCGTCACCAGCACCTGCTCGGAATGCTGCGTCCCGAGGCGCGGAATCATCAGCAGGCTGAATCCGAGTGAACCGAAGATGGCGCCAATCGTGTTCGCGCCGTATACTTCACCGACCAGACGGCCGGGATCGCGCTTTCCTGTAGCCACGCTCGCCAGCGCCAGCGGGAAGCTCGCACCCCACAAAATCGCCGCCGGCAGAATGCCGATCGCACATCGCGCCAGATCGTCCAGAAAACCTTTCCACGGCGTCACTGGAAGATCGACATTTCCTTTCCAGTACGGCAGAAATTCCGCCAGCATGAAGGCCGCGAACGCAATGGCGAGTACGAGCAGTCCCTGGCAAAGCGCCAGCATCGCGCGAGGCTTTGGATGATCGCGCGCCATAGCCGCGCCCCCGCTGCTGCCCAGCCCAAGGCCCGTCAGAAACACCGCGAGGATGATCGAGAACGTGTAGACCGTGGGGCCGAGCATGAGCGAGAGCGTGCGGGTCCAGACCACTTCGGCGCCGAGCGCGCAGAGGCCCGATAACGCAATTGCGATGTAAACGGGCCAGACGTCCGGCGACCTCTCCGCGAATTCTTCTTCGGGCGGCGGCGCTTCCCAGGGCGCGCGCCCGGCCAGTACGAGACCGGCCAGACCGACAATGACATTGATACCGACCGCGACATAGCTGGCAGTCGCCATATCGTGAACGCGCAGCAGATAGAAGCCGGCGAGCAGGCATCCGCAGACGCCGCCCGCGATGTTGCCGCCGTAAAAGAAGCCCCACCATGATGCGGCTTTCGGCGTGGTCTCGATCCAGCGCGAGATGGCCGGCAGCGTCGCGCCCATCATCAATGTCGGCGGCAGCAGACAGATTCCCGAGGCCACGCTGCGCAGCAGGATGCCCGGCATCCCGTGGCCGATCGTCGCGGTGTAGAGGTGCTCGACCAGCGGCAGTCCGAACAACACCAGCAGCCCAAACGCGCCCGTGCCCAGTTCGAGCAGCGCATAGACTTGCAACGGATTCCGGCGGGCGGAAATCAGGCGCGGCAGCACGATACTCCCGAGGCACATCCCGCCCATGAATGTCCCGAGCAGCACGGCGATCGAAGCCGCCGAAGAGCCGATCACGAGCTGCAGGAGCTGCAGCCAGACGACCTCGTAAATCAGCGCCGAGCAGCCGCTGCCCACAAAGAGCAACAAAAGGAGGGGCAGAAAACGGTGAGAACGTTCAGAAGAACCGGGGAAATTGGGATTCACGTCGTGAATCGCAATGATACAACGTCAATGGGAGATTCCGATGAAGATGAAGCTTTCCGCGCTGCTCGGGCTCGCGTTCGCCTGCGTGATCCCGGCGTTTTCACAGATTCCCGACACGATCCTGATCAACGGAAAAATCGTTACTGTCGACGCGCGGGCGCCCACGAGCGAAGCCCTCGCAATTCGCGGCGGACGCATCGAAGCCCTCGGCACTGCCGCCCAAATCCGCGGACTCGCCGGGCCTCGATCGAGAATCATCGACCTGCAGGGACGCACCGTCATCCCCGGACTCATCGACTCCCACATGCACGCCATCCGCGCGGCCCTCAGCTTCGCCACCGAAGTGAACTGGATTGGCGCGCCGACCCTCACCGAAGCAGTGGCCCGCATTCACGAAGCGTCTCAAACCATGAAGCCGGGTGCGTGGCTCATCGTCGCGGGCGGATGGAATGTCCAGCAATTCCGGGAAAAGCGCCGCCCCACACAGGCCGAGCTTGTCGCCGCCGCGCCGAACAATCCGGTCTATGTGCAGCTCGGGTACGGGTGGGTGATGATGACGCCCGTCGGGCTCAAAGCTCTGAACATCGCGACCGATGCGGATCTTACGCAAGGTGCGAAGCTCGATCGCGAC
>DASZLP010000314.1:0-11269 GCA_035552355.1 Bryobacteraceae bacterium | reverse complement strand
ACCGGATGGACCCGAAGATCACTTACTATTTCGGGATCGCGGGAATGACCGTCGGATCGCTGATTCTGACCGCGGGACCTCCGCCGCTGATAGCGATCGCCGCGGCGGCGCTGCTGGGGTTCGGGTTTTCATTCCCATGGTCGTCGGTGATATCGACGGTGCTGCGGCAGACGCCGGAGTCGCAGCATGGCGCCGCAGTCGGAGTGCTCGGCGCGTTCTATGATCTGTTCGTCGGCTGCGGATCGTTCGCGGCCGGCGGCGTGGCGGACCGTTTCGGTTACGGCGCTGCGTTCCTGATGGCGGCTGTAACACTGGCAATGGCAGGCGCGGCGGGGATTTTTATGTTCCCTGCGCGGCGCAGGGAAATCGCCGTGGGGGAAAGTGCCTGAGTGCTGCCCTACACCGCGCGCGACAAAACGCGATTCAACCGCTGCACGAACGTTCCCGGATTATCCACCGGCAAACCTTCGATCAGCAGCGCTTGCTCCAGCAGCAGCCACGACGCATCGTTGATCAATGCGTCGTCGGAAGATCCCAGCAGCTTTTTCACAATCTCGTGGTCCGGATTGATTTCGAGCGTCGGCTTGAGCGATGGCATTCCGCTCTGCCCCATCGCCTTCAGCATCTGCTGCATCTGCATGGAAGGCTCATCTTCATCCGAGACGATGCATGACGGGCTGTCGGCGAGCCGGACGGAAGCTTTCACTTCCTTCACACGGTCGCCGAGCACGCCTTTCATCTTTTCGAGCAGCGGCTTGATCTGGTCTTCCTTCTCCTTCACCGCCGTGTCGTCGTCGTCTTTCAGATCCTCGCCGGCGGAAGCTTTGTTCACCGCCTTCAAATCGATGTCCTGATACTTATCGACCGAGCCGAAAACGAGCTCATCGAACTCGTCGTCGAGGATCAGCACCTCGATGTCCTTCTTCTTATAAATCTCCAGCAGCGGCGAACTGCGCAGGACGCCGGCCGCGCCGCCCGTAATGTAATAGATGCCCTTCTGGCCTTCCCGCATGCGCGACTTCACGTCGGCCAGGCTGGTCCAGCCATCGGTCTTCGTCGACTTCATGCGCACCAAATCCAGGACGGCGTCACGATTGCCGAAGTCGCTGTAGAGCCCTTCCTTCAGCATGCGGTTGTACTCGTCGATGAACTTTGCGTACTGGTCCGGGTTCTCGGCCGCGATCGACTTCAGCTCGCTCAGCACCTTCTTCACGCTCGCGGTGCGGATGTTGTTCAGGATCTTGTTCTGCTGCAGGATCTCGCGGCTGACGTTCAGCGGCAGGTCCTCGCTGTCGATGATGCCGCGCAGGAAGCGCAGGTAACTCGGCATGAGCTCCTTCGCGTCGTCCATGATGAAGACCCGGCGGACGTAGAGCTTCACGCCGGGTTTGTAATCCGCCTGGTAGATTCCTGCCGGTGCTTTGGAAGGAACGTAGAAGAGCGTCGTGTACTCCGTCGTCCCTTCGGCTTTGGTGTGGAACCAGAAGAGCGGATCTTCCCAGTCGCCTGAGATTGACTTGTAGAGTTCCTTGTAGTCCTCGTCTTTCAGCTCGCTTTTCGGACGCTTCCACAACGCGCTGGCGGAATTGACCTGCTCGGTCGCACGCTTTTTGATCGACTTCTTCTCCGTCTCATCCCATTCGCTCTTGTCGGCGGTGAGGTAGATCGGGAAGGCGATGTGATTGGAATACTTTTTGATGATTTCGCGCAGCTTCCAACTGTTGGCGTATTCCTTGCCTTCTTCATTGAAGAAGACGGTAATGGTGGTTCCCTGCGCCGCGCGTTCGGCGGATTCGAGATCGAAGCCGTCCTTGCCGTTGCTGGTCCAGCGCCACGCCGCCTCCTCCAGCGTCCGGCGCGAAATTACTTCGACCCGATCGGCCACCATGAAGACGCTGTAGAAACCCACCCCGAACTGACCGATCAGATTGGAGTCGCGTTTGGCGTCGCCCGAGAGATTCGCGAGGAAGTTCTTCGTCCCGGAGCGCGCGATGGTGCCGAGATGCTCGACGAGATCGGTGTCGTTCATGCCGATGCCGTTGTCGCTGATCGTCAACGTGTGCTTCTCTTCATCGAGTTCGAGGTCGATGCGCGGATCGAAGGCGAGGGACTTGTAAGGATCCTCCGTGAGGGTGAGGTACTTCAATTTGTCGAGCGCGTCGGAAGCGTTCGACACCAGCTCGCGCAGGAAGATTTCCGGATGGGAGTAGAGCGAATGGACGATGAGGTGGAGTAATTGGTTGACTTCGGTCTGGAATTCGCGTTTGGACATGAATTTATATGATTTTACAATTGCGGGAAGTGGCGGAACGCTTTCGCCTTCGTGCGCGGAAGGACGGGCATAATTATGGCATGAGCGTTCGGATCACAATCGACATTCCCGACGATATAAACGCCGCGCTTCGCCGCCGGGCCGCTGCCGAACACACGTCCATCCGCTCGCTGATCACCGGCGCGATCGAGGTTCAGCTTCGGGGGCGCCGTTCGCAAAGAGTGACCGGGCCGCTCGTCGGGAAAAGGGCAAGCCAGCCGCCGGCCGCCTCGGCAGAGAGAATCCTTACGACGTCCTGTTTGCCTGATCTGAAGGTCTGGCTCGCTCTGAGCTGGGCGAATCATATGCACTCCGGCGCCGCGTGGGAATCCCGGTCGAACGCCCCAACGCCGCGCCGGCGATCGCAGGATTTCAGAGTGCAGTTCGTCCGGCTCGAACTTAAAGCCGGGCCGGCGCGAACTCGACCGGATGGCTGATTGTGTCCGCCGATTCACGACCCGGCCACGGCGTGTTCATACGGGCTTCAGCCTGTACGATCGAGCGCAACTCGACAGCTTTTTCGATACGACATTCGAGTTGACAGATCGCCTACTACGGCGGGGAGGCCACTGCCGCTGCGCGCGCAGCCTTCCTGAGCCGCAGCGCTCGGTTGCGGCAAGCTCCCGAACAGAACCGCTTGTCGCTGCGCGATGTACTGCTGAGAATCCACCGTCCGCACGACGGTCCCGCGCACCGAAGGCAAGTGATCGAACCGGCAAACTCAGCCGCCATACGCCGCCAGATCGCAGCACGAAGAGTTGACGGCTGATGGACCAGAGCAAGGGAGCCTGCCGACTCGTCGAGCGGCATGACACGGAATTCCTCGCCGGCAAGATTCAAGGTGATCTTCTTTACCAGGAGCTTGCGACCTTCAGGATGCCCCGACGCAATGCGATCCAGCAAATCGCAGGCGGCCCTCAGCTCGCGGATCAGCCTTTTCCAGACGGCCACAGGCTCTGGAGCGAGAGATCTCGGCGCACCAGAGAAAAGGCGGAGAGGCCGCGCCGTCAGCAAACCGCCGCGGCCGGCGACTTCCAAAATTGCGTCGTGTTCCGGAGCGCAATAGGCGACTCTCCTGTGAAGCGCGGGCTCGCGGACAAAAGGCCGCTCGATCATCAACTCCCCGAACGACCATCTCGGCGCTAAGCATTCCGCACCTACAGCGCTGCCATCCGGCATTCTGACTTTCCGGCGCTCGATTTTGAAGCCGCCTTCCGGAATCGAGGTCTCCATTAGTTCAGAGTCATCCGCATTTCGATAATTATGCGCGCGAGACGGCTCGCTCGGCACTATTTGCGGCGGCGTCGGTAACTGTCGTCTGGTTGCCAGAATACGCATAAGTTGTCGTGCTCGCGCCATCGGGCTGCTGCACGCTTATAGTTCGCCCGAGGCCGTCATAAGCATTCGCGGTCCAATAGACCGTGGCGCCGGGGGCCTAGGGCCGCGACACCTTCTGAACCTGGCCCAACGGCGAACCCGCGCCGGGTGCGTAGACGGTATCCACGTACGATGTCGTGGCATCGGGCGTGGCGCTGTCGCCGCGCAGCACGTGAATCGGCCGCCCCAACCCGTCCAGCGTAGTGATCGTAACCCCATTCGGCCCGTTCGCCTGTTGCCACACCGGCACCACGTTCTGCGGCGAGTATGAGTACGTGGGCGTGGTCCCGCTCGGCGTGAAAGGCGACGTAGCGCTCGCGGGGCGGCCGAGGAGATCGTATGTCATCTTCTCGATGTGACCTACGAATACGATTACGCCGGCAGGATTCACGGAACCACATATCCCGTTGCGGCGCCGTTCGGCGCAACGGGCTATCCGGTGGGATCGATGACGTTTTACTATGCGATCGACGGGATGGGGCGGCCGGCAACGCTCGACGACTATCATGGTTGGCACTGGATGCAGAATGTCCAATACGATTATGCGGGACGGGCGACGAGTATCCAATTCCTGGCGGGCGCGGGAGTTTATACGACCGAGAGCAGGGCCTACAACTTCAGCGGGCAGTTGAATTCGCTGGGCTGGAGTACCGCATCGGGATACGGACCAACGGGCGGCATCCAGTACAGCTATTCGGCGACGCAAAATAATGGCCAGATCACGGGAGTATCGGATACCGTTTCGGGCGAGACAATTAACTACGCTTACGATTCACTGAAGCGGCTTACGTCCGCGGCAGCCACACCGATTGCAGGCGGCACGCCTGCCGCGTGGACACAGACTTTCCAATACGATGGATTCGGCAATCTTACAGCGAAAGTGCTGAACGGGAGTACCTCGCCAATCTACGTGGATGCAACGACGAACCGGCTTGCCGCGGTAACGGCGGGTTACGATCTCAACGGGAACATGACATCCGGTTTGACGCCGCTGGGCGCAGGAGTTACTTACGCCTACGACGTCGCCAACCGGCTTGCTTCCGCTGCTCTCGTTTCCGGCGGGGCGGAATACTACGCTTACGCGCCGGACAACAAGCGCATTTACAAGCTGAAAGCCGACGGGGTGACTGAAGAATGGACTTTCTTCGGGGCGCGGGGCGAGAAGCTTGGCGTCTATTCGTTAGGCTCGGGCGGGTTTACGCCGCTGCGGAGTAACGTCTATTTCGCCGGCAAGCTGATTCTGGATTCGAACAATGCCGTGTTCCTGGATCGGCTGGGAACGAATAGGTCGAGTGGGGCGCGGTTTTACCCGTATGGGGACGAAATCACCCCAACATCCAATGACAGGGAGAAGTTTGGGACGTATACGCGGGATGGGTACACCGGGTTGGATTACGCGGACCAGCGTTTTTATGCGAGTTCGTATGGCCGGTTTGACAGCTCGGACCCGTATCAGGCGAGTGGCGGACCGGGCGATCCGGGGAGTTCGAACAGGTACGCTTATACTCAGAGCGATCCGGTGAACCGGCTTGACAAAACCGGGCTCTTTTCCTGCTACGTGGGTGTGGCCTTCGACGAGGAGGATACCGATTTAGATGCAGGTTGCGGCGGTGGCCTCGAAGGTGAACTCCCGCAGTATCTGAATGGGTGTACGCCCTATATTTTTGCTTTTGGTGCGCAAGCAGATGCGTATGGGGCCGCGTTGCCTGATTGCGAAAATGTGGGCGGCTATATCGTCCCGGTGCCTCCACCACAATCGGGCCTCAATTTTGCTTCTGGTCCGGCTGATTGCGGCGCGGCACTCGCCGAGTTAACGGCTGCGACGGCGAATGTATTCAGAAGGGTTACCGAAATCATTCAGTACGGCGGGAAGCCGGACGCCGGCCATGTGAAGGCCTTGTCGCAGGCGGTTAACCGGCTGACGAATGCCCGAGATAGGGTAAGAGCCAGTTGCTTGACAGTCGCCGCAGCAGCTGCAGCCCTCGCAGCCGCCGAAGCCGAGCTCGAAGCAGCCGCGGCGTACTTGGCTGTGGCCGCGGCGGCGGCGGTGACCGCACCGGTTGATCCAGATCAACCCATATCAGTGGCTCCGCCGTCGCGGGGCGCACCGCCGATCCCGGACGTGCCAATCTCAGGACTGTCTCTCATATCGCCAAGAGGCGCAGTTGCTGGCTCTCCTGCAATACCGCAACTTGGTAATCCTCTTCGCAGTGGCATATCGCATCCATAAGATCTGAAAGAGCTTCTATGGCTAGCCACAGAGTGCAACAGATTCAGACAATGCAGGACAGCCTTATCGCTGCCGGGAAGGATCTTTTCCTGCCTTCCGAGCTGGATGACCTGCGCTCTATCATCCGCCTGACCATGGAGTTTTTCGATTATTTGCAAGGCGGGAATCCCGAACTGGGATTGAGGGATTATGATACGAGATACCGATGTGATTCTATCTTCTCAGGGGTCGAGTCTTTCTGCCTTGTCAGCTATGCCTATGACATTCTGCCAGGGGCGCTCGGAACAACGCTCGACCATGTTATTACTTCCGAGGATCGATTACGTACCGAGTTTCTGGCGAAATATGATCAGTTTTTGCTGGACAACTCTTTTGAAATGCGGTGCAGGCTCGTTCTGGATTTGTTTAAATTGCAGATTATCTTCGCAGGATTAATGTACTGAAAAATGGCAGCGGCTCAGGTACTGCAATAGGTCGCGACACGGAAATCGTAATTGATTAGCGGCATTCAGGTCTCGGGATTTTGCAATTCAAAATAAAAGTCTTGGCCCATTGCATCAAAATAGTGCATCCTGGGTCTTGGACCGATTGGAATCGCTCAGCCGCGAAGATCTCATTCAGATCATTCTGGACCAGCACCGGATGATCGAGCGACTGCGCGAGGAAATCGACCAGCTTAAGGCAGAGGTGGTCCCGCGCCTTTTCGAAAGGGACGCGAAAAAGCGATCCCCGGCCCCCGGGACGCAAACCCGGTCAGGGGTTCTTTCGTTTCCGCAGTGCGCCGGAGACGGCAGCGATTCCTGTGGCTGTGGAGGCCGACCGCTGTTTCTGTTGCGGCGGCGCACTGGGAGATGTCCGCGAGGAAATGGTCAGTACCACGGACATTCCCATCCAGTCAGAACCAGAGGTGCGTCGCTACGCGGTTCGGGTGCGGGAGTGCGGCCGGTGTGGCCGTACCATGTGTGGCCGGCATCCCGATATCGCACCGGATCAGCATGGAGCCACCGCGCACCGGATAGGTCTGCGCGCCAAAGCGTTGGCGCATATTCTGCACTACGCACACGGTGTGCCGGTGCGCCGAACGCCCGCGATCCTGGAAGAGTTGACTGGCCTGCGACTGACACAGGGAGCGATCACGCAGGACGCATTGCGTCAGAGTCAGGTTGGCGGCGGTGCGCATTACGAGCAACTGCGCGCCGCCCGTACGGAACCAGGCTGTGGTGCGTACCAACGATACCGGATGGCGGGTAGGCGGGGAAACCGCTTTTCTGATGGCGTTTGTCAATCCTTCGCTTTCGGTCTATCAGATCCGGCCTCGGCTGATCTCTATTTCTGATGAACATCACTTCTGATACACATCCCGCGCCAGTTCATCGCTCAAACCCTTCGCCACATCCGGCAGCCCGATGCCTCCCTGCAGAATTTCCCGACTACTCCACGCCCGCCCGTAAAGCTTCCGCGCCTCGGCATGGTCGGCCTCAACCACCGTGCCGTTCAGTGAAACACCCGCGAACAAACCCCGCGCGCGCGACCACGACAGAATTTCCGCCTTCAACTGCACGTCCGTATCGGCCTTCGCCTCGCGCCCGACCGGACCGGCCGCCCCCGTCACATCCGCGCCGATCGAAAACTTCTCCGACAGCAGGCGCTCCATGCCGCGCTTGTTCATCACGAGCAGAATGATGTCGACCGAATCGGCGCCCATTTGCAATCCGAAGCTGCCTCCGGCCAGACGCACGGGCGCGGGGCCGCTCCAGCTTCCGGGTATCCGGCAGGATGCAAAGCCGCGCCCGTACTGCCCTCCAACGAGAAACGCGCCCTTCTTCATGCCGGGGACGATGACGATGCACTGCGCCCTTGCGAGTAAATAGCGCGGAATCGCGCGGTCGGGAGCCGCCATGATCTGGCGGAATGCGAGGGCGCTGTCCTGCAGGCGTTTGTCCGGCGTTTCCTCCTGGGCGGATGCGACCGCCGAAATCAGAGCCAATACGACGGCACATCCCGAGGCGCGCGATGCGAATCTCATTTCGTCATTGTCATCGACACGCCGCCGTGACATCAACTGTGACGATGTGAGAAATATCGGCACACTGCCGGCGTGACGATCAAAGATTCACGCGGATCCAGGCCGGCGCGTGATCGCTTGCGTTCTCCTCGCCGCGCACCCAACGGTCGACGCCACCTTCCACAAGCTTCTCCCCCAGTTGTGGTGAGAGCAGAAGATGATCGAGCCGCATGCCTTTGTCCGCGGGCCAGCGCTCACGTTTGAAATCCCAGAACGTCCACAGCGGACCGGTCGGTTGCAGCCGCCGCAGCGCATCCGTCCAGCCCTGCGCGAGGAGGCGCGCAAATGCCGCGCGGCTTTCCGGCTGTATCAGCGCATTGTTGTCGAGGGACCGCGTCGGGTAGATGTCCTGCGGCTCCGGCACTACGTTGTAATCCCCGCTGAGCACGACCGGCACGCCCGACGTCAGCAGCGCGGCCGCGTGCGCGAACAGGCGCTCGAACCATGCGAGCTTGTAGGCGAACTTCGGACCCGGCTGCGGATTGCCGTTCGGAAGATAAATGGATGTCACGAGGATTCCGTTCACGGCTGCTTCGATGTAGCGCGCCTGCCGGTCCTCGGGACCGTCCGGCAGACTGGCGCGCGTCAGGACCGGCCGCGCGCCGCGCGCCAGGATCGCGACGCCATTCCACGAGCGCTCGCCCTGCCACACAGCTTCGTATCCGGCCGCTCGAATGGCGTCCGCGGGAAATCCGGACTGTTCGGCCTTCAGCTCCTGCAGGCAAACCACATCAGGCGCGGCGCGCGCTAGCCATGCGAGCAGGTTATTCAGACGCTTGTTGACGTTGTTGATGTTGAAGGTGGCGATCTTCACTGGTTTTCAGTAACCAAAGATGATGGCACAGGCTGCTGCAAACCCATTTCCAGCCGCGGATAAACGCCGATAAATTCCTGGTCTGCAATTACGCGCTGAGCCAGGAGTTCGCGCTACCAGCGCATCAATTGCGTGATCTGAATGAGATTGCCGCAGGTGTCATCCAGCAGGGCAATCTTCGAGGCCGTCACGTCCTTCGGCGGCATGGTGAAGTTCGCGCCGCACGCTTTCATCCGTTCGTAATCGGCCTCGACGTCGTCGCTGTAGAACATGGCCGCGGGCTGGCCTTGCTGCAGCAAGGCCTCTTGGTACGCTTTGGCCGCCGGATTGTTGTTGAGCGCCAACTGCAGTTCCGTGCCGTCCGGATCTTCCGGCGATGCCACCGTGAGCCAGCGAAACGGCCCCTGGCTGAAGTCGGCCTTCTTCACGAAGCCCAGCACTTCGGTGTAGAAGCGCAGGGCCTTCTCCTGATCGTCGACGTATATGCTGGTCAATTTGATCTTCATTCGTTGCCCGATTCCATTCTCTTGGTATACTCTGCACGGCATATGCCTGTCAAGGAATATAAGCAACCGGGGTCCGGCCTTAGTGACGGCAGATGCAAATCGGCGACACTGGACCTATGCCTCTCGCCGGAAACAGCGCACACGGCACACGCCGCGCGGTCTGTTTACTGATGTTTTGCCTTCTCTCACTCAGCGCCGCCCTTGCCCCCGGGGCCGGACCCCTGAATTACGCCGCCATCACTCCCCAAACCGCCGCGCACGGCTTCCGTGCCGCCGCCGTCTATCTCAACGACGCCGGCCAGCCCTTCGGCGCGCGCTTTATCCATCAGCGCACCGGCTTCACTCTGGATCTGATTCAGGTGCAGTCCGTCCCGCAGGCGTTCACGTGGGTCAATTCGTTTCCGGTGTCGCCTAAAGGCGAGCCCCACACACAGGAACATCTGCTGATGGGCAAAGGCAAGGCCGGGCGCGCGTTTGCCGCCAGCCAGTCGATGACGCTGACCGAAGCCACCGCTTTCACGATGCAGTGGCGGACGTGCTACCCCTTCAACACCAAAGCCGGCCTGCCTGTGTTCTACGACGAATTCCGGCTTGAGCTCGAAGCGCTCGTTCATCCGGACTACACCGATGAGGAAATCCGCCGGGAAGTGCGGAACTTCGGGGTGTCGGAAAATCCCGCGACGCACCAGCTTCGCCTCGAAGAAAAGGGCACCGTCTACAACGAGATGGTCAGCTCGATGAACAATCCCAACTGGGCGCTGTTCAAACAGCTCGGCATCGACCTCTACGGCCCCGATCACCCGATGGCTCTCAACGCCGGCGGCGACCCTTCCGGCATTCGCGAGATGGTTCCGGCGGACATCCGCAATTTTCACGACCGCCATTACTACCTGGCCAACATGGGCGCGATCGTGTCCCTGCCAAATTCGGAAACGCTGGATGCCGAACTGACGAAGCTCGACCAGGTCCTGAACGCGATTCAGCCCGGCGCTTCTGCGCGCAAATCGCAGTCGGAAGATGCGCTGCCCCGCCCACAGCCCCTCCCGACGGGATCTATCCAGGTTGTCGATTTTCCATTTGAAAATGAAAACCAGCCGAGCTATATCGGTCTCGCCTGGCCCGCCAACCGAAAGCTCAACTCGCGCGACACGCTGCTGATGGAGCTCTTTCTCGACAGCTTCGCGGGCGACACTTCAACCGACCTCTATCGCGTCTTCATCAACAGCAAGACGCGGCGCATGGACCTCGGCGCGCAGGGCGTCTTCGCTTACGTCAGCGATTTCGGCGACGCGCAGGGCCTCCCGGTTCTGATCGGATTCAACGAGGTCGCAGCCGCCAATCTTACAGAGGCGAAGGTGAAGGAAGTCCGGACATTGGTGACAGCCGAGCTCGCGCGTATCGCCGCTCTTCCCGACGGTTCCCCCGAGTTGACCGAATTCAACGCCCTCGTGCGCGGACGCCTCGTCGACCAGAAGCGCCAGCTCGCCAAACTGGTGAACACGCCGCCCGGATTTGGTGCGCGCAGCGGCAACTCCGCATGGATGGAACAGCTCTATCACCTGAATCGTGCACCGGGATTCCAGCGGTCGGTCACCCAGAAGCCCGATACCGATGCCATCGACGCGCTCGTCGGCGATGGATCGAAGAACATCTGGCGTGATCTGCTGCCGCGCTGGCATCTCACGGACGCGACACCCTACGGCATCGTCGCCCACCCCAGCGCCACGCTGCTGAAGAAGCAGCAGCAGGAAGCGCTTGATCGCGCCGCCACCGAAGCCAGGCGCCTCGAAACCCTCTACAGAGTCTCCGGCGACCAGATCGCCATCGCCCGGTATCAGAAGGACTACGACGCCGCCAGCGTCCGGCTCGACGAAATCACCAATGCAGCATCGGCCAGCCGGTTCCTCGACGCCCCGCCGCTGACGCTCGACGATCAGCTTGAATACAAGCAGGCCAGGCTCTCGAA
>DASZLP010000313.1:0-1726 GCA_035552355.1 Bryobacteraceae bacterium | reverse complement strand
GCTCGAATTACAATTTCGACTCGTGTCGCATTTGCCGTACCCATACGCCGGAATCATCGATTTCGGGGTGATCTTCCGGCTTCCGGATCGGTTCTGGCTCGTTATTTCCTGGCGGGTCAGATCGACGAGAAAAGCCGTTCGGTCAGCGCTCGGCACGATCTCATCCACCGCCTCGTTGACGTCAGGAGGCAACGGAACGAAAGTGAGCGCTTCACCGGGCATCTCAATCTGTTGTATTGCAACACAGAACCGTCGGCGTCAAATCCCTCGCGTGATAGCATGAAAAATTCCCTCCTGTAATGATTCGCGCGGTTAAGGGTACAAGGGACTTACTGCCCCCGGACACATCGGTGTGGAACGCCGTCGAGCGTAATGCGCGCGAAGTGTTCCGTGCTTACAATTACCTCGAAATCCGCACCCCGATCCTTGAAGAAACGCAACTCTTTGCGCGCGGCGTAGGCCAGGAGACCGACATCGTGTCAAAGGAGATGTATACCTTTGAGGATCGCGATGGGTCATCGCTCACGCTGCGGCCTGAAAACACGGCCGGCGTCATGCGCGCTTACATCGAACATCGGCTGGATCAGCGGCCCGGCGTGCAGAAGCTGTTTTATATCGGGCCGATGTTCCGGCGGGAACGGCCACAAAAGGGGCGGTACCGGCAGTTTTTTCAAATCGGAGCGGAGGCGATCGGGTCGGAAGCGCCGTTTATCGACGCGGAAGTGATCGAGATGGTGGTCGAGATGCTTTGCCGCGCCGGTCTTTCGGGATTCACGCTGCTGATCAATTCGGTTGGGGACGGAAACTGCCGGCCGGCGTATGTGGAGAAGCTGCGGCAGGCGCTCCGACCGGTGGCGCCGCGGCTCTGCGGGGATTGCCAGCGCCGGGCCGATACCAATCCGCTGCGCGTGCTGGATTGCAAAGTCCCGGAAGACCAGGCGATCATCAACGAGCTACCCACCATCGTCGACAACCTGTGCGAGCCATGCACGACGCATTTTGCGCAGGTGCGTGGGTTTCTGGACGGTCGCGGGATCGGCTATGAAGTGCGGCCGCGGCTCGTGCGCGGGCTCGATTACTATATGCGCACTACGTTTGAAGTGGTACACGGCAGCCTGGGGGCGCAGAACTCGGTACTTGGCGGCGGCCGTTACGACGGCCTTGCGGAAGCGATCGGGTCGACCGTGCCGGCGCCGGGCATCGGATTTTCCATCGGCGAAGACCGGCTGGTGATGACGGTCGATCGCACGGCCGGCGAGGCGCTGGATGTTTTTATCGCACCGCTGGGCGATCGGGCTTTGCATCACGCGGGCGTACTGGCGCGCGAACTGCGGCGCGCGGGCGCGTCGGTGGAAGTGGCGGCGAACGCGAAGCTCAAGCGCGCCATGGAACTGGCGAACAAGCTCGGCGCTCGATATGCGCTGATTTTGGGCGACGACGAGATTGCGGCGGGCGAGTATACGCTGAAGCATATGGAGTCCGGCGAACAGCATCGCGTTGGGCGCGGCGAACTCCTTCAGAAGATCGGACAGAACAACTGAACATGCAGGCAAGCCTTCCCACGAGCGGTGTTCCGCTCGATTTTCTCGGCGACCTCCGCCGGACCCACACATGCGGCGAATTGCGCGCGAACGACGCCGGAAAACCCGCGCTGCTGATGGGCTGGATCCATCGCCGGCGCGATCTGGGCGGCGTGATTTTCTTTCATCTGCGCGACCGCGAGGGG
>DASZLP010000312.1:0-21876 GCA_035552355.1 Bryobacteraceae bacterium | reverse complement strand
TTGCCGGGTATTGCCGCCAGTTCCCGGCTGACCTCGATGCGGCGCTCCGGCACGCGGAGGTCGATCGGCGAAAGGGCAAACTGCATCAGGCACAGGCCGAAGAGCAGGACGGCCGCCGTGCGGTTGAGCATCCGAAGGCCTTCGACACTTACCAGCACGAACAAACAGGTGAGCGCCGCAATGTAGTGCGGCAGAAAGTTCGGATAGAAATTCGAACCGAGAGCGAAGATCGCGAAGGTCACGACAATCCAGACTTGCGGGTAAGCGCGCACTCGCGCCAGGAACACCGCCAGCGCGATATAGAGCGTGGGATAGAAATAGAACCGGTAATAACGCACGCGATAAATCAATCGCCGTAGGTAAGTGCCGGGCGTATCGATCTCTCGCGCGCGAAACGCCCGCTGCATCCTGTAGCCGAGCTCCTGCTCGCGGGTCAACATGTTGTGAGGGGTGGGATGGCTCTGAAACGTGAAGGAGGCCGGGACGCCGTACTGATACTGGCTGAGCGTGTAGGGCAGCGTCGTCCAGCTTCCGGTCACCTGTTTGTTTTGCAACGCGGTTATTCCGAGCGCCGGCAAAGCAGCCAGCGCTGCGATCATCGCCGGCTTTTGCAACCTGCGCCAATCCGGCAGCAGGAACAGGGCGGAGGCGATTACGAGGAAAAGCGTTTCAAATGGACGGCTCAACAGATTGAGACCGAGCCCGGCGCCCAACAGCACGGCGTCTCTCGAGCGGCCGTAACGGCGGAGGCGTGGAAGCGCGCCGAAGACAAGGCACCCTGCCGCAGCGGTATAAGCGCCGCCCCAATACGAGTTGGCCCATTGGTTCAGCGGGCCGAACTCCATCACCGCGAGAACGCCGCCGGCGAGCGCCCACGACGGCGAGGTCCATCCGCGCAGCATCCAGTAGCAGAGTCCCGAGAATGCCGCGACGGAAAGCAGTACCCCAGCCCACGGATTTCCGAAAAGCGTCCAGCCGATTGCCAGTGCGAGTCCCTGCCCGATGGGGTAGATTGAACTATAAGTTGGGGACTGCAGGACGAAGAACGTCTCGAAAAACCGCGGCAGCGTATGGGGCGGGTTCGCGAGGCGGAAATGCCGGAGCGTATCCGCAACGAGAAGATGACCGAACTCGTCGTAAATGTCAGGGGTGGGCGCGGGATGCCAGGGCAGCATCGCGAGCCGAATGATAAAGGGGAGCGCCGCAAGGGTGAAAACGCACCAGCCTTTGTGTGAAGCAAATCTTCGGGCGTAGCCGGTCAGCGGGGAGTTCCACAATATGACGAGGACCGCGAGAACAGCGGCCAGCGCGAGCTCGACGAAGTCGCTGGCGGTGAAGCCGATGGGATTATGCGGCGGCAGGACGGATTCCGCTAGATTAACTCATGCATACTGGCAATATGCATGCTGGAGGACTCAGTAATGAAAACCGCTGGTGTAAGTGCGCTCGTTCTTGCGCTGTGTGCTGTGGCGCACGCCCAGGCGCCATCGCAACCCGCCCCGCAGGCCGCGCCCGCGCAGGGGGCTGAAGACAGTGATGCGATCTTCACGTCCGACACGCGGCTCGTCGAGGTGCACGCGACGGTGACCGAAGCCAACGGCCGGCTGCTCACCACGCTGCCGCGCAGCGCATTCGCGATCTACGAAAACGACGTGCAGCAGGAAATTAAGGTCTTCAAACGCGAAGACGCTCCGGTGTCGCTCGGCCTCGTGATCGACAACAGCGCGAGTATGCTGCCGCGGCGCGCGCAGGTAGCCGCCGCCGCTCTGAAACTGGTGCGGGCATCCAACAAAGACGACGAGGTCTTCATCATGACCTTCAATGACAAGCCCGCGCTCGTGCAGGACTTCACGCACGATGTCGGGCAACTCGAAAAGTCGCTGAACCGCATCGATTCCGAAGGCGCGACGGCCATGCGCGATGCGGTCTCGCTGGCGGTCGAGCATCTGAAGCGGCTCGCGAAGAACGACAAAAAGGTCGTTCTGGTCGTAACCGACGGCGAAGATAACAGCAGCGTCGAAGAGACCGCACGCGTAGTGCGCGAAGCCCGTCAGGATGACATTCTGGTCTACGCCATCGGTTTACTCACCAGCGAGACCGCTCATTCGGCGGCGGTGGCGAAACACGATCTCGATGCGCTGACCATGGAGACCGGAGGCGAGGCGTTTTATCCAAAGGCGCTCTCTGAGGTGGATGACATCGCCGAGCACGTGGCGCAGGATCTGCGCAATCAATACACGATCGCCTACAACCCCACGAATCAGGCACAGGATGGCACGTTCCGGCGGATCAAGGTCACAGTGAACTTTCCCGGCGCGGTGGTCAAGACGCGCACCGGTTATTATGCGGAGCCGGCGGGGGGCGTTAATAGCGGATCGCGCTCCGATTAAATTGTCTTGAATTGTAAGATAAAATACATCGCCCCGAAACTGATCAAGCCGGCCTCACCCGCTGAAGCGCAGTATCTTCCGGCGCTCACCGGCCTGCGCTTCGTGCTCGGCCTGTGGGTTATCCTGCATCACCTCACTGGTCCACGCATGTTACTGGACCAGTGGAATCAATCGCTGCCGCAGGCCGCGCAGAGCCTCGTGCGTGGCGGCTATCTCGCGGTGCAGACATTTTTTTTGCTCTCCGGATTTGTACTCGCGCAGAGCTACGCCCGGACGCAGTGGAACCGGCAAAGTCTGGCGAAGTTCGCCGTCGCGCGGTTCGCACGCATTTATCCCGCCTACCTGCTGAGCCTCGCGATGATCTCCTGGTTCGCGCTGCAGTTTGTACTAAAGCCGGGCCGGACGCCGGGTCAGAAGATCAGCGTCCTGCGGGACTACGCGCTGGTTTTGCAGGGCTGGACGGGATCGCTCGGGGTGGGCTGGAATACGCCGGCATGGTCGCTGTCGTGTGAATTCTTTTTCTATCTTTGTTTCCCACTGTTGTTCCTGTGGCTCGGGCGGGCGGGCCTGCGGCGTGTGCTCCCCACCCTGGCCGCCTGTCTGGTGGCACCGATTCTGCTGGCGCGAGCGGGTGTGCCGGACGTGTGGAAGCCCGTGCATCATCTTGCGGATTTCGTGGCCGGCATCGCGGCGGCGCGGATTTACTGCGCCATGGTGCGCTCAGGAATTGCCACGCAGCGGAGGGGATTCTGGCTGTCTGCCGGCGCGCTTGTAGCCGGCGCCGCATTCATCGCCAATCCTCACGTGCTGAATGGAACCGTGCTGAGCCTGAATACGGTGCTGCGACCCCTTAACGTCGCGCTCCTGATCGGGCTGGCGACAGGTGGCGGGCTCCTGGTACGCATGCTGTCAACCAGTGTGGCCGGCTATCTCGGACAGGCGAGCTACTCAATGTACATCCTGCACGTTCCCCTGCTTTGGTGGTTCAGTCAATACACGACGTTCCGCTACGGTTCGGCGCCGCCGGCATGGACGGGCGTGGTTTTTATTGCGGCAGTGATCGGATTTTCGATCGCGGCCTTCGAGTATGTGGAGGCCCCGGCGAACCGGTGGATCCGGTCATGGGCGGCGGCGAGGATGCAATCGGCGCCAGCGCGCGCGTTGCAGGCAGCGGCGTAGATTGTCATGACAAGCGCTCTACCGCGCTTCAAGCGAAGCCAGCGTCGGCCCATTCTTCCCGCGTGGCAGGAGGCTCGGACCCGACTTGTGGAATAACTCCCGCGGATCGTCCTTCAACCCGATTGTCACGCCGACGAAGATGTTGCTCATCTCATCCCAGTTCTGCGGACCCCAGCGCACTTCCTTCGCCGGATCCGGATTAAAAGGATTGTTGGCCGAGTTATCCATGTGCGTGATGGCAACAACGCGCGTGCCTTTCGGGAGCACGATCGGCCTCTCGAAATCGTATCCGAGCTGCCAATCGAAATTGAACTTGCCTTTGAGTACCGTCTGGGTCTCGCCTGTCGGATAGATCAGGCGCAGCTCGAAATCCTTGCCCCGCAGGTGCATATGCGGCTGCGCGTATACCAGCTTCGCGTCGTCGAGCCCGACCGTCACTTCGCTGACGACCTCGGCATTGCCATCGTTCGGAGGCACGACCAGGTTGCCTGCCGTCGGTCCGGCATGGAAAAAGTAGCGGCGAGCCGGCTCGGCCTTTGCGAGAACGAGGCCAAGCCTCGAACGGTCCGTCATGGGTTTGCCGGCGGCCGTGTAGTGCATCTCGAAAACGATGTCGGAGCCCTTCGGCACGAACTTCGCCGACCCTCCGTCGACGTCGAAATTCTGCGCGCCGAGACCGGGGTTGAACTTGCCGATGATGTCGTTGCCGTCGCCCATCTCGTTCACGCCCGTTTCGCGGCCCTGATACGCATCGCCGGGCACCGCGTCAGCCATCCATCGCGAACCGGGAGGCACGACCCACGCCTTCATGTGGTGCACGACCGCCGGATTACCCGGACGCAATTCCGCCTCTTTCACCCACATGTCTTCCTTAAAATCGGCTTTCACGCGGATGTACTGGTAGTCGATCGTGCCGGCCGCCTTCACCTGAAAATCCTTCGGCATCTCGACCACGATGTCGGGCTTGATGTTCCAGCCGGATTCGAATATGCGCGGCGCGGGTTTGTCTTTGGCGTCGCCTTCGACCGCGCCACTGTCGGCCCACGCGGAGAGCGTCGCGATCTCGGCATCGCTCAGCCGCTTATCGTTCGCGAAGTGTCCGACGTTCGCGTCGGCGAACCATGGCGGCATCTTGCGCGCCGCTACGGCAGCCTTGATCGCCTTCGCCCACGGACGCGCGTCCGCATACGTCAGCAGTGACATGGGTGCGACTTCGCCCGGCCGGTGACAGGTCTGGCAGTTCTTCTCCAGTACCGGGAGAACGTCTTTATTGAACGTTACGGGCGCGCCGAAGGCGGCCGTCGCGAGAAAGGCAATCGTGATCAGGCGAAGAGTACTCACGCCGCTATTTTACCTGGTTTTCGTCTTGCAACTGTAGCGCGGACGATCGTTTTTTGTCGTCTGCGTGGGTTCCCGCTAAAATGGCCGAATGGCCGAGTTCAAACGCAAGCCCCCACCTCGCGTGGTGAGCTGGACCTACTGCTTCCTCCTCGATTTCATCGCCCCGCCCATCGTGCGGACGCTCGAACGAACGGGGCGCATGGACACCGTGTTGCGGAAATTAAGCGATCGCCGCGTCCGGAAAAACATCAGACGAAATCCGTTCCGCCGTTACATTCCCGGCAGGCAGGATGTATTCGTCATGACATACGCAAAGAGCGGAACGAACTGGACACTGCAGATCGTCTGGCAACTGATCCACCACTGCCGGAAAGATTTCGAACATATTCACTCCGTCGTTCCATGGCCCGATGTCACGGTAACCCACTGGACGATGTACAACTACGCCATTCCTCTCGAACAGGCGACGGAATGGCGGACCGCGCCGGAACAGAAGCGGATCATCAAGACGCATCTCAACTGGGAACATCTGCCCTACTCTGAGCATGCGCGCTACATTGCCGTCATTCGCGATCCCAGGGACGTCTTCGTTTCGTTGTACTTCTTCATCCGCGATCTGCTGCTCGGCGGCGCCACGCCCTCGAAGGACGCGATGTTCCGCGCCTTCGCCGCCGGTAAAGGCATGGCGAACGGGTCGTGGGCCGTCAACGCCGCCGGTTACTGGGCCGAGCGGCACCGTCCGAATGTCCTGATTCTCTTCTACGCATCGATGAAGCGCGACCTCGAAGGCACGGTGCGCCGGATCGCCACGTTTCTCGACATTCAGGTTCCGGATGAAGTCATTCGCGAGGTCTGCCGGCGATCGTCATTCGAATACATGAAGTCCATCGACAGCCGGTTCGTGCCCTATACCGGCGCGCCGTGGCGAAAGGGCGGACGAATGATGCGCAAAGGCCGGCAGGGAGGCGCATCCGAATTGTTGAGTGGGGAGGAGCAGGCCGAAATCGACGCGAATTTTCAGGCGGAGCTGGCGCGGCTCGGGAGCGATCTTCCCTACGATCAGGTCTGCGGAGCAGACTGAATTCGTGGCGCCCGAGCACAGTGAGGATGGAGTCGATCTCACGCTGATCCGCTGGATGCTGTCGTTGACGCCTTCCGAGCGGCTCGCCGTCCTGCAGGATCAGGTAGACTCATTGCTCACCCTCCGCGCAAAGTTCGCGGCCCCTACTGAGAGTCCTGACTCGGCGCCGCGTTGACTTCATCATCGTGGGCGGCGTAAGCGCCGTGCTCCACGGCGCACCGGTGACCACCTTCGATCTCGATATCGTGCATGCCCGCGATCCGGAAAATATCGCCCGCTTGTCAATCGCGGTTCTGCCCGTGTTGCGGCAAGCGCTCAGGGAGCAGTCCGAACCGAACTAATTCGCCTCTCAAATGCCCGCGTACCACGAGTAGCCGATCTCAGGTGAAATCGACCCAAGCCCATTACCGATCGACTTCAGACTATCGGTCACCGTAATCCGCGAGAGATACTTTACGCTTTTATACCCGAGTTGCCGCGGCACCCGCAGACGCAGCGGCGCTCCATGCTCAGCCGGAAGCTCGCGCCCGTTCATTCCCCAGGCGAGCAGCGTCTGCGGATGCCACGCATCGTCCATATCCAGGCTGTCCCAGTTCACGTCGAATGGAAAAAAGACGACGTATCGCGCAGCCGGAAGCACTCGCACGAGATTCAGGACGTCCGAAAGCCGCACGCCGGTCCACTCCGCAATTGCCGACCAGCCTTCTTCGCATGCCTGGCTCGTGATCTGCGTGGTTACGGGAAGGCGCATCAGCCCGGCCATCGATAATCGCGCGGGACGCGCCACCATGCCGTCGACAATCAGTTGCCACTGCGCAAACCTGCCGGATAACAAACCCTGGTATGCGTCGTTCCGCGGTGGGTCCCCGTTCACCGGGAACGCCTTCGAAATCATGCTCCGATCGAATTCGCGCGCCATCGAATGATGGGACGTCAGCAGCCTCTGCGCCGCATAGGTCAGCGTCGCTCCGGCTCCGTAGATGCCGCCGCTGTCGGGCGGAATCAGTCCGTAGCGATGCGCGAGACGGTCCGCGATTGCGAGAGCCGAAGCGCCCGCGAGGCCGTTTGTGATGAGCTTGCGGCGCGATGTCATCCGAATACCATCGCCCTCATATTTTTCCGGAACCCGGTGAGCCAGACCATCGCGACGTGCCCGAAAAGAAAGAGCACAAGCGCGTCCGCCGCGAAGAAATGAATAGTGCGCGCCGATTGCTGTCCGCCGAGCGCAGTGACGATCACCGGAGCGACCGAGGTGATGGCCGGCGACATCGCGAATCCGGTCCAGATCATCAGCGGAAACAGAAGGAACACCACCACCGAGTACGCGAGACGCTGCAGCCCGCCGTAACCGCACATGGCGCCGCTTCGGAAGCCCGTGAAGTAGAGGAGCCCGTTGAATACGGCGACCCATGCGGAAAGGAAGTGGAGAGACCGGCCCCATCCCGACTGGCCTGTCAGCAAAAAGGGCAGCGGCAAGTCGATCAGTGAAGGCATACCCACCGCGCCGCTCTCGCCCCAGTAGAGACGTGGGTGGGCCAGCAGGATCGCGACGCCGCTGATAGCGAGCCCGAAGAACGCAAGTGCGTTGAGCCAGTGCGCAACGCGGACGATCCGGGTGTGACGCTTCATTCTCAAACCAATCCTCAAACCAACCCCAGGCGCCGTCCCACCCGATTCCACACGGACCGGTCGACGCGCTCGCGCTCTTTCTTCGATGACGATTTCAGCGCGCGCCATTCTTCCATAACATCGCGCATCGTATCGATGCCGCAGACGAACGGGCCCTTGCGCGCGGCTACAGGCAGCGACCATGATTCCGCCGGCACGATCCCGAACCGCGCATCGGGTTCGGAATAGATCTTCACGCTCACGAAGCCTGCTGCCTCGAGCGTGCGCCGTAACGTCTTTTCCGAGTAAACGCGCATTTCGAGCGATCGCCCGGCGCCGTTGCGGTGGAACACAAGATTCTCCGAAACGTGTAGCTCGCCGGCGCGCGTTCGATTCACCAGCACCGTGCTGCCGCCGACTTCCGCCAGACCATATTCATGGAGATCCGGAAAGTGCTCCGCGGAGTCCTCGGTCTCGTAAGGAACAGTGAATACGAGAACTCCGTTGGGCTTCAGGATTTGAAACGCATTCCGAAACGCGTGATCGTCGGGCGGCGCGACATGCTCGAAAACATCGCTCGATAAAACGAAATCGTAAGTATCCTCCTGCCCGGTGGAGCGCGTGAAATCGAACCGTGGCTCGCGATCGTAAAACGTGTTGCGGTAGTCGAACACCTCGGCAAGACGGGGCGCGTATTGGTTCGAGTCGCTGGCGCCGAGTCCGCGGAGGCTCTTCACGCGGGGAAAATCGGGCAGCGGTAACTGCGTGCCGAAAAGCTCCGTCGATAAGGCGCCCAGGAGAGCGCGCGTCCGCAGGGTCGAGCCGCAGGTTGTGCAACCAGGTGTCTCGCGCTCGAATGGCGCGCCTGACCATGCGTTATTCGCCCCGCACACGTTACACATGAATTGCGCCACCGATTCATTATGCAGGAATCCGAAAAGCGTGTTGTGGCGCGGGCGCTCTCGGCCGCCCGCCGGGACTCATCCCGGCGCTTGTCTCCGAGCCCAGCAGTCTTTTCTAAAGCACCGCCGGTATTCCCCAGTCGCCGCTGAACACAATCTCCTCGAGGCCCTTGCGTGTGCGCGCCGGCGGCAAGTGCGCCGTCTCATCGATGTATCCGATCGCAAAGGCCGCGCCGATTTCGAAATCCTCCGGCACGTGAAATTCGGCGCGCGCCCGCTGCGCGTCGAATCCGCCCATGAAGTGCGTCCGCAATCCGAGCGAAGTGGCTTCGATCGCAAGCATCGCGGATGCCGCCCCGGTATCGTGCAGGCCGAAACGGTCGGGCGCACCATTATGGCTGAAGGTCTTTTTGCCGGTGGAGAAGCCGAGCGCATACGCCGACTTCGCCCACTGCTGGTTCCTTTCGTTCAGTAGCCCGAGGACCTTTTCAAACTGCTCCGGCTGGGCCTTCGCGGCCACCATGAACCGCCATGGCTGCTCGTTGAAACACGAGAGGGACCACCGCGCGGCTTCGAAAAGCGCGCGCAGTTTCTCCGGCTCGACAGGGCGGTCCAGAAATTCGCGGGGGCTCCAGCGCGCGCGGATCAACGGGTGAATCGGTTCTGTAAGTGCGGACATTGTTTGTTTGATGCAGTGTAGCGCGGCGTCGATGCCAACAGACGATGGCCGCACGCCCCCGCCACGACGGTAGAATCGGATTTACCGTTCTTCAAACAATGTCCGATAAAAAACTGCAGGTCATCCCGCTCGGCGGACTCGGCGAGTTCGGGATGCACATGATGGCTCTCCGCTACGGAGACGACATCGTCGTCATCGACGCCGGAATGATGTTCCCCGAAGCCGAGCTTCTCGGCGTGGACATTGTCACGCCCGATCTCACCTTTCTTAAGGAAAACCGCGAGCAGGTGCGGGCGCTCCTCCTGACCCACGGCCACGAGGACCACATCGGCGCCGTCGCCTTCTTCCTCGCCGAGTTCAGCGTCCCTGTTTACGGCACGGCCTTCACGCTGTCGCTCGTCGAGCGGCGTCTTGAAGAATACGCGATGGATGACGATCCGGCGATGAAAGCCGTCAAGCCGCGGGATATCGTCGAGATCGGCCCGTTCAAGGTCGAGTTTGTGCACGTCACGCACTCGATTGTGAGCTGCGTGGCGCTCGCGATCACGACTCCGGTGGGCGTCGTCATTCATACCGGCGATTTCAAGGTCGATCCGACGCCGACCGACAACGAGCTGTTCGACCTGCACACCCTTGCCGATTATGGGAAGCGCGGCGTCCTGCTGCTGCTCTCCGATTCGACGAACGCGGATCGCCCCGGCTATTCCGAGTCGGAGCGCGCCGTGCGCCCGCGGCTCGAAGATGTATTCAACAGATCCGACAGCCGGCTGTTCGTTTCCTGCTTCAGCTCATCGATTCACCGGCTGCAGCAGCTCATCGATCTTTCTCAGGAATTCGGCCGCAAGGTCGCTCTGGTTGGACGCAGCATGATCGCCGTCACGGAGATCGCGCACAACCACGGATTTCTGAGTATTCCCGACAACATCCTCATGCGTCCGCAGGATGTGATGTCGGCCAAGCCGTCGAAAGTCACCGTGCTGATTTCGGGCACGCAGGGTGAGCCGATGTCCGCCCTCTCGCGGGTCGCCGTCGATAACCACAAGAACATTTCGGTCACCCCCGGCGACATGGTCGTGCTCAGCTCACGCATCATCCCGGGCAACGAGAAGACGATCTTCCGCATGATCGATCACCTGAGCCGCCGCGGCGCTGACGTGCTGTATGGCAGCATGAATCCGCCGCTGCATGTGTCGGGGCACGGATCAAGCGAAGAGCTGCGGCTGGTGCTGAACCTCGTGCGGCCGAAGTATTTCGTGCCGGTGCACGGCGAGTACCGTCAGCTTGCGAAGCACGCGCGTCTGGCGGACCATCTGCGAAATGTCGGCCTCGAAGAGACTTTCGTCCTCGAAACCGGCGACGTTCTCGAACTTGATCAGAAAAGCGCGAGAAAGAACGGACGCGTAACGGTGGGGCGCATCTGCATCGATTCGGGCGCGGTCGGCGAGGTCGTCGGCGACATGGTGATTCGCGACCGCCGTTTGATTTCCGAGGACGGCATCGTGCTGCCGATCATCGCGATCAACAAACATACGGGTAAGCTCGAAGGGCGTCCCGAACTGGTGAGCCGCGGCTTCGGGCTCGAAAGCGACGTTGAGTTCATGCGGGCGGCGCGCGAGGTCGTCGAAAAGACCCTCGAAGGATCGAGCGCGGAAGAGAAGATGGACGCCGGGGTCGTCAAGGAGAAGATCCGCGCCGATCTCAAGCGCTACATCCATCGCAACGCCGAGCGCCGGCCGATGATCATGCCCGTCATCATGGAGATTTGACCCGCGGTTTCGCTCGTCATGGATTCCGAAGACAACCGGTAGGCCATGCTCTTCACGACCCTCACGTTCGTCGCGTTTCTGATCGTCGTGCTGGCGCTCTTCTACGTGCTGCAGAGGCCCGCTCGCCGCTATCTGCTCCTCGCCGCGAGCCTGTTCTTCTACATGGCCTGGAACGCGAAATTCGTGATCCTGATCCTCGGGCTGATCACGGTCGATTATTTCGCGGCGTTATGGATCTCGCGTCGCGAAGAAGGGCAACGCCGCATCGCGTTGCTCGTAAGCCTCGCGGCCAATATCGGGATGCTCGGCTGGTTCAAATACGCCAACTTCGCGCGCGAAACGTGGCTGCACCTGATCCATCCAGGCATCGGGGTGCAGCCACTCGACATCATCCTGCCCCTCGGCATCAGCTTCCATACGTTCCAGAGCATCTCGTACGTGATCGACGTCTACCGGGGCGAGCAGAAGGCCGTGACCAGCTATGTCGACTACGCGCTCTTCGTAGCCTTTTTCCCGCAACTGGTTGCCGGACCCATCGTCCGCGCGCGCGAATTTTTCCGCGATCTGTGGAACTGGAAGCCGCCGACGGGCGCCGAGTGGCAGCAGGGTTTCGCGCTGATCCTGACAGGCTACGTGAAGAAGCTCGTGTTCGCGGACCAGTTCGCGCTGGTTGCCGACAAGTACTTCGGTAATCCGACGGCGCTTCCGGGCATGGCGACCGCGTGGACCGGCACGCTCGCATTCGCGCTGCAGATCTTCTTCGATTTTTCCGGTTACACCGACATCGCGATTGGCGTGGCGCTGCTGTTTGGCTTCCACTTTCCGGAAAACTTCCGGCGGCCCTATCTTTCGGCCAGCATCACCGAATTCTGGCGCCGCTGGCATATGACACTCTCGCGCTGGCTGCGTGATTACATCTACATTCCGCTCGGCGGGAATCGCCGCGGCACACCGCGTACCTACCTGAATCTGATGCTAACGATGCTGCTGGGCGGCCTCTGGCACGGCGCGAGCTGGAACTTCGTGATCTGGGGCGGGTATCACGGCGCACTGCTCTCGATCGAGCGCATGATTTGGGGGCGCAGGGAACACACGGGCCTGGCGCGCATTCCTCTGACCGCAATCACGTTCGCTCTCGCGTGTATCGGCTGGGTGTTTTTCCGCGCGAAAACCTTCGAGGCGGCGCGGTTCGTGCTGGCCCAGATGTTCACCGGCGTCGCTGGCCCGTCATTGTTCAGCGCATGGCAATGGCGGCTCGCGCTGATTGCGCTCGCGATCGCGCTTGCGGAAGAATACGGACATCTGCTGACGCGCCTCGCGGAAATTCCAGCATGGGCGCGGGCGGGATGCATGGTTCTCGTGCTGCTCGTGATCGAGCTGTTCAGCGCGACCGATCAAAGCATCCCGTTTGTATACTTTCAATTCTGAACAGTGGAACCGCCCGGCATCTGACGTACCGCTCCTCATGGACCCTGCAGAAATCCAGCGCGAACTGGACTCACTTCCGCCGGCACGGCAACGAACGCTGGCGAAGCGGCTTCGCAGGAAGGCCGCGGCAACGGAGCGGGCGGCGGAAAGCAAAGCCGACAGCGGCGTATTCTTCCACAGCCCCGCGCTGAAATGGACCATCGCGGCGCTGCTGCTGTACCTGATGGTCGAAGGCCTCCTGTTTCACCTCGGCTGGTACAACCAATATCTGGAACCCAGCTCCACAGCGGGCCAGGTGGAAGGGCATCTGTCGTGGCTGAAGCGCTATCCGCACGGGAGCGCGGCCGAAGTGATGGTGATCGGCGACTCGCGTATCGCCGAGAGTTTTTCCGCGCGCGCCGCCGGGCAACTCACCGGGCAGCGCTTTCGCTTCTGGAACTTCGGCATCGGTGGCGCGACTCCTCGGGTCTGGTATTACATGCTGCGCGACGGCGATCCGACGCGCCGGCGTTTTGCCGCGATTGTCATCCCGCTCGATCACTACACCAGCGAAGACGCGTGGGACAACGCCCGCGACCGGCTCACCGATCTGAGCTACCTGGCTGGCCGTCTGCGCTGGAGCGACTGCGCTCAGTTCGCGCTCTCGATGCACTTGCCGGATTTCAGGATTCGCGCGCTTACCGGCTGCGTGTTCCGCGGCGTTCCCCTGCGGCGCGACGTGCAGGAGTTCATCACGAACATGCCCGCGCGGGTGAAAAGCGCCAAAGAATATCGCCGCGATGGCATGATCTATATCGACGATTACGGCGGACAGCCCGACGATCTGCGCGGCCTCACCGCCGATTTTGTGCACCGGACGCTGCATTTCCCTCCGGGCCTGACCGAGCAGCGCAAGTCAACCATTGAGGCGATGCTCATGCCGCCGCCCGCGCCGCACACCGGCGAATGGGTCCGGTACAGAAACCAGTGGTTCGGCAAAATACTCGACCTCTATAACGGCTCGCCGACGAAGATCATTTTTCTCGAACTGCCCCGCGGCCCCATTCCGCCGCCCCCGACCGACTCCCCCAAGACGTTTCCGGCGTGGGCGATGGCTCATTCGCATGCCGCCGTGCTGCCCTCAGGAACTTTCCGCGATCTCGAGCGCACCGACCTCTACTTCGACGGCCTCCATTTGAACAAGGCTGGACGCGGGCTTTTCACCGAACAGTTGGCGCGGCAGGTGATGGCTCTGATCGGGAGCAACTGACGAAGGAAACGCTCGACTTCGTGCTGGGGTTCACTCCGATACGCGACTTACCGCGCCGGCGTTCGAGCAGGTGCCGCGGGTCGAGCTCGGCCTGAAACTGGAATCGCGGCGCAGCTCGATCGAGATGCTGGGGCTGAATCGCGTGGAGCGGCCGACGCAGAATTGACATTTCGCGGAAGCGTTTCGAACCGGCAGGTGAAAACGACTGCCCCATCCGGAGGATCCGATCGCAAATCGACTTCGAACGGACGGTCCGGACGATTGCCACAGACATCTTCGAGGTCGCGATCGATGGCGAGGCGGAAAGCCCCGGGCTTCCACGGAGCATCCGGCGTGAATCGCCACTCGGTCTCGCTGTGATTCACTGAGATCGCGCCCCCGATACCGGGGACGGAGAGAGTTGTTTGCAACAATGCGTAATCCATTGGGCGCGGGAACCGCACGACGAGCGGCTCCATGGTGCCGGCGGCGGGCGCCTGGACGCGCCATTGGGCTGGATCGGCGGCGCTGCGGATGGCGGGTCCGGCGGCGAAGTGCTTTTGGAAATCGCGGCCGATCGCGAGCGTGTAACGGCGGCCTTCAACGAGAGGAGACCCCGCTTCGCGCGCGGGCGCGAGCCCGCGTTTGACACGGCCGGGATCGAAGAGGATGGTGAGGCGGCGATGATCGGGGTCCCATAGCTCCTGATCGAGAAAGGCATCGGGAAGAGGAGCGCCGGCGTCGTCGAGCAGCCTCACCTGCCGCAGCACTTCTCCAGTGCGCATTGGCGCGGAGAATACGACGTAAAGCCGGAGAGTGTTGGCCGGAAGCACGTCCGCGGAGGGATACATGCGTTCCACGTGCGGCGGGGCAATGGGCGCGATCGGCGCATCGAGCACAAATGCGCCGCCAGGATAGGTGCCCCTGTATCCGGTATTCGGATCGAGCGGAAAACTCGGATGAAAAACGAGCGTATCCCCTTCGACGGCGTACGTGCCGAGCATTGGTGTGGTGCTGGTTCCGGCGTAGATGTGGAAGACCGATTCCCAGCCGGCGGGCGGCGTTTGCGAGATGCCGGTCCAGCCATGAAGACGGAACGCTCCGTCCCGCACTTCAACGCTTTGGGCAGCGGCGGCGAGTGCTGAAAGGACAAGGGCTGCGCTAAGGCAGCGGCACCGATTCGAGATCCAGCGCGACATTGTCGTCCTCGCCTCTGTCGTCTTTGAGAACAAGCGCGTTCGCATCGTCGAGCGTGGTCAGCCGGCGGATGCTGCGCAGAGCCGGGATTCGCTTGAAGGGCACTCCTTCCATCTGCGCCTGTTCGGTGATGGCGGCATAACGGTCGAGATTCTCCGCCGGCAGCTTCAACACGCCGCGATAGCTGTTGGCGAGCAGGATGTAATCGTGATCGTCCTTGTGATAAGGAATCATGTCGAGCGGGCGGTTGCCCATACCGAGCTCGGCGATCGTCGTTCCAGTCACCTTTGCACCGGATTTGAGGGCTTCGAGCGGGATCAGCACGAGCGGGGTGCAGGTGTAGGCGGCGACAATGTACTGCTTGCCGGCGATCGTCCACGGAAAGAATGTGCGCACCGGGGCCCGTGTTTCGTACTCGCCGTGAGAGCCGTGGAAGATTTCGATGTTCGCGCCATTGTCGACAGCGCGGAAAGGAAACGGAATGACGCGGAGATTGGAGGAGAACTCCTCGTTCGAGAGCCCGGCGACGATAACTTTGCCCGCGGCGAACGCAAGCTGCGTAATGGTTTCGAGACGCGGATTGCGGTAGCCGGCGCGCGGGTTTGAGGCAGGCGGATTGGGAAGAAGAGCCGAAGAGTAAGCCACATTGTCGAGCGCGAAGACGCTGAGATTCGAGGCGCCGGAGGTGCGCAGCAGGACGGTAATTGCGTTGGGTCCGCTGCCGCGCGTAACCGAAATGTAGACGTTCTTCGAAATGGGATTAACTTTGACATCGTCGATGCGAAGGTCGGCGGGCGTGACACCGAGCATGCCGGCGATCCGGCGGTCGATGGCTTTGAACTCGATCGCGGGGGCTTTGGCTGCGGGAATAGTGTCCCGGGTATCGACTGCGAATATCGCGCCCGCGAGGGAGTCGCCGATTAACAGGATTCCATCGGGGCCGAATGCCATAGCGCCCACGGATTTGAGATCGAGGCGTCCGGTTTTCGGACCAGCCGTGGCGGTGAAAGCGAGCGTCGCGCAAAGGAACAGCGTGCAAAGGCGCAGCATAGCTGCTCTATATGTATCAGAGTTTGGGAGGCCGATTTTGCTCGTAGCTCCTGATCCGCACAGTCCTCTCAAGCTCGTCCCGCACTTCAAGGACCTTCAGCCGCAGATCCGGGTCCATCGCGTTGTGCTTCAGAAAATCATCGACGGATTTCAAAGCCGCCGGAGAGTTCTGATTCCCGATGAAGCTCCCAAGCCAGTTCACGATAAAGAAGATCTTGCGCTCGCGCTTCAATTGCGGCAGCGCGTCGAGCGCCGGCTGCAGCCATGCGGACGCGACGGCTCTCTGGTTCCAGCGATTGAAGAGCGGGAGACTGGCCGTGATCCAATCCTCTTTGATGCCGGAATTATCGAGATAGCCCATGAAATACTTCTTCTTGTTCTCCGGCTGCCCGAACGCCGCGCCGGTGACGTAAGCGTACTTGCGCCCGTCGTCGGATGTATCGTGTCTTGCCTCCGCGGCGAGAAGTTCGGCGGCGGATGAATCGCCGGCGGCGGTCAGCGATCCGAGGATGTTCCATCGGTCGCGCGGCTTGAGAGGAACGCCGCGGATGGCGAGGCGTCCGGCGAGAAGCTCCTTGAGGGTATCGCGCGCGTGCGCCGTGGTTGCGATGGCGAGGAGTCCGCGGAAGTAAGTGATGCGGAGGTCGGGTGTCGGGGCTTCGGCGATCTCGCGGATCAGCAGGTTTTCAAAGCGCGCGGCAATCGCGTTGCGCTGTGAATCCGAAAGATAGTCGGTGAAAGCATCGCGCGTGCGTCCGAGCACCAAAACGGCCGTCTCCGCGTCTTTCTCGGCGGGAAGCAGCCGGAGCGCCAGATCGACATAACTCGCGGGCGCAAGCCGACGCTCGCGGACGCTGTCCCACAGCGCGCCCCAAAGCAGCGCGCGCAGAAAGGGATCGCGAATCTGTGGCAGTGCCCCGATGACGGCCGTCTGGCTGAGTGGATCGAGCAGGAATTCCCCGTAAGCGTAATCTTCGTCGTTGCCAAAGATGTAATCGGGGCAAGCTTTACCAATAGCGCCCGGGACCGGAGCCGCGGCCGAGCTGAACGTGGCCGTCAACCGCTCAGGGAGCTTTCCTTTATAGCCGAGGAGGATCTCCGTCCGAATCGGCCATAGATGCCCTTCCTCAAGAGCATCTTTCTGCGAGATGCGAAACGATAAAACGCGGCGCCCCGCGTCACACGCCCACTCGATTTCCACCCGCGGCATCCCACGCTGTTTCACCCATGAATCCGCCCACCCCTGCAGCGAAGTTCCCGAAGCGCGCGAGAAAGCGCCGATCAGATCGGACCACTCCGCGTTCCCGTAAGCGTGCTCGCGGAGATAGATGCGGATTCCCTCGCGGAAATGGTCCTCGCCGATGTTGTAGTTGAGGACGCGCAGCAGACTCGGCGCCTTCTGATAAACGATCGCTCCGTAAGCGGACTTCGCGTCTTTGAGATTCGCGATCTGCTGGTAGATCGGCGTCGTGCCGTGCGTGGCGTCGATGCCGTAGGCCAGAGGCTTGATGGATTGGTAGAAGCGCTTCCACACGTTCTCCGGCGGCTCCATCTGGGCGAGCGTGTGATACGCCATATATTGCGCGAAGCCCTCTTTCAGCCAGAGATCGTCGAACCAGCGCATCGTCACCAGATCGCCGAACCACTGATGCGCGAGCTCGTGCAGCACCGTTTCATTGCGGCGGTTGTAATCGTTGACCGTCGGCACGGTGCGGAAAAGGACCGTGTCCTCGTTGAAAAATGTGGCGCCGGCGTGTTCCATGCCGCCGTAAGGAAAGCCCGGGATCAGCACCTGATCGTACTTGGGAAAGGGAAATGGCTGCGCGAAAAAGGCGGACATCAGAGCCATCCCTTTACTCGTGATAGCGGCTATCGAAGGCCATTCTTCTTTGGCGCGCGCCAGCATCGACTTGCGGACGTAGAGGTGCAGGTTTGAGTTTTCGAGCGATTCAAAGGGTCCGGCGGCGAATGCGAAGAGGTAAGTGCTGATGGGTTTGGTCTCTTCGAAGCTCACGGTGCTTGTGATCTTATCGGCGGACGCGGTGGCCGGCTTGCTGTTGGAGACGACAGTCCACGAAGGCGGCTTGTTCACGGTGAGTGAGAAGCGCGCTTTGATGTCCGGCTGATCGAAGCAGGGAAACGCGAGGCTGGCATCCATGGGAACGAAGAGCGAGTAGAGGTACTCGTTGTTGTCGTTTACGTCGATGAAGCGCGTGATGGCGCGATTGGCTTCCGCGATCGGAGAATCGAAATCGAGCTCGATCGTGTTGGCGCCGGCGTGGAGGGCTGCCGGGGAAATCAGGATATGGCCCGCGCGTTGCCGCAGTTCGACCGGCGACCCATTCACCCTGAGATTTTTCGACGAGCCGTCGACGACGTTGCCCTTCAAGTCGAGATCGCGGTAGTCGAGTACCAGCGGATTCGGCACGGACGCCAAATCGAATCGAAGGACGGCATGTCCGGACATCCGGGGCGCGCGCGGCTTCAGCGTCACATTCAGTTGATACCGGACATTGGAGATAACGCGAGCCCGCGCGCTGGCCAGCTCACGCGAAACACCTTCGGCCGGCGTGGTTGACTGCCCCATACCGGCCAAAGGTATCAGGACGAGAGGAATAACGGGGCTCAGACGTACGCTCACGCGCAGAGCTTAACATGTGAGCGGCCGGTGATTATCGATGGCCGCGTCGTTCGTGTGCTTCCCTGCGACCCCGGCCGTTATCCCGCCGGCCCGCATAACCACGACGATAATACCCGCCTCGATAGTGACCGCCGTACGAATAGCCGTAATAACCGTACGGATACGGGGCCGCTAGGAATACGCCGGGTATGGATAGCCGTAATATCCATATGGAGCCGGGTAGGTATAAACAGGTGCCGGGACTCCGATACCGATGCCGATATGCACCCTCGCCTGCGCCTGTGGAACAGGTATCGGTATCAACAGAGCCAGAAGAACCAGCGCCGGAAGGCCGATTTTCCTGAACATCGTTTTGTCCCTCCATTTGGTGGGACGGCTTCCCGGCCGCTGCCGTTTCCGGGCGCAAATCAGCGGAAGTCCCGAGCACCGCTTACTGGCGTGCGCGGCTCAGTAAATCAACGCCTTACCGATCGCGCGCGCGTGAGCAAGCGACTGTCGCCAGAGCCTGCTTATACGTCAGCAGACTTGCGTCGCCGCCACCGCGCCCTTTTCCCTCAGCCCGCTGAGTGCGAGTCCATACCTTCCCCGCACGCCGGTCTTTTCGAAGATATGCTTCAGATGGATTTTGACGGTGCCGGTCTGGATTCCAAGATTCGTGGCGATATCGCGATTGCGCAGGCCTTTCTCGACAAGGTCCGCGACTTCAATCTCGCGCGGAGTGAGCTGGGATCGCCGGGTGTTCCCGGGCCGCTCCATCTCGGCAAAAATACCGTCGTCGAGCCACGTGTTGCCACTCGTTACCGAGCGGAGGCAGGTGAGCAGCATTTCGGGCTCCGAGCTGCGGCGCAGCACGCCGCGGGACCCTGACTGAAGGAACCGCAGGGCTTCGGATTCATTGATTCCCAGGCCCCAAATGACGGGTGACGATTTCGCGCCGGACGCGCCGAACCGCAAAAGCCAGTCGATAATCGCCGGTGTTCCGAAGAACTTGTCAATAACGACGCACGCGGGATTCAATCCCCGGCAGAGTTCAAAGGCAGCCTCGAGCGACGCGACGGCGCCAGCGAACCGTAGGTCGTCGCAGTGGCCTAACAGCCCCCGGACTCCTTCGACCGCAACGGGTTGGGTATCGCAAATCAGGATGGTTTTTGCGGCCGTCTCGTTCATAAATCGTCTCTGCTCCGTTCTCTGCCGAAAAAGATCGGGAAGGCGGTATCGCCTCCACTTTCTGTATCCGTTAGTGGTCGGCCACCAGGAATATCTCAGAAAATTTTAGGGGAATAGAAGAAAAACTGCACTAATTGGCCTGATGTTCCGCTGTAATTCTAATTCGGGACAGCGGCGCGCAAGGCTGTGTAAGATACGGAAGAGACTCTTTTTCAGTGTTATACGAGGAATTCGCGGTATGGTCGCGTGTTCTGGCGCTCAATCTTCAATTTCCTCTGCCAGTCCGGCCGCACATGGCCGACCGCGGGCTTGCGAACGTCGGCTACCAGCATTCCCATGCCCAGCAGCGCCAGGAAGGCGCCCGCCATCAGGGTGGTCCAACGGCGTGAGTGACAGAAGAGCCGGTATCCAAAATAGATGCTCAGCGCGCCGGCGACAGCGAGGAATATATCCATGTCGCAGCCGTACGGAGCACGTCGGCGACCAGAGATAAGTCCAATGGAATCAGCGTAATGTCCGCCGGAGTGTGGCCGATATCAACCACCTGGCGTTGGGATGAGCCAATAATCCCGCGGGTAGAGCTTATAGACGTGTTCGTCTTCGCGCGTCTGAACATCGGCATCCATCGCGCGAAATTGCTTGTCATTACCTATGATGTAGTACACCGCTTCCGGGGTTTCGTTCTTTACATCGCGAGCCTTCGGGCCATAGCCGGGCAGAAAACGTCCGTAAATCCTGTCGACCCGGCTCATCACTTCAGCCGCAATGCCCGGGTCTTTCCGCAGCGCCAGAATCGATTGGCGGAACTGGCGGACCTTCTCCGGCATAATGCCGTCGGCTAAATCGTTCGCGATAGCCTCGGCGCGCGCCTCGTAACTCGACGAAGCGTTCGACTCCTGAAACGCAAGAGCGATCGTGTATTCGAGCAGTTTGGGGTCGCGCGTCCCCTTCTTCACCGTCTCGATCGCGAAGTGAAGCGTCTGGGGAATCTCCGGCATACGCTCCGCGTAGTAGCCCGAATAACCGTCATGGATGAGGCCGCGGAGTCCGTTGCTGTAGGCGAGTCCGGCGGTAATGGTTTTGGTGAAGATGCCGTGCGCCCCGTATCCGGCGAACAGGCGCGAGGCCAGGTAGTCGAGCTGCGCATCCCGACCGGTGTCGTCGTATGAGGCGGTGGGGAGAATGGTGATCATGACGCCGCCCGCAAGGTTCGAGTCATAGAGTCCGACGAAGCGCGCCGGCGCCGAGTCTCCCTGATGATCGCGAAGCCGCGCGTCTATGCGGCGCGAAGCTGCGTACGTCGCCTGAGGCGCGGGCTCCGCATCCAAATTGGTGGTGAGCATGCGCAGCGCCGGTTGGAGCTGGTTGATGTTGGTGGTGGATCCGACAACCCACAGCCGGACGTTGCCGCGGGCGAGCAAGCCGGCGCGAAGTTCGTTCAGGCGCGCCAGCGTCCTCTCCGGCGTGGCGAAGAGATCGGTGGCGATCTGGCCGCAGATGTACCGCCAGTCGGCCTGCAGGCTGGCGTCCGGGAGATCGGGAAGCAACTGGGCGAGATCGAGCGCCACGTCTTTGATCGCGCCGGATTCTCCTTTGAGCCGATCAATAAGCGCGGTCATGGCGGCGCGATCGTTGGCCTGGGTACCAAGGCCGGCGACACGGCGGGCGAGAATGGTGCGGTCTTCCGCGCCTGTGTCTTTCAGCATCCAGCGCAGGCGATCGGCGTTCCAGGCGCGCGTCAGGAATGCGGACGTCGTCAAATAAAGCGGATTCGACTGCTTCCAGTACCCGAGCGCCGGATTCATGACCCAGCTCTCTTCCGAGCCCTGCATGGCGGACCGCAGGCGCGCGAGCGATTGCTCGACAAGATCGCGGACGCGCGGCAGGTTTTCCACCCGCCAGTCGGGGTGCTCGAGGACGAGCTGCATCCACTCGACAGCGCGCCGCGATTCGGCGAGGTCGTTGCCGGAGCCGCGGATCATGATCTCGGCGCGGTTGGAGCGAAGTCCGACGGAGAAGTTCGCGTTGAGGCTGAGAATCTGTTTGCGGAGGAGCTCTTCCATCTCCTCATAAGGAATCGGCTTGCCCTTGTCAATGACGCCGGTCTGGGTGAGAAGCGCCGGCAGCAGCGAGACGAGCACGAGGTCGTTTTCCCTGATCGAATTGAGACCGAGCGCGAGTCCGGCGGTGGCGCTGGTCATGTTGTCGAAGACGGATGC
>DASZLP010000311.1:0-26280 GCA_035552355.1 Bryobacteraceae bacterium | reverse complement strand
CCAGCCGGTGCGGCAAGTGCCACCGACACCATTGAAACGATGGTGGGCTCGAGAAGACTCGAACTTCCGACCTCTTTCGTGTCAATTTGGCTAAGGCCATCTTGTTGCTATTGTTTCCGCCTAAGTGACTGATTATATTGGATGACGTTTTGGGCCACGTTTGGGCCACGCGACATTTTCAGGGCCTGAACGGGCCAAATTTTTCTTCGCGGATTGGAAGCATCAAGAGGACCCGGGACTTGCCCTGACGTACGGGAACGCGTACGCTGATGATATGACCAGCATGAATGCCAGCGAAGCCCGCGAGAAGCTTTATCGCCTGCTTGACAAGACGGCTAGTGATCACGAACCTGTACTGATCACCGGCCCGCGGTCTAACGCTGTCCTTGTCGGCGAAGAAGACTGGAATTCGATTCAGGAGACACTGTATCTTCTTTCGGTGCCCGGCATGCGGGAATCTATCGCTGATGGGATTGACACGCCCATTGATCGATGTGAGAAAGAACCGGGCTGGTAACACCCTGCCAGCTCGTCTTCACAAAGCAGGCGCAGAAGGACGCGCGTCGTCTTGCTTCAGCGGGTCTCCGGCCCAAGGCAGAGCAACTTCTGGGCGTTCTCGCCGGTGATCCCTTTCGGAGGCCGCCGCCGTTTGAGAAACTCCTCGGGGATCTGAGCGGCGCATACTCTCGCCGCATCAATATTCAACATCGCCTCGTGTATCAGGTCATCGAAGACGAACGTACTGTCAAGGTGCTCCGCATGTGGAGCCATTACGAGTAGCTGTTGTTATCTGGCAGACATCAGCGGGAAAAGGGAGGCCCAGATAACGACAAGCCAGACACTGGCCATATAGCTCCAGCGGGTCGGTGCATGACATCCTCATCGAACAGTTGCTGCACACAAAGAACTTCGTGTTGAAACGGGATAATCTGGCCGTGCGGACACAAGGTCGATATCTCTCGTTCATTAAGAATCACGTAAAGCCAGCTTTCGGTAGCTTGATAATGGCCGAAGTAACCACCAGGGCGATTGACAATTGGTGGCCGGAAAGGCGAACGCGAATATGGCCTGGGTATCGCGCGCCTCACTACGCAATTTCATGTCGGCATCTTCACGCAGGCCTCGAAATGGGGCTACTGGCAGGAGAAAAATCCGGCCATCGATGGATATGTCGGGAAGCAGCGCGCGGTGCGCGAAAAGCGCAAGCTAACGGACGAGCAAACGCGACAACTGCTCGATGCGCTGCCTGAAGACGTGAGGCTGATATGCATGATGGCACTCTTCTGCACGCTGCGGATTTCCGAAGTGCTCGGCCTGCAATGGAAACATATCGATTGGGTGCGCTGCGCTGTACGATGCGCCAGCGATTTTATCGCGGGGATTTGGACGAGCCCAAGACGCGCAAGGCGAAACGGGACGTTCCGATGGGTCAGCTTGTTGAACATTTACGCGGTATCTGGCCGGGTTCGGGACACGAAGACGATTTCGTGTTCAACGTGAAAACGTCGAAGGGCTTCTGCCGCGATGATCGGGACATCAATCACTATTTCCTGCGCAAGCAGGCCAAGGCCCTGGGCATCTACTGGACAGGTTCGGATTTCCACGCATTTCGGCGAGAGGCGATAGTCCGCCCAGGAACGCTCGGTCAGAACTTTTCAGGATCGAATTCTTAACAGGGCAACTGGCACTGAGGCTGACCAAAACGATGCATCGAATGGGCCTGAATGGGCCAAACTTCTGAACGAACTCCAGCCCGAAGTTCCGGATGAGATCCGTAATCTACTGAAGGAACTGAGTTTAAATGGTGGGCTCGAGAAGACTCGAACTTCCGACCTCTTCCGTGTCAAGGAAGCGCTCTAACCAACTGAGCTACGAGCCCACAAGGCGGAGTTTTCAGTATAGCAATCACTCAAATGGCGGGGAACGCGTTCACCCGCGCCGGTTTATATTGGGATTCTCGCGCGATGCCTCTCCGATTGGAGCCGCGCCGCGCGTCTTCATTGAGAAGCCTGGAGCGCCGGCATGGTGATATATTACCTGTCGCGCTTCCCAGGAGATAATCGTTACAAATGATTCGATTTCGTTTTGTGCTGACAGCCTTGCTGGCGGCAGGGTCCATAACAGTTCCGGCGTCCGCGCAAGTCGATCTTTCCGGAAACTGGAACGCGATGTTCCTCGAAGATCAACCGGAGCGCATTCCGGGTCCCGAGCTTGGCGACTATCTGGGGTTGCCGATCACCGATGCGAACCGCCTGCGTGCCGATAGCTGGAGTTCCTCGCGAATCACGATGCCCGAGCAGCAGTGCCGCGTGCACGTCTCGCCATACATTTTCCGCGGACCGACCAATCTGAGAATCTGGGAAGAGAAAGATCCCGAGACGCAGAATCTGGTCGCGATCCATGTTTACAGCCAGACGTACGAGCAGAACATGGTGATCTGGATGGATGGGCGGCCGCACCCGCCGGAGTATGCCCTGCATACGTGGATGGGCTTTTCGACAGGCAAGTGGGAAGGGGACATTCTCACGGTCCACACGACGCATATCAAAACCGGCTGGATCCGGCGCAACGGGCTGGTGGAGAGCGACCGCGCGACGCTGACGCAGCACTTTATCCGGCATGGCGACCTCATGACACACGTGAGCATCGTGGAAGATCCGGGGTATCTGACGGAGCCGCTGATCAAGACGCAGGATTTCCGCGTAAACCTGAACTACAACGGGAACTGGCTGTATCCGTGTGAATCGGTCGAAGAAGTGGTGGGGCGCAAAGAAGGTGAAGTGCCGAACTACCTGCCCGGCCAGAACAAGTTCCTCACCGAATACGAGAAAGCGCATCCGATGGTGCCTTACGAAGCGGCGCGCGGCGGGGCCGAGACGATGTATCCGGAGTATCAGAAAAAATTGAAAGCCATGGAAGCGGCGGCGAAGAAATGACGATTACGAAAATTGCGCTGGCAACCGGCGTCTTCGCTGCCTCAGCCTTCGCGCAGACGGACATGACGGCTGCCGAAAGCCACGGAGATCAAAACGCCGACTTCTCCAAAGCAGAGCTGCATGTGTGGCCCGTGCAGGGCAACATCTACATGCTGGTTGGCGACGGCGCCAATATGACGCTGCAGGTTGGCAAGCAGGGCGCGGTGCTCGTGAACACGGGCTTCGACAAGATGTCGGATAAGGCGATCGCGGCGATTAAGAAGATATCCGAGCGGCCGCTGCAGTACGTCATCAATACGAATTCGTATCCGGACAGTACCAGCGGCAACGGTCCGGTGAAGCTTTCGGGCACGACGATTACGGGCGCCAATGTCACCAACGACATTCGGGATTCGCGGGAGGGCGCGCAGATTCTCGCGGAGGAGAATGTGCTCACGCGCATGAGCGCGCCAACGGGCACGAAATCGCCGACGCCGCCGGACGCGTGGCCGACCGACACTTTTCTTGGCCGCGAGAAGACTCTGTTCTTCAATGGCGAGGGCATCGAGATCATGCATCAGCCGAACGCGCTGACGGATGGCGACAGCTTCGTCTTCTTCCGCAAATCGGATGTGGTCAGCGCGGGCGACATCTTTAACACGGATGGGTACCCGGTGATTGATGTCGAAAAAGGCGGAACGATCGAGGGCACGGTGCTTGCCTTGACGCGGCTCGTCGATATGTCAATCGTCGAGCACGAGGAAGAAGGCGGCACGCTGGTGGTTCCGGGGCACGGACATCTCTGCGATCAGGCTGAAGTCGTGGAGTATCGCGATATGGTCGCGATTGTGCGCGACCGCGTGAAGGACGCGATCAAGCGCGGCCTGACGCTGGAACAGACGAAGGCGGAAAAGCTGACACGGGATTACGATCCGACGTACGGACATAACAGTTACTGGACGCCGGAGATGTTTATCGAAGCCGCGTATAAGAGTCTGAAGCCGGGCAAATAGAGACATGAGCGATGCCGCAATGCCACCGTGGCGCGGGCTCTCAGCCCGCAGCGCCGGCGCTCCTGCCGCCGTGGTCCTCGTATGCGGTGATACTGCTCTGCGCCGTGCTGGCCTGCGCCGCCGGGCCGCCGGTCTTCCGCAGTGAGCCCGTCGCGGCGGCGTTGCGCGAAAAGATCCGGCATACGACGTGGCATCCGGGATGTCCCGTCGCTCCTGAAGACCTTCGGCAGTTGAAGCTGACTTATCACGACTTCAATAAAATCGAACGCGTGGGAACGTTACTGATCCACAAAGATCTTGCCGACGAAGTCGTGCGGCACTTCAGGAACCTCTATCTCCACGATTTTCCGATCAAGAGGATGGTTCCGGTCGAAGAGTATGGCGGCAATGACGACGCGTCCATGGCGGCGAACAACACATCCGCTTTCAATTGCCGCGATGTTACCGGAAAGCCCGGCGTATATTCCAATCACAGTTGGGGGCGCGCGATCGATATCAACCCACTCACCAATCCTTACGTGAAAGGCGATACGGTTCTGCCTCCCGCCGGCAGGCAGTATCTGGATCGGACCAAATCGTTTCCCGGATCCATCCTGAAAGACGGCTTCGTCGTTCGCGAATTCGAAAGCGCCGGGTGGACGTGGGGCGGCCGCTGGATCGATCGCCAGGATTATCAGCACTTCGAAAAACCGAAATGAAAAATGCCGCTGCCAGTTAACCTTTGTTATGGGCTCCAATACTCCTTCCGGCGTATAACTTTTGGCCGTGTGGTGGCGCACACGGGGTAATTAATAGTACTTTGGTTTTTTCCCGCGTCCGGGTATTCTGAAAACAGGAGTTAGCCATGCCAGCACGCAAGGATTCTTTATCGGTTTTAGTCGTCGATGAGGAGCCGGAAATTCTGGCTTTTTTCGCCAGAATTCTCGATTCGAACGGCATGCGCGCCCTGCTCGCCCGCACGCCGGAGGAAGCCATCGGAATCGCGCAGCGCGGGTATGTGCCGATCGATCTGGTGGTCACAGACGTTCTTCTGAAGACCGACGGCGCTCGCCCCGGCGAAGAGAGCAACGGCTCCGAGCTGGTGAACCGTCTTCGCGAGTTCCGCCCGGACGTGCGCGCCCTCTATATGTCAGCCAACAGCGACGACGAGGTGATCCGCGTCGAGTTGATGGACCGCAATTTCGAGGCGGCATCTAATGATGACGATCCGGGGCTGATCGCATCGATCCGGTCGGCGGCGACGGCGCCGCTCGTGCATCGCGTGGGCGGGATGCACCGGTCTTAGTCGTCGGGATAATCTGTAGTTTCTGTCCTTCATTTGCTTCGCTGGTTCGTGGATCATGCCAGGCGCTCGCGCCCGGCGCGCCGCCTGTGTGGCCGCCATCGCGTTGGTGGCCACGAGTCGACCTCTCGCCGCTCAGGCAGGCGATGACTCGTGGAAAAACCTTGTCGCTGACGCACAACATGCGTCGGCGGACCATGACTACGCAAAAGCCGAGCAAATCCTCCTGAAAGCACTGCATGAAGCGGAGCGTTTCGCGGCCGACGATTGGCGCGTGGGCGTGACTCTCGAGAGTCTCGGCCAGGTGTGGCGGGCCGGGAAAAAGTTGAACGACGCAGAGAAGGCGCTCGAACGGTCGCGCGATATTACAGCAAAGGCAAATGGCGAAAACAGCGTCGAAGTCGCCAACGTGAATTTCGAGCTGGCGGGTGTGCTGCTGGATTCCGGCCGTCCGGCGGATGCGGCCGCTGCGGCTCGGCGGGCCCTTTCGGCGTATGAAAGCCTGCGGGGCGGTGCCGATACGCAGACTGGCGATGCATTGTGCGTGCTGGGCGATTCGTTGCGGGCAATGAAGAATCTGCCGGAAGCGGAGACGGCTCTCAAGCGCTGTCTGAATATCCGCCAGGGGGATGGCGGACTCGACACGCCGCGCTTCGCCGACGCTCTTTACAGTCTTGCGCTGACTTACGCGGGTGAGGCCAAATATGGGCTGGCGGAACCGCGGTTCGTGCTGGCCGAGAAGATTCGTGAGAAGGCGCTGGGCCTTACGAGTCCTCTTCTTGCGCAGACGTTCGAGGATCATGCGTCTGTTCTGAAGTCAATGGGCCGCGAAAAAGAGGCGTCGAGACTGCTGCTGCTCGCATCGGCCATCCGGCGCAACGAAAAGAGGAGCAGGCGGTGACCCTTATGGCGACCCGTTATTTGGTGTGCCTCGCTCTGCTTGCGGTTTTGGCCCCCGCGCAGGTGGATGAAAGCCCCTGGCGCGATGCCGTCGTTGCCGGAATGAAAGCCGCCGGCGCGCACGACTACGCCAGA
Source organism: Bryobacteraceae bacterium (assembly GCA_035552355.1). Lineage (GTDB taxonomy): Bacteria > Acidobacteriota > Terriglobia > Bryobacterales > Bryobacteraceae > BOG-234. The sequence goes on along the minus strand of DASZLP010000311.1, from coordinate 20,035 downwards.
GCCGAACAGGAGCTCGTGAAGGCACTGCACGAAGCCCAGCGATTCGGCGGATTCGACTCCCGCCTCGGAAGCACTTTGAATTCCCTCGGGCTTGTCTACCGGGCCGAGAAGAAATACGGTGACGCGGAATCATCGTACCGCCGGGCGCTGATCATCATGCAAACGCTGTATGGTGACGGCACCGACACCGCGAACGTGAACTTCAACCTCGCGGGCGTGGTTGTGGATGCGGGACGTCCAGCGGACGCGCTCCCGTTTGCCGCCAGAGCGCTTGCAATCTACGGGAAACTGCTCGGCGCGGACAGCGTGAAAACCGCGGCGGCACTGTGCATCCAGGGTGACGCGTTTCGCCTTCTAAAAAAGTATGAAGAAGCCGAGGGGCCGCTGCACCGATGCGGCGATATCCGCGAAGCGGCCAGCGGGCTTTACAACGCGGAAGTCGCGGATGCGTTGTACAGCCTCGCGCTTGTGTATGTGGCGGAAGGAAAATTTTCAGCAGCCGAGCCCCGCTTCAGGCTGGTGGAGCGGATACGAGAGCAGACGGCGGGGATTACGAGTCCGCTTCTGGCGCAGACGATGGAAGAGCATGCCGCCACGTTGAAGTCTCTCGGCAAGACCCAGGAGGCCGACAAGCTGCTGGCCATGTCGGCGGCGATTCGGAAGCACGAGGGCAAGGCGAAATAGGCCGGCGTGCTGGAATTTGGTTTGGTGGGGCAGGCGGTTTCGCCTGCCACGCTCGCTGAGCGCCGAAACCGGATCGTCTTCCATATATGTCACGGTCCGGCTGAGCTGACTCGAACCGCGTCTCGCCAAAACGGCTGGCCAGTCCGGCCGATGAATCGGCTCGCACTTCTGTCGGTGGATCCTTTCAACCGATAGAAGCGCCTTCGCATTCTCCGATCACGATGGCTTCGGCGAATGTCGGCAATGCGGGGTTTGTGAAGCCATCGCGGTCCGGAGGCATGGCGATCTTAAACCCGAGCCTGCGCCACGAAACCATGCCCTGGCGCAGAGTACCTCGCGAGATCCGGGTTGGCCGGCAGGGATCCCACAGACGCCAGGTCACGAAATGCGGTAATCTTCTTCGCTATTCGGGCACATAAGACGGCAGGCGAAACCGCCTGCCCCACCAAAATCTGGAATCTCCAGCCGGCTGTTAATGCGTTTCTCTGCGCCCCACGAAGCGCCGGATTTCATCCGCCAGAGCCGGCACGCAGATCACGTAATTGCCGCCGTAGATCGTATCCTGCCCGTCGAAATCGAAAGTCACGCAGCCGGCTTCCTCGGCTATGATCCTGAGCGGGGCAAGGTCCCAGGGCTTTGCCTGTGCTTCGATCCACGCGTCCGCGCGGCCCGTCACCACCAGCATGGCGTCAAGGCAGCCGCCCATGCTGCGGACCGTCCAGAATTCCGAGAGCCACTTGAGCACGTCCGGCGCAAACGGATAACGATGCAAATAGCCGAGGCCGTTGCAGCAAATGAGCGCCTCGCTTTTGCTGGCGATGGCCGATGCGCCGATACGTTGGCCGTCCCAGAATGCGCCCTCGCCTTTGGCGGCGGAAAACATTTCATTCGTTGACGGAAAGTATGCGAAGCCCGCGGCCATGCTGCCGTGATCTTCGAGACCGATGAGTACGCTCCAGGCGCGCGTGCCGCGGATGAAGTCGCGCGTGCCGTCGATGGGGTCGATGATCCAGCGGCGGCCGTTCGACGACTCACGGGTGGCGCCTTCCTCGCCGAGCAGGCCGTCGCCGGGAAAGGCTTCGCTGAGGGCGCTCACGATGAGTTTTTCGCACTCCCGGTCGGCCACTGTGACGGGCGATTCGTCGGCCTTCGATTCGACGCCGATATTTCCTTCGCGTATCTTCAGCGCCAGAGCCCCCGCGCGCCGCGCGATATCGGCTCCGATGTTCAACTCTTTCTCATATGCCATGCGTTTTATTGAAGCGCGCACAACGGACTGTCGCCTGTACGCTCCTTCCAGAGTACGCGCACAACGGACTGTCGCCTGTACGCTCCTTCCAGACTACACGCACGCTAAAATACTCGTGATGGAAAACTTCCGCGATTTCGACGCCGGCGCCGACCCATTCGGCCGCCGGTGGCGCGCGCAATTCAAATACCTGCAGACCGGCATCTCGATCCGGCACAGCGATTCGGTGGACGTGCGCTTCGTGCTCGATAACGGTGAAGAGCAGACGCAGAAAACGGTAGTGATCCAGAATGCGGATGTCCGCGCGTATGGTCAGCGGGCCGGGCGCACCGTGAGCGATGCGTGGTGCTCGCGCATTGCGATGTCGAAGCTGATTCATGTGATCGAGACGGCTGAAGATCTGGAGAAGGAATATCTGCAGGTGACGCCCGCCGAGATAGAAGAGTACGACGCGAAGATCAGGAAGTGGGAAGACGGCTGGGCCGGAACGCACGCTGCCTGATGCTTTGCCATCCAGCGACGCTGTTGTGGCTGTCGGCCGCGCTGCTGGCGCCTCTGCCTGCAGGAGCGGCCACCACGCCGCTGCAGGACGCGTTTAACGCGCCGCAGGCCTACGCGTATACCGCGAAGGTGGCCGGGTACGGCGAGCGTTGGCCGGGGTCTCCGGGGCATGCTAAAACCGAGGAGCTGATTCGCGCGACCATCCGGAAAGACGGCGGGCAAATCGAAGCCGATAATTTCACCGCCAAAACGCCGCGAGGAGCCGTGGCCGTTCACAATATCATCGGCAAGTTCAACGTCTCGAGCGATCCGAAACAGAAGATTTTCATTCTTGCCGGACACTACGACACGCTGTTTATGCCGGGATTCATAGGCGCGAACGATGGCGGTTCGAGCACGGCGATTCTGCTTGCGTTCGCCGACGCGCTCTCCGGCCACAAGACGAACATGCAGATCTGGCTGGTCTGGACCGACCTCGAAGAGGCTATTAAGGAATTCAACGCCACCGACGGACTCTACGGCAGCCGGCACCTCGCGGGGACTCTGGCGGGCAACGGAATGGCCAGCCGCGTGAGCGGATTCTTTCTGCTCGACATGATCGGCGACAAGGATCTCAGCGTGGCGCGCGAAACCGGTTCGACGCGATGGCTGCAGGACTTCATCTCGCAGGCGGCGAAACAGCTCGGCTACCAGCAGTATTTCTTCAGGTACGACGTGGGGATTATCGACGACCACGTTCCGTTCCTCGAAGTCGGCATTCCCGCGGTGGACGTCGTGGATGCAATGTACGGGCGCATGGGTCCGTCGTTCGATAACATGGGAGAGTTTCATCATGCGAATACCGACACGATGGACAAGGTGTCGGCGCGCAGTCTGGAGATCGTCGGGCGGACGATTCTGAAGACGGTCGAACTGCTTGACGCGCAGCAACACTAACTGGATGCCGAAAAGGGCTGTCGGACCCACGCTCCCTTACGAGCAGCACTCACCGGGCCGCGCGCGCCAGCAAGCGCTTTTTGGCTCTTTTCAGCATCCTGCTGAACAGAAATGACGAAGCTGGCGAGTATCGCGGCTTTGCTGTGTCTGGCCTTCCCGGCGCTGGCGGTTGACTGGAAAGCTCTCAAGCCGCAGGGCTACGTAAATGACTTCGCGCAAGTGATCGACGGCGCGAGCCGCGCGGAGCTGGAGAGTTATGCGGCGCGCGTCCAGCAGGCCACAGGCGCCCAACTGGCTTTCGTCACCCTGAAGTCGCTTGAGGGCGAGCCGATCGAAGATGTCGCGAACGACATCTTCCACGCATGGGGCGTCGGCCAAAAAGGCCAGGACAACGGTGTGATGTGGCTGCTCTCGATTGGCGATCACAAGTCGCGGCTCGAAGTGGGCCCCGGTCTCGGCGAAGCCATTCCCGACGGCATGGCAGGGGAGCTGCTGGACGATATGCGGCCGGCGCTGCGGCAGGGCCAGTACGGCGCGGCGCTGCTGGCGGCGGCGGAGCGGCTGGGCGAGACAATCGCGCGGTCGAAGAATGTCGCGCTGGCAGCGCCGCCTCCGCCGCAATATCACGTGCGGCGCTCAACGGGCGACAGCATTCCGTGGCCGCTGATCCTGTTCGGAATTTTTTTCGTGATCATGATCCTGCGGCGTGGCGGCGGGAATCGCTTCGGCGGCGGCGGTGGATTTGGCGGGGGCGGTGGGTTCTGGACCGGCATGCTCCTCGGCCAGTTACTCGGCGGCGGTCGCGGCGGTGGTTACGGCGGGGGCGGCGGATTCGGGGGATTCGATTCGGGCGGATCCGGCGGGGGCTTCGGAGGGTTCGGCGGCGGCGATTCCGGCGGCGGCGGAGCGTCGAGCGACTGGTAGGTGTCTGGCAGACCAGACGGCGGCTAAAATGACAGTGCGCATGCCGGGCTCGCTCGATCAACTCGTCGAAAAACTACGCAAAGCGTTGGGCGAGGACCTGGTCTCTGTCATCTTGTATGGATCGGCTGCCGTCGGCGACAGCGACGAGAAATTTTCCGACTACAACGTGCTCTGCGTGCTGCGGCAGATTACACCCGCGCAGCTCGGCGCCGCCGAGACGATCTTTCGCTGGTGGCGGACGGAGGGAAATCCCGCGCCGCTGCTGCTGACGGAACAGGAGGTGCGAACGTCCACCGACTGTTTCGCCATCGAATTTCATGACATCAGCGAGCATCATCGTGTGTTGCATGGCGCGGATGTCGTCTCCGGACTCGAGATCGACCGTTCGTTCTATCGCGCGCAGGTGGAGCATGATTTGCGGGCCAAGCTGCTGCGGCTGCGGCAGAAGGCGGCGGGAATTCTTTCCGACAAGGACGTTCTCATGCGCCTGCTGGCGGATTCGGTCTCGACATTCTGCGTGCTCTTCCGGCACGCGCTGATCCTTCACGGAGCCGATGCTCCGGCGCGCAAGCGGGAGACGATCGAGTACGCCGGAAAGCGGTTTGGCATCGACCCCGCGCCCTTCCGGCGTCTCCTCGACTGGCGCGAGGACAAGGTCAAAGCGAAGGAAGTAGAGCCGGAGGCGCTGCTGGCGGCGTACATGAAGGAAATTGGCAAAGTGATCGACGCAGTCGATATGCTGGATAAGGCGCCCGCCCGGGGAGACTGAAGATGAAAACCGGAGTCATCGTCGTAATCGTGGTGGTGCTCGCGCTGGTGCTGGGCGGCTGCGAATTCGTGTCGAAGCGCAACCAGATGGCGCAGGAGAAGGAAGCCATCAGCGGCCAGTGGAGCCAGGTGGATGCCGACCTCCAGCGGCGTGCGGACCTGATCCCGAACCTCGTCCAAACCGTGAAGGGATATGCGAAGGAAGAGACCTCCGTCGTTCAGTCCGTAGCCGACGCCCGCGCGCAGATGGCAGGCGCACGAACGCCGCAGGAGAAGATCGATGCCAGCAACCGGATGGACGGAGCTCTGGGACGCTTGCTCGTGGTGGTGGAGAATTATCCGAACCTGAAGGCGAACGAGAATTTCAAGCAGCTCCAGTATGAATTGGCGGGCACGGAGAACCGCATTCTGCAATCGCGGCGCAGGTATAACGAAGCCGTGCAGAAGTACAACACGGACTTGTCGCTGTTTCCGGCGAATGTGGTGGCGTCGATCTCGGGCTTCCAGAGAGAAGATGCATATTTCAAGACGGAGCCGGGGGCGCGGACGGTGCCAAAGGTGCAATTCTAAGCCAGACGAGATCCGCCCATCGGTGTCTCCCGGTCCGGGAGAGACAGTTCGTCGAGCAGGCGGGCCACATGTTTCGCCAGCACATCGCATTCGATGTTGACGCGATCGCCGGCCTTTCGCTGCCCCAGATTCGTCGCGGCGTACGTGTGGGGGATGATGGCGACTCTGACCGCGCCATCCGCCAGCGCCGCGATCGTCAGACTGATGCCGTCGATCGTGATCGAGCCCTTGTAGACCAGGTAGCGATCAAGGTCACGGGGAATTCGCACCAGCAGTTCCCAGTTTCCGTCGCCCAACTCGCGAAGGGAGTCGATCGTGCCCGTGCCGTCGACATGCCCCTGCACGATATGTCCGCTCAACCGCGTCTGGAGACTCAGCGGCCGCTCCAGATTCACGCGGTCGTCCGGGCGCAAATCCGCGAGATTCGTGCGGTCTAAAGTCTCCGGCGACAGATCGGCTGAAAATCCATCCGGGCCCACATCGACGGCCGTTAAACAAACGCCGTTGACGGCGATGCTCGAGCCGACGGTCAGGTCCGCCAAAACGAGCGAGCAGCGCAGGAACAGCCGCGCGCCGCTCTGGTGTTTCGCGAGCGCACCGACACTGCCCAATTCTTCAATAATTCCGGTGAACACGCCGGCTGCCTCCCTATGCGCCTTTCTTCACATACGCCTCGACCGCGAACTCATCCGGAGGGATTGTATGCAGCCTGGTGCGCTCCAGCAGAATCGCATCGGCGCGCCGCATCCGCCCCGTGCCGCCCGCGAGCGGGAGCGATTGCAATCCGCCCAGAATCTTCGGGGCATAGTAAAGGAACACTTTGTCGACAGCCCCGCTCTCCAGCGCCGCCCAGTTCACTTTGCTGCCCGCCTCGATCATCACCGAGAGGCATTTTCGCTCGCCCAGCAGACTGATCACATCGCGGATATCCACGCGGCCCCGCGGACCATCGAAGATCCGCACTTCGATCCCGCGGCTCTCGAGCGCCCGTTTCCGCTCGACCGAGGCAGCCGAGGTGGCGGCTATCATCAAGTCGCCCGCCGCCGTCTGCACCAGCCGCGATTCCAGCGGCAAACGCAGCGTCGAATCGAGCACCACTCGCAATAACGGACGCGCGCGCGGCAGTCCGCTCCGGTCCGTCAGTTGCGGATCGTCCGCCAGCGCCGTCCCAATCCCTGTGAGGATCGCATCTGCCGCGTGCCGCAGCTCCTGCACATGCGCCCGCGCCCGTTCGCTCGTAATCCAGCCGCTGTTATCTTCCGGTGCGGCGATTTTGCCGTCGAGCGTCGACGCCGATTTCAGCATCACGAGCGGGCGGCCCTTGCGCATGAAATGGAAGAACGCTTCATTCAGCGTCTCGCCCTCCGCCTGAAACTCCGTGGCCATCTCGACGGCGATTCCGGCGGCTCTCAATCTTCGGAACCCTTCGCCCGCTACCAGCGGATTGGGATCGGCCGTCGCCGCCACGACCTTCGCGACGCCGGCCGCGATGAGCGCGTCCGCGCACGGCGGCGTTCGTCCGGTGTGCGAGCACGGTTCGAGCGTGAGGTAAACAGTCGCGCCCCGTGCGCTCTCACCAGCTTCGGCTTGCTCAAGCGCGAGAATCTCCGCGTGCTTCACGCCTTCCCACGTGTGGAATCCACGGCCCACGATCTTTCCATCGCGCACCACGATCGCCCCCACCATCGGATTCGGCGACGCCAGCGCGACACCTTTCCGCGCCAGCGCGAACGCCTCGCGCATGTAGTCGGCGGTGCTCATTGAGCAGGCCTCATTGAGCGAACAGGGAATCGATGAAGGCGTCCGGATCGAAGGGCATCAGGTCTTCAACCTTCTCACCCACGCCGATAAACCGGATCGGCAGCGCCAGCTCGCGCGCGATCGCCACGATCACTCCGCCCTTGGCCGTGCCGTCGAGCTTCGTCAGCACGATCCCTGTCACGCCCGACGTTTCGGTGAACTTGCGCGCCTGCTCGAGTCCGTTCTGTCCGGTGGTCGCATCGAGCACCAGCAGAACTTCGTGCGGCGCATCCGGAATCACCCGGGATGCGGTGCGGCGCATCTTTTCAAGCTCGGCCATCAGATTTGTTTTTGTCTGCAGGCGCCCCGCTGTATCGACGATCAGATAATCCGTCTTCGAGGCCTTCGCGGCCTGCATCGCGTCGAACACAACAGCGCTCGGATCGGCGCCTGTATTCTGGCGAATCACGCGGGTATCGGTGCGCTCTCCCCATATCTGCAACTGTTCGACGGCCGCCGCCCGAAAAGTATCCGCCGCGCACAGCAGCACCGAATGCCCTTCCGCTTTCAAATGCGACGCGAGTTTGCCGATGGTCGTGGTCTTCCCCGCCCCGTTGACGCCGACCACCATGATCACAGCCGGCGGCTCATCCACCCACGCCAGCGGACGGTCGTTCGCCTGCAGCACCTCCAGCAGATACTCGCGGATCAGGCCGCGCAGCTCACCCGAGTCGCCGACGAGTTTGCGATCCACGCGCTCGCGGATGCGCTCGAGGATCTCGTTGGTCGTTGTAACGCCGATGTCGGCGCTGATGAGCGTGTATTCGAGCTCTTCGAGAAGGTCCGCATCGATCTGCTTGCGGCCGGAGATGACGTCTTCGATGCGGGAGACCAGCCCCTCGCGCGTTTTCTGGACGCCGCTTTTCAGTTTGTCGAGTAGAGTCGGCTCCTGCTCCACCGAGCCGAACAGCGTTTGGATCATGCTTCATTCGATGGTAGCGTGGCGTCGATACGGGCGAGAGGCGCATGATGCGGTGCTGCGCGGGCATGGCCGGTTGGGCGGGCATACGCGATTCTGTGTAAACGGTACTTCTGGCCAGCAAGTGTAAAGGTCCAGATCGGCAAGCTTAGTCACGTTGACCTGTAGTTACCTTGTGGATGGCCATCCTGCCCGCGCAGGACCCAGGCACGTATTTCCGCAGGCTCACTGCTAAACTGTCAACAGTGCTTGCGGGTGTTAAGCGTTTCATTCTATGGGATTACCGGCGCGGCGTATGGCAATACGACGTGATGTGCGCCATTATCGTCGCGTTCATCTTTTTTTCTCCCCGCCAGTGGTTCCGCGATCAACCTCGCATACCTCGCGCCAGTCAGGTAACCTCGCTCCCAAGCCACGGCGAATCCGTCTTCTGGCTCGACACTGAGCTGGTGGTTTCTTATCCGGAAAATCAGCGCATCGCACAGTTGAGCAAGGTACTTACGGCCCGAACCGGCAGGACGCAACTGGTCACGCGCATCGAGCCGGTCCTCGATTCCGAGCAGGAGCTTAAGGGTTACATGGCCTTCGCCAAACCGTGATATGTACACCAACGGAAGCTTTGGTGCATCGTAACGGTATGGCCCGCTGGTTGGTTCTCGCAGCCCTCGCCCTGCCGCTCGGCGCGCAAACCGGAGGCTCCCTGAATGAGGCCTTCGCGCGGCTCGACAAGACCTCGCAGCAATTCCACTCGATGACCGCCGACATCGCCCGCATTGTCCACACAGCTATCGTGAATGCGGACGACAAAGATTCGGGCACCATCAAAGTGAAAATTGAGAAGAACCACGACACCCGGATGCTGATCGACTTCACCGCTCCCAACGCCCAGGCGGTTTCCATCGACAGCAGCGAAGCCAGCCTCTACTATCCGAAAATCAAGACCGAGCAGATCTACAACATCGGCAGCAGGAAAGCGCTGGTCGAACAATTCCTGCTGCTCGGATTCGGCGCATCGAGCGCCGCGTTGAAGGAAAGTTACGACATTACACTGGTGGGCATGGAAAAAATCGGCGCGGACGATACCTGGCATCTGCAGCTCATTCCGAAAACCAAAGAAGTGCTGCAGCGACTGAAAAAAGCCGAGCTCTGGATCGCGGAGTCGAGCGGGCTTCCCGCGCAACAACGCTTTGTAACATCCGCGGCGGGCGATTTCCACCTTGTCACCTATTCAAATATGAAGGTAAATCCCCCTCTTTCCGACGGTGCGCTGAAACTCAATCTGCCGAAAGGGGTTACAGTAGAGCACCCGCAGTTCTGATCTTTGGAACTGTCCGTGCACTAACCGACGCATGAAGCCGCCTTCGCAACGACTTCTATATCTTGACTGGGTCCGAGGATTCGCGGCTCTCGTGATGTTGCAGGGCCACGTGTTTCATTCCTTTATCCGCAACGACTTGCGAAACGGCGGCCCGTACATGACGTCGCAATTCCTGGGCGGAATGCCACCGGCAGTTTTTTTGTTTCTGCTCGGCGTCACCTTCGCTTTTCTGATGGACAGCCAGCAAAAGAAAGGCGCCGCGGCGGGCGGGCGCTGGCTTGCCGCCATCAAGCGCTCCGGATATCTTTTTGCCGCCGCTTTTGCGTTTCGCATTCAGCTCTGGGCCTTCTCCTTCGACAAGAGTTCGTGGAGGGACATCTTCCGCGTCGACATCCTGAACTGCATGGGATTTGCGCTGCTCGTGTTTTCGGCCATGGCCGTCTTCCGCACGCAGGAGCGTATTCGTTTGTGCGCGATCCTCGGCGTGGCGGTAGCCGCCGCCTCGCCGATCGTGTCGAGTCTCGACTGGTCGGGCGCCCCGGCGCTGGTACGCAACTACATTATTCCGGATCATAACTTTTTCGGATTCTTTCCCTGGGCGGCCTTCGTTGCATTCGGGATGAGCGCCGGCAGCATCCTGCGTTTGCTGAAACCCGACGAAGTGCCCTCCGCCATGCAGTGGCTCGCATGGAGTGGCGTCACTGTCGCGTTCACCGCGTGGACCATGTCAAACACCTCGCTTTCGATCTATGCGAATTCGGACTTTTGGCTCAATGGACCGTCGCTGATCTTCATCAAACTCGGCGCGATCATGATCCTGATTGCATTTGCATGGCTCTGGAACATCCGCGCAAGCGCGCAGGACTGGAGTTGGGTCCGTCAGTTCGGCCTCACGAGCCTGCTTGTCTACTGGGTGCATATCGAGCTGGTGTACGGGCGCTGGTTCGGGATGCTCAAGGAGCAGCTCACGGTCGGCGAGACCGTCTTTGCGGTAGCCGTGACGATGGCGTCGATGTTGGTGCTTTCGGTGTTGCGGACCAACTGGCCGCAGGTCCGCGGCTGGTTCACGCCTTCGGCCGCCACGCTTCCCCGGCGCGTCTCCGGCGATTGATTATGACCATCGATGACCTCTGATACGATGCCCCAATGCAATCGACACGCAGGCGCGCACTTCCTTTTCTCCTTCTGACCACGGCGGTTTTGTTTGCGCAAACGCCAGCCATCCAGCGGACGATCGTCACGCGCAAGGACGTTTCGGTGCCCGGCCGCGAAGCCGTCATCGCGCGCGTCGAGATCGCGCCAGGCGGATTCGCCGGCCGGCACACGCATCCAGGCGATGAGATCAGCTACATCCTCGAAGGCGAGGGCGAAATCCTGATGGAAGGCCAGCCGGCTCTCAAAGTCAAACCGGGCGATGGATTCATCGTGCCGGGCGGCGTGAAGCACGACGCTCACAACACAGGCGCGAAGCCGCTCAAGCTCGTCGGCGTCTATGTCGTCGACAAAGGCAAGCCGATGGCCACACCCGCGCCCTGATCGCACTCCGCGATTTTTCTTCGCAGAAAGCGCTTCTCCGGCTCGGAGCAGCGGCACTCGAGCGCGGCTGCGAAACACGCCGCCGCTTCGGCCCGCGCACCCAACTCCAGCAGCAGATGTCCGCGCACCGCGAGGTACAGGTGGTATCCCGGCAGGTCCAGAGACTCGATGGCGGCGAGGGCGTCGGCAGGTCCCGCGACCTTCGCGATGGCCACCGCCCGGTTGAGCGCGACGACGGGCGAAGGCGAGAGCGCGAAGAGCTGCTCGTAGAGGTCGAGGATCTCCAGCCATTTCGCGCCGCGGGCATGCGCCGCCGCGATGGCCGCCTGCGCGTGATAGAGAGATACGCGATCGCCGGCGATGGAGCGCTCGAAGTAATGGAAGCCGAGAGCGATCAGATGCTCGTCCCACCGGCTGTGGTCCTGCCGATCGAGAAGGATCAAATCGCCCGCGTCGTCTGTACGAGCTGACAGACGCGCCGCCTGCAGCGCCATCAGAGCCGTGAGCGCATGCACGCGCGGCGCGGAAATGGATGACGACGCAATCATCTCGCCCAGACGCAGGGCTTCGAAGCACAGATCGGTACGGATCAGATCTTCGCCCTCGTGCGTGCCGTAGCCTTCGTTGAACATGAAATAGATCACTTCGAGCACGGAATCGAGACGCTCGGAAAGTTCAGTGCCGTGCGGCATGTCGAGCGTTAGTTTCTGGTCCCGAATCTGCCGGCGCGCGCGCACCAGTCTCTGCGCAATCGCCTCGTCGGCGGCCAGAAATGCGCGCGCGATTTCGCGCACGCTGAATCCTCCCGCGACTTTCAGACTCAGCACCACCCGGCTCTCGCGCGGGATTCCGGGATGACAGCACATGAAGACCAGCCGCAGCTCGTTATCGCGGAGCTGCTCTTCGAAATCCGGATCGCCCGGCGTGTGGACGGCGGCGCGGTTCAGCGCTTCGACGAATTCGGCGCTCTTCAGACCGCCGGTCCTGTCGCGGCGCACGGCATCGATCGCCGCATTGTGCGCGACACGGAAGAGCCATGCGGGCGCGTTGTCGGGCGCGCCGTGATGCGGCCACGTCTGGAGCGCCCGCAGCATCGCCTCCTGTACGGCTTCTTCAGCCGTCTCCAGATGCTGCGGACCGAGCAGACGCGTGAGATGCGCGAGGATGCGCCCCGACTGATGGCGGAAGAGGTGATCGAGGAGGCTGCTGGTGTGTGGTTCCATTCAAGCCGACCTTCTCCCCCACAGGCTGCAACTACGTGCCGAAGACGTGGCGCACTTCGATCGTGCCGCCGTGCGTCAGGTGCGGATGATCCATCGCGAGCCGCACGGCATCATCGTAATCCGCCGCTTCAATCGCATAATAACCGCCGAGGATCTCCTTTGTCGCGCTGTAGGGACCGTCCGTCGCGCGTGTCTGCCCGTTGGTTGCGCGGATAACGCGGCCCGGCTCTCCGGTCAGCCGCTTGCTGTCGACGACGAACGACCGCTTCGTCCACTCCATGTACTTCTCGGTCGCCTTCTGCATCTCCTCGGGGCTCAGCTTCGCGAAGCCGGCGGGATCGTTGTGCAGCAGAAGCATATATTTCGGCATGGTGTCTTCTCCTTTTATTGTTTTATCGTGTGTCGCTTCCGACAACCCTATAACGAACGGCGGCGCGGGAAATCGACATCGCATAACGCGCTCCGGGCGGTGCGCGCAATAATCTAGAGGAATATGGAAATCACCTGGCTCGGTCACGGCACATTCCAGTTTGTCCTGCCCGGCGACGAGACGCTCATCCTCGACCCCTGGACAGATGGCAACCCCGCTTATCCAAAAGATTTTGAAATCACGCGCTGCGACACCATGCTCGTCTCGCACGGTCATTTCGATCACATTCACGATGCGATCCCGCTGTGGAAGAAGTTCCGGCCGCGGGTGGTTGCGATTTACGAAACGTGCGCCTGGCTGCAGAAGAAGGGCGTTGACACCTGCCAGCCGATGAACAAGGGTGGATCGCAGCAGGCCGGTTCAGTCACAGTCACGATGACCCACGCGGTCCACAGCTGCGGGATCACCGACGACGATGGGTCGATCGTCTACGGCGGAGAGGCTGCCGGCTTCGTGCTCCGGTTCACTGACGGACGCGTAGTTTATTTCGCCGGCGACACGAACGTCTTCATGGACATGCAGCTCATCGCCGAGCTCTACAAGCCCGATCTTGCATTCCTGCCCATTGGCGACCTTTATACGATGAGCCCGCGCGAAGCAGCAGTGGCGTGCCGATTATTGCAGGCGCCGGTCGTGATCCCGATGCACTTTGGCACATTCCCGCCGCTGACCGGGCGGCCTGATGGCCTGCAGGCATTGGCGAAGGACACACGCATCCGGGAACTCGAGCCCGGCAAGACCGTGACCTGGTGACCGAACGCGGTCTTTGCGCGGAGTGTCTTCACCATAAGGACATCCGCAACGATCGCGGGAGCATATTTACCATGTGCCTGCGATCGTTTAGCGAGCCGGAGGAGTACCCGAAGTATCCGCGGCTGCCCGTGCTGCACTGCAAGGGCTTCGAGAAGCCGCTCCTTCACGAGACCGCAATTTGACGCCATATCATGGAAACGAATATGTCCCAATCTCAACCCGCCGTGCCGCAAACGCCCCCACACGCCGCCCTGCTCGAGATGCTCACCGGGAAATGGATCTCGACGATGGTCTCCGCCGTCGCGTACTTCCGCGCAGCCGATCATCTCGCCTCGGGCCCCAAAACTACGCGGGAGCTGGCGGACGTCACCGGCGCGTGCGAGCCATCCCTATATCGTCTGTTGCGCGCCGCCGCGAGTGTCGGCATCTTCACTGAGCTCGAAGACGGACGCTTCGCCAACACGCCACTCTCGGAGCCGCTGCGCAGTGACGCGGTTCCGTGTATCCGGAACATGGCGCTGATGATGCTGGATGATTTTCACGTCAGTTCCTGGGCGAATCTTCCCTGGTGCGTCGAGAACGGCAAGCCTGCGCCGTACAAGCTGTATGGCATGCGCAGCTTTGAATGGTTCGCCCAAAACCCCGGCAAGACAGTCAACTTTCACAACGCCATGAGCGATCTCTCGCAGGCGGATAGCCCGGTGATCGCGGCATCATACGACTTCTCGCAGTTCAGCTCGGTTATGGACGTCGCCGGCGGACTCGGCACGCTGCTCGCCGCCATTCTCGCCCGCACCCCCGGATTGCGCGGAGTGTTGTTCGAAGTCCCGCCGGTCGCCGTCGAGGCGAGACGCTCACCGATTCTGATGGCGGATAAAGAGCGCGTGGAGATCCTCGGCGGCAGCTTCCTCGATGACGTTCCCGGCGGCTGCGACGCGTACATCCTCAAGCATATTCTGCATGACTGGGAAGATGCCGACGCGAATCGCATTCTGCGCAACGTCCACAAGGCCATCGGCAACAATGGAAAGCTGCTTGTGATCGAGCAGGTCGTTTCGCCACGCAATGAACCTGGCATGGCGAAAATCATGGATCTCGAAATGATGGTCCTGCCCGGCGGCCGCGAACGCACGGAGACGGAGTGGAAGGAACTGCTGCAAGCGTCCGGTTTCCGGCTGGGAAGGATTATCCATACGCCGATACCGCAGTCGATTATCGAAGCGATTCCGGCGTCCTGAATTAAAGAAAATGCCCTGCCCCGGCACACTCGGCCGAGACAGGGCATTTTGCCGTTGGAGAATTACAGAGCGGAGTTACCAGGACTCCATCCCAAGGCCTGGGACGTTACCTTCCCCTAACCTTTTTTCGAAGTCGCCGGATTTCTTCTGCATCTTTCCGGCGTTCTTTTCAGCATTTCCCTCAGATTCGCGGCGGCGATCGTGCGTGGCATTACCGACCGTCTGTTTCACCGCGCCCTTGATCTGGTGCGATGTGCCCGCGAATTTGTTTTTGGTGCTGGTCTTCATAGGGAGACCTCCTTTCACCAACACTATTTGTAGAGCAAGTTCCCGGCCAATACTCACGCTTTGACCAGCGCCGCTTTGACTCGTGCCGCCGTAAACGGAATTGTGCGCAGACGAACGCCTGTCGCATCGAAGACCGCATTTCCAACGGCCGCGGCCACCGGAGCGCTGGCCGCTTCACCCGCCCCGTAAGACGGCTCCGTCGGACGATCGATCAGCGCCACCTGCACCACAGGCGCTTCCGGAAATCGCAGCAGCGGGTAGCGAACCCAGTCCGTGCTCGTGACGTGCGACTGATCGAACGTAACTTCCTCATGCAGCGTGCGGCTGAGCGTCTGCATGATGTTTCCTTCCACCTGATTGCGCAGGCCATCGGGATTCACCACCAGCCCGCAATCATGCGTACAGATAACGCGCCGTATCGTGATCGCGCCGGTGTTGCGGTTTACGGCGAGCGTGATTCCGATCGCGACGTAGTTCTCCGCCTGCTTGTAGCGCATGTAGGCGATGCCGCGTCCCACCAGCAAATCGCCTTCGGCCGCGTTCGGATTCGGCGACCGGCGCGACTGCCAATCCATCATCCCGGCGGCGCGATTGAGAACGTCGAGGGCGCGCGCATCACTTAACCCACGAACTCGGAAAGCGACCGCATCCATCCCGGCCGCGTGCGCCAACTCATCGGCGAAGCTCTCGGCGGCGAAGACGTTGGCGATTTTGCCGGGCGCACGCAGATTCGACAAGCGCAGCGGCGTGTCTTTCAAATGATGCGACACGATGCGGATATTCGGGACGGGGTAGGGCGGATCGAGATTGAGCGTCATCAATCCCGCGCCCTGCCCGTGCGTCTGCTGCATGCCGGCGGACTCCGGCCCGAGCAGAGCGCGACTTCCGCCTGGACCATCCGGCACCCACATCTGCGTTTCCCATGCCGAAATGTTGCCGCTGGCATCCACCGCGCCGCGCAGCTCGTGCAATTGCGCCGGACCCTTCGGATCCCACCCGTGCTCATCCGCGCGCATCCATTGCACGCGCACCGGCTGTCCAGCCACACGCGAAAGCAGCAGCGCGTCGGCGGCGGCATCGTCCGCGCCATTGGTGCCGTAGGAGCCGGAGCCATCCATGTAAACGAGGCGCATTTTTTCGGGCGGAATGCTGAACACCTTCGCGAGGTTGGCGCGCAGCCCGTACGGATTTTGCGTGGCGCTCCATATGGTTGTGCCTGATTCCTTCACGTCCGCGACCGCGCACGATGGGCTGAGCGAGGCATGACTTTGAAACGGCCAGTAATAAGTCGCCGCGAGTTGCTTTGCCCCGGACGCGAGGCCCGCCGCGATGTCGCCCTTTGTCGTGATGGTCTGATCTTTTTCTACCGGCGCCTGGCGGATGTAGCGGTCGAGATCGGTGCTGCCCGGGAGTCCCTTCCAGTCGCTCCAGGTGGCCTTGATCTCGCGGGCGGCGCGCACCGCGGCCCACTCATCCTTCGCGACGACGCCGAGGAAGCTCTCGATGCGAACAACGCGCACATCGGGAATGCTTCGGATCGACGACTCATCCACCGAGAGAAGCTTTGCGCCGGTGGATGGCGGACGAACCAAACGGCCATGCAGCATTCCGGGAAGCGTGAAGTCCTGCAGCCATGGATGTTTGCCGGTACACTTCGCCGCCACCTCCGGACGCGGCAGAGGTTTGCCGACGACTGTATAAGTCGATGGATTCCGGAGTGGCGCGTTGGGATTGAGCTTAAGCCCGAAGCTCTTGCCGCCAATCAGCGCGGCGATCGCAACTTTCTGGCCGCTCGCGTGCATTATGGTGCCGTCGACAATCGTAAGCTCGGATGCCGGCCGGTTGAGCTGTTTCGACGCGAGATCGAGCAGCCCCTGACGCGCTGTCGCAGCCGCGCGCCGGATATCGGCCGCGCCGCGCGGTATGCCGGAGCTTCCGCCCGTGCCGCCATGATCGGGCGTGAGCGCCGTGTCGCCCGCGATCACGGCGAAGCGCTCGACGGGAATGCCCAGCTCTTCGGCGGCCGTTTGCCGGAACGCGGTGGCGAGTCCGGTGCCGACATCGACTTTGCTTGTGTAGATCGTTACCGAGCCATCGGCGTGGATCGCGATAAAGCTGTCGACTTCCGCCGGATCCAGCGATTTCGACGCCGATTGCCCGAACGCGAAGCGCACAATCAGCGCGCCGCCGGCGATTTGAAAAAGTTGACGCCGCGAAACGGTGCTCATAACAGCTCCTCTACGCTTTCGACACACGCATCACGGCGTTCATGATTCTCGTGTGTGTCCCGCAGCGGCAGAGATTGCCAGCGAGCCCTTGCTTCACTTGTTCCAGCGTCGCGTGCGGCGTTTGCATCAGGACACTTTTCGCGGACATGATCATGCCGTTCGTGCAATAGCCGCATTGCGCAGCTTGCTCGGCGACAAACGCGGCCTGCAATTCCTCCATGCCAGGCCCTTCGAGCGTGGTCACGGCATGACCCGCGACTTGCCTGACGGGCGTGATGCACGAGCGCACGGCCTTGCCGTCGAGCAGCACCGTGCAGGCGCCGCACTGGCCGAGTCCGCAGCCGAATTTCGCGGCGCGGAGTGAAAGCGTGTTGCGCAGGATGTAGAGGAGAGGCTGGTCCGGGTCCCAGGAGTCTACTGTGCCTTGCGCGCCGTTGACACGGAATTTGTATTGCGGCATGGCCTCATTATCTGCCTGTTCGGGCCGCCGCGAGCGGGGCGCCTGCCTTATTCCACCGCGAACACCCAGACCGCGCCGCCCTCCGGCACTTCCGGATATTCGCCCGGGAAATACCGGTTCAGCGTAGCCTGCATACCGCGCGAATCCCCACCCCAGCCGGCGTGGATCGCGATGTACTGCTTGCCGTCGATCAGGAACGACGTCGGCGGCGCGAGAATCCCCGAGTTGGCCGGATACTCCCAAAGCAGCTTGCCGCTCGCGGCGTCGAAGGCGTGCATCTTACGATCGCTCGTGCCGCCGCTGAATACGACGCCGCCAGCCGTCACCAGCATTCCACCCCAATTCGGGCTCTTCGCGTAATTGTGCGTCCACACCTTCTTGCCGGTGTCGACATTCCACGCCTGCACTTCGCCGAAGTGGTCCGCGCCCGGCACCGTCGCGCCGGCGCCCATCCGAACGCCCGTGTAGCCGCGTCCGGGCGTGTAAGGAACATCATCGAGGCCAGTGGAGGAACCGCACAGATTATTGTTCGCCGGCACGTAAATCATGCGCGTCTTCGGACTGAACGCGATCGGAGGCCAGTTCTTGCCGCCATGCAGGCCGGGGCAGAAATCGGCAGTCTTACCGGTGCCGGGCTTGTGCGAGAGATCGACGTTGGGCCGCCCCGTTTCAGGGTCAAGGCTCGTATAGACGTTCTGGAACACGAACGGCTTGCCTTCGATGAACTTAATGCGCCCGCCGGTCGTCGAGTCGCCGCGGTCGAGGAACCAGAGATAGCCGTCGCGCCCCAGGTCGATCAGACCGTTGATGGTGCGTCCGCCGCGCTTGTAGTCGACAAGAATCGGCGGCGAGACCTCATCCCAATCCCACGATTCGTTCGGGTTGTACTGGAAATGGCCTTTGATCGCGCCGGTCGCGACGTCGAGTGCGATCGTCGAGGCCGTATAGAGATCGTCGCCGGGACGCCGGTCGCCCATCCAGGGACCGCCATTGCCGGTGCCCCAATAGGCCAGGTTCGTTGCCGGATCGTAGTTGCCCGTAACCCAGATGGAGCCGCCGCCGGTCTTCCACTGATCGCCGTCCTTCGGCCAGGTTTCGCTGCCGGGGTCGCCAGGCGCGGGAATCGTGTACGTCTTCCACTTTTCCTTGCCGGTTTCAGGATCATACGCCGCCACGAACCCGCGAATTCCGGTCTCACCGCCCGATGCGCCAACCATGATTACGCCGCCTGCGGCCAGCGGCGCCACTGTGCAGTAGTAACCCGACTTGTTATCGGCGATTGGTGTCGACCAGACTTCTTTGC
The DNA here is from genome assembly GCA_035552355.1 of Bryobacteraceae bacterium. Lineage (GTDB taxonomy): Bacteria > Acidobacteriota > Terriglobia > Bryobacterales > Bryobacteraceae > BOG-234. The sequence goes on along the minus strand of DASZLP010000311.1, from coordinate 907 downwards.
CAGTCTTTGCATCGAGCGCGACGAGAACAGCCTCGCCTGCGGCGAAGTAAACCTTGTCGCCGTAAAGCGCAACGCCGCGGCTGGTATCGTGCAGCACGATCGCTCCCGCCGGACGCGCGCGATGATAGCGCCACAACACATTCCCGCTCTTCGCGTCGATTGCGATCACCTGGTTGTTCGGCGTCGAGATGAACATCACGCCGTTGTTGACGAGCGGGGCGGCTTCATGCACCTTCGGCTCGCCCGTCGAGAAGACCCACACCGGCTTGAGATTTTTCACGTTGCCGGGCGTGATCTGGGTGAGCGGGCTGTAGCCCCAACCATTGTAGGTGCCCCGGATCTGCAGCCAGTTGCCGTCCTCGGGCTTCAGGAGGCGCTCCGCACTGACCGGCTGATAATTGCGCAGGACCGCGGGCACTGGCGGAGGCGGCCCGCCCGCGGGCGGCCCCTGGCCGAAGATAATGGCGGCCGTTAACGAGAGCGCGCCGGCCGCAACGAAAATATTCTTGAGCGAGAGCATGAAAAGGCCTTCCGTGATTCCGTATTTCAGTTGAGAGACTGCCGGTTAGCCATCATATCGAATCCGCGATGGGTGGGTGCGAAGCGCTCATGCGCGGGTGTCAAAAAGTTAACTTCCGATAACAGGGCGCCGAGAGATAACGCGCTGGACTCCTACCATCGAAATCAGGAAAATCCGACTATCCGCGCCCCGCCCCGCAGGTGATAACATGACCCCGGAATGAACCGCAGAAGCTTCTTATTGTTAGCGCCCGCCACCCTCGCCCATCAGGTTGTTCTCCGAGGCGCCGACGCGGGTTCTGTCACCGCGGAGACCGCTTACGGTAAAGTCCGCGGCGTCGAAGTCAACGGGATAAAGGTGTTCAAGGGCATCCCCTACGGCGCGAGC
>DASZLP010000310.1:0-9082 GCA_035552355.1 Bryobacteraceae bacterium | reverse complement strand
CTCTTCGTCAAAGCTGGTCCGCAGACGGTGACTGCCGCGTTTCTCGCAAGGACGATGGCGCCGGCGGAGGATCTTGTCCAGCCTTTCGAGCGCACCACGTTCGACCCGAGCGATCCCAAGGGACTGCCGCATGTGCTCAGTGTCAGCATCGGCGGGCCGTTCAATGCCAAAGGCGCGGGCGACACGCCCAGCCGCCGGAAGATTTTCTCGTGCCATCCGGCGACAGCAGCAGAGGAGATGCCCTGCGCGCGGAAGATCGTCTCGACGCTCGCGCGGCATGCCTATCGCGAGCCTGTGAGCGATACCGATCTCGAGACGCTGCTTGGCTTCTATCAGAAAGGCCGCAATAAGGGTGATTTTGAAAGCGGCATCGAGATGGCGCTGCGGCGCATTCTGGCGAGTCCGCAGTTCGTGTTCCGGTTCGAGCGCGATCCCGCGAATACCCAGCCCGACACGAATTACCGGATCAGCGATCTCGATCTTGCTTCGCGGCTTTCGTTCTTCATCTGGAGCAGCATCCCCGACGAAGAGTTGCTCAATCTCGCAAGCCAGAACAAACTGCACAACACGGCTGTGCTTGAGCAGCAGGTCCGGCGAATGCTGGCGGATGCGCGGTCGGAAGCGATAATCGACAACTTCGCGGGCCAGTGGCTCTATCTGCGAAACCTGCGGAGTGTCGCGCCGGACTTCGAACTTTTCCCCAATTTCGACGACAACCTGCGCACGTCCTTCAAAAAAGAAACTGAGCTCTTCTTCGGCAGCATCATGCATGAGGACCACAACGTCCTCGACCTGCTGAACGCGAATTATACGTTTGTCAACGAACGGCTGGCGCGGCATTACGGCATCCCGAATGTTTACGGCAGCCAGTTCCGCCGCGTGACCGTGACCGACGACGCACGGCGCGGGCTTCTCGGCCAGGGCAGCCTGCTGACGGTGACCTCGATCGCGACGCGCACGTCTCCGGTGCAGCGGGGCAAGTGGCTGCTCGAGAACGTGCTGGGGACGCCGCCGAATCCGCCGCCCGCGGGTGTTCCGCCGCTGAAGGAAAACACGTCCGGCAGCAAGCCGATGACCGTGCGCGAGCGGATGGAGGCCCATCGCGCGGACGCCGCGTGCGCAGGGTGCCACAAGGTTCTCGATCCGCTCGGCTTCGCGCTCGATAATTTTGACGCCGTCGGCGCGTGGCGTACGCTCGGCGAGGACGGCACGAAGATTGACGCCTCCGGCCAGCTTGCCGACGGCACGAAAGTCAACGGGATCGCCGATTTGCGCAACGCGCTGCTGAGCCGTCCAAACGTGTTCGTCGGGACGATGACCGAAAAGCTGATGACCTATGCGCTTGGGCGCGGCGTGGAATACTACGACATGCCGGCGATCCGCGCGATCGTGCACGAGGCGGCGCGCAACAACTACCGCTTCTCGACGCTCGTGCTGGGGGTAGTGAAGAGCGCGCCCTTCCAGATGCGGCGGGCGCAGGAAGCGGACAAGCAAGGAGACTGAATGCGACTGATCACCAAAAAGCACTTGCCACGGCGCGCGTTCCTGCGCGGCATGGGCGCGGCGGTTTCTCTCCCGCTGCTGGATTCGATGATTCCCGCGAGCACGGCGCTGGCCGCGACGGCCGCGAATCCGAAGAGCCGGCTCTGCTTTATCTATGTGCCGCATGGCGCGGTGATGGATAAGTTCACACCGGCGGCCGAGGGCACGGGTTTCGAGTTCACGCAGATTCTGCAGCCGCTCGCGCCTTATCGCGACCGCCTCACAATCATCAGCGGACTTGCCAATAAGGCCGCTGAATCGCAGGGCGACGGCGGCGGCGATCATTCGCGCAGTGGGCCGTCGTTTCTGAGTGGGGTGCATCCGAAGCGAACTGAAGGCGAGGACATCCAGGCGGGCATCACGATCGATCAGATCGCGGCCGAGCGCATCGGCCAGGACACGCCGCTTCCATCGCTCGAGCTTGGGACCGAAGACACTGGACTGGTCGGCGTTTGCGACGTCGGCTATAGCTGCGCCTACATGAACTCGATTGCGTGGAAGACGCCGTCGACGCCGCTGCCGATGGAGATCAATCCGCGCATCGTGTTCGAGCGGTTGTTCGGCGATGGGTCGAGCACCGAAGAGCGGCTCGCGAACCGGCAGGCCGATCGCAGCATCCTCGACTCGGTGACGAAAGAAACGGCGCGACTCGGCAACGGGCTTGGCGCGCGCGATCGCTCGCGTGTCAGCGAGTATCTCGACAACATCCGCGAGATCGAGCGGCGGATTCAGAAAGCCGAGCAGCAGGCTTCGACCGCCGTGCTGCCCGAGACGCCGATCGGCGTGCCGGAGTCGTTCGAAGAGCACGCGAAGCTGATGTACGATCTGCAGGCGCTGGCGTATCAGGCCGACATTACGCGCATCTCGACCTTCATGCTGGCGCGCGATCTGAGCCAGCGGACGTATCCGCAAGTTGGTGTTCCGGAGCCCCACCATGCGACGTCGCACCATGGGAACAATCCGGCGACCATCGCGAAGCTGGCGAAGATCAACACGTATCACGTGACACTGCTCGCGTCGTTCGTCGAGAGGCTGAAGGCGACGCCGGATGGCGACGGCAATCTGCTCGATCACACGATGATTCTGTACGGAAGCTCGATGAGCAATCCGAATGAACATAACCATTTCCCTCTTCCGTTATTGCTGATTGGCGGCGGGTCCGGACACCTTAAGGGCGGCCGGCACGTGAAGTTTGCGGAGCGGACGCCGATGTCCAACATGCTGCTTGCCGTGATGGACAAGTCGGGCATTCATATGGACAAGCTCGGCGACAGCACCGGGATGCTGGAGATTTAAGAGCTACTTCCGGACGTACTTCTTCAGGTCCTTCGGGCCGACTTCGGCGCCGAAGACATTGCCGGCAGCGTCAGCCGCGACGCCTTCGGACATGCTCGTGGAACCGCCGGGCTTCGGGTCCGGGATGAACGCCGTTACTGTGCCGTCTTTCGCGCTGCCGACGCGGATGCCGCGCTGGTAGCCGGGGTTGTGTCCGTAGCCGTCGCCGTCCTTCGACTCGGAATCGGTCACATAGATGATGTCGTTGCGATCGATATAAATGCCGCTGGGGCGGCTGAACTGTTTCCACTCGGCGAGGAACTTGCCGTCCTGATCGAAGATCTGAATGCGGTTATTTGCTCGATCACCTACAAAAAGCCGTCCCTGCGAATCGAAGGCAAGGGCGTGGGGGACGTCGAACTGGCCGGGAGCGGCGCCGTGGCTGCCCCACTGCCTGATGAACTTTCCGTCCTTTGTGAACTTCGCAATGCGCGCGGTGCCCTTCTCGGGGGTGTGTCCTTCGGCGACGAAGATGTCGCCGTTGGGCGCGATCGCTACGTCGTTCGGTTCGTTGAAGGAGTCGGGTGCGTCGCCGCCGCCGGGCTTGCCGAGCGTCATCAGGACCTGTCCCTCGGGGCTGAACTTGAAAACCTGGAAGCCCTTGCCGTCTTTGGCGTGGCCGTCGGTGACCCAGACGTTGCCGTCTTTGTCGACCGAGATGCCGTGCGGAAAGAGAAGCATTCCCGCACCGAAGCTGGCGATGAGCTTGCCGGATGCGTCGAACTTCAGGATGGGCGCGTCGTTCTTCCCCTCGCAGGTGTTGGCGCCGCAGCGCTCGGCGACCCAGACACTGCGTCCGTCGCGGTCGATGTCGACGGCGCTGGTGGAGCCCCAGAGGCGTCCGTCGGGGAGTTTGGCCCAGTGCTCGATGGTGGTGTAGGGGTTGGGCTGCGCGAGTGCCGCCGCGGCCGTGAGTGCTGTGAGAAGAAGCTTCATTGCTTTGCCGCCTCGATGCGGATTTCTTTCAGGTATTCGGTTTTCGGGCTGAGCTCGCTGGGGCCGGCGGGATAGTCGCCGGCCTGCAGGATGCGGGCGAGAATGGCGGCGTCCTGGTCGCGCGTGAGTTTGCCGGGACGGTCCGCCGGCATGGTGGTGCGGATGCGTTCGAAGAGGTCGCCGACGGTGAGGCCGTTCCAGTTGGAGAGGAATTCGCCGCCGGTGAGGGGTGGGGCGGATTCGCCTCCGGTGAGGGCGATGCCGTGGCAGGAGGCGCAGTTGGCGGCATAGAGGTCCGCGCCGCGTTGCGCCTGCGCCGTTGTGTAGACGCCGTCGCGGACGGATTGTTCAGCCGCGGAGATGAGGAGCGCGACAGAAAGCAGGAGAAGCGCGGGCCGCACTACAGTTCCTCCGGGAGTTTGTATGCGATGTATTCGCCGGAGTATGGGCCGCCGCTGACAGCGACGACGAGGTATTGTTTGCCGTCGACCGAATACGTCATCGGCGATCCGCTTTGCGGCGCAGGCATCAGAATCGCGCCGACTTCCTTCCCTGTTGCTTTGTCATAGGCGCGCAGCATGGCGCCGCGCGGGTGTCCGACGGATGTGATCTGGCTGTCGCCCAGAATCACCAGCGTCTTCGTGACGACGAGGCCGACGCTGCCGGGCTGTCCGGTGTTGCCGATGTTGAGGCCTTTGAGCGCGGGGTGATTGCGGACGGCGTCCGGAGTCTCGCCATAAGGCACCTGCCATTTGAGATCGCCTTTGTCGAGATCGACGGCCGAGATCACGCCATAGGGCGGCTTGACGAGCGAGAGGCCTTGAACGGTGAGTCCGCCCGCGTTGGCTTGCGGCGCTGCTGCCGCGGGCGCGGGGCGGCGGACGGGCTGCGGCGCATCGGCCGCGCTGCCGAAGCCCGGGCCTTCCGAGACGCGGAATTGGGTGTCGTTGCGTCCGAGAACGTAGTGGATGTCGGAGAAGCCTTCGGGCGGGGTGCGCAGAGAGATCGGCGAAACCGCGGCCTGATTGGCCTGCGTATAGACGATGTGGGTTTCCGGATCGTATCCGGCGCCGGGCCAGTTGGTGCCGCCGCTTGCGTTGCCGAGCTGCATGGCGCCGAGGAATCCTTTGGGATCGCCTACGACCGGCGGCAGGAACATCGGGCCGTTCTTGTAGCGCGAGATGTTGTCCTTCGCCTGGGCGCGCAGCTCGGGTGTGTAGTCGATGAGGTCGTCGGGGACTTTGATGTAGTTGCGGCCATAGGCAGGCGGCTTCGTGGGGAACGGCTGGGTGGGCGAAGTTTTTTCGCCGGGCACATCCGATTGAGGCACGGGACGTTCTTCGATGGGCCATACGGGCTTGCCGGTGACGCGATCGAAGACGTAGAGGTACGCTTCCTTGCTCGGCACGGCGACGGCTTTAATCATGCGGCCGTCGACGTTGATGTCCGCGAGGATCGGCGCGGAGGAAAGATCGTAGTCCCAGATCGGATGGTGCACGATCTGGAAATGCCACTTGCGTTTGCCGGTCTTGAGATCGACGCAGACGAGCGATTCGCCGAAGAGATTGTCGCCGGGACGCTCGCCGCCGTAATAATCGGACGTCGGCGATTCGACAGGCAGGTAGACGAGGCCGAGGTCTTCGTCGACGGTCATCTGAGTCCAGACGCCGGTGTTGCCGTTGGTGGCCCAGGAGCCATTCTGCCAGGTGTCGTTGCCGAATTCGCCGGGGCGCGGGATGGTGTTGAAGGTCCAGAGGAGCTTGCCGGTGCGGGCGTCGAAGGCGCGGACATTGCCCTTGGTGTTGTTGTGGGTGGCGACCGTCATGCCTTCCTTGAAAGACGAGCCGACGATGACGACATCCTTGACGACAAGCGGCGTCGAGTGGAGTCCCGCTTCGCCGGTTTCGAGATCGATCTGCTTGCTGGCGCCGGTGATCATGCCGACTTTGAGGTCGACGATGCCGTCTTTGCCGAAGCCGGGGATGGGCTGGCCGGTGCGGGCATTCAGTTCAACAAGACGATAGCCGGTGGTGACGAAGACGATGCGGTCGTCGTTGCGGCCGTCGGTCCAGTAAGAGACGCCGCGGCCGGAGAGCTGGCGCGGGGCGATGGCGGCGCGGTTGCCTTCGCGGAGTTGGTAGACCCAGAGCTGTTCACCGGTCTTCGCGTCGAGGGCGACGACGGAGCGGCGGGTGCCGCCGGTGGTGTAGAGGATGCCCTTGACCACGAGCGGTGTGCCTTCGAGTTTGTATTCGGGACGCGGGCCGAGGTTGTCGGTCTTGAAGCGCCAGGCGACTTCGAGGTTGTTGAAGTTGGAGGCGTTGATCTGGTCGAGGGGGGAGTATTTTGTGCCCTTCAGGTCGGCGGTGTAGTAGGGCCAGTCGCCTTTCCGGGTTGAGGGTTGCTGGGCTGAGAGTGGGAGAAGGAAGATCAGGGCACAGAGTGCGAGCTTCATTTTAGTGGGCTCCCTTGACTGAGACTTTGATGTGGGCGCTGGTCCAGCAGCACTGGAAACCGCCGCCGCCCTCGCCGGACCAGTCGGTTCCCGCGACTCGCAGTTCGTAGTCGCCCGGCTCGGTGAAGGTCGCGGTCGTGGAGACCTTGCCTGTAAATGTGGTGTTGGGCGGTGCGGGGAAATCCGCCTTCTCGGCGCCGGATCTGACTTTATCAAAAGTGACATCGCCGGGTCCGCGGAATTTACTCCAGGTGATGGTGACGGGCGGGAGACGGCTCGCGGGCGCGCCGGGGACGCGGCGGGCGTCGTCGGCCACCCATGCGGTGAGGGCGAGCGGCTCGGATGTCCTCGCGGTCATCGAGGCGGTCGTGATGCGCGGACCTTGCGCGAAGGGGCCTTTCTCGCTGAAGCCGACTAATGGCGGCGTGTTTCCCGTTGCGTCCACGAACGGAGAGAGTTCCCACAGAGGATTCAGGGTGAATGGAATTTCGGTGGTGGAGCCGTTGACGGTGAGGGTCCACGTGAGTTTTTGGTCGCCGAAGTCTTTGGGTACGGTGACGGTGAAGATGCCCCACTGGCGTCCGGTGACGAAGTGGGTGGGCTGGCCGTGGTCGGGTCCACCGGGCTCTATGCGGTTGTTGGGACCGATCGGGATGTCGAGATCCTGTTTGAGATTGCGGTTGTAATAGCCGATCAGCATGTTGAAGCTGCCGTCGGGGTTGTGATACCAGCCTTCGTAGGCGGCGGTGACGTTCTGGCCGGAATCGTGGTGTGGCTCGAGTGGGAGCTGGGCGTAGAGGGGGATGGCCGCGATCAGGACCGCGACAGGCTGAAGCCTGTCCCACCATCGTGCGTTGTTCAGCATGGGATTTAGTTGCGGGACGGTTTGTGTTTCGCGAGCCAATCCTGATAGTCCTGGTCGGTGATATAGGTGACGTTAACCCAGGCGTGCGCCATTTCGTCGACCGTGCGGTCGCCCCATCCGACCCACTGGTTGGGGTCGGGATTGTTGGGGTTTGACGCGGTGTTGTCATGCCAGGCGCTGACGTGGATGATGGTGCCCTTCGGGAGCACGGGCGCGGCGTCATCCGCGTAGATGTAGTTCGTCATCCACTGAAAGTTGAAGTGGTCGACGTAGCTGAGCATCTGGCGTGTGCCATCCGGCAGGATCGCTTCCATCGCCATCGCCTTGCCGCGGAGGTGCATGTGCGGCTGGAAGTTTTCGAGGCGCGCGGGCTGCGGCAGTGTGTGGAAGCCCTCGGTCTCGGTGATCGAGTTGGGCTTGATGTCCAGTTGGCTGCCCTGTGTGGAGGTGGCGCCGAAGAGCGTCAGGCGCGTGCGGTATTTGGGCTCCTCGCCTTTCGGATAGAGATAGACGGCGAGCTCGACGTGATCGCGGATCTCCTCGCCGACGGCGTGGTAGTGCATCTCCCACCAGATTTGCGAGCCGGGGAGAAGAAGCTTACCGGTGTTGGGGCGGTAGATGTCGTAGTTCTTGCCGATGGCCCATTCCATGAGGAGGCCGGCGGATCCGGGTCCGCCACCGCTGCCGTCGTTGATGACGGGCGCGCCGGGTTCTTCCTGCAGGAGACGGGCGAGGGCGTGGTGGGTGATGCGGCGGCCGGCGTCGGAGGCGGGGCGCATCTCAACGGCGCGGACCCAGCGCGGCTCGGTGACGGGAATGTTGGTGACGGGCTTGAACCAGACGTCCTGACCTTTGGCGGGCATCGTGTAAGGCTCGGAGCTGAGGACGAAATCAGGCTGGCCGAACTGGCGGGCGAGCTTCCAGCCTTTGTCCTCTGGCCAGACCTTCGCGGGCGGCATGTCTTTGGGATCGCCCTGCGGCGCGCCGGCGTCGACCCACGCGACTATGGTCGCGATCTGGGAGTCGGAGAGTGAAGTGTCGTTCTGAAATTTCTGGATGCCGACGGTCTTGTCGAGATGCCAGGGCGGCATCACGCGCGTGGCGACCTTCTGCCTGATGGACTTCGCCCAGGGGCGCGTTTGTTCGTAGGTTACGAGGGACATGGGGGCCATGGAGTTGGGGCGGTGGCAGTCCTGACACTTCTCCTGAAAGATGGGGGCGATGTCGCGGGAGAAAGTGGGCGTGGGGAGCGATGCCGCGAAGCACGGGGCGGCGATAGCGAGCGTGGCGACGGCGCGCCGCAACAGGGATGCGTTGACCATGGTCAGGTAACTCCTCGATTTGTGTTTACCTATCGGACGTTAGGTAGTGTATGCGGGCGCATGGCCGTTGTCAAAGGGGGGCGTACGGTTCACACGACGGGGTTGGGAGAGGCGCCGGGCGGCTTCGAGGCGCGCTTTGCGGCGGCTGGCGGCGGCGATTTCGTCGCTTGAAAAAACCAAGCCATTCGGGGCGCGGGAATCGGCGGGATCGTACGGAATTCCCTCGGCTTCGGCGAGTTGGGCGAGGAGGCATTCCTCTTCGAGAGCCCGGGCGCGGGCGGCTTCGGCTTGTTGGCGGGCGCTGGCTTCGGCTGCAAGCCGGACGGCCTGGAGGTCCTGGAGTTGCTTCAGACTGCGCGACACGTTGCCGTGGATGCGGCGTTCGTAGAGCGAGAGCAGGTTGAGGCGGCCGGGATCGGCGATGTAGGTGCGGACGTAGGCGAGGGCGGTGTCGAGGTCCTCGGCTTCCTGATCGCGCACAAGGCACCCGCGGGGTGTGTCTTCAGTTTCCATGTCGCCGGCGGAGTTGTGGAAGGTCGCGGTGATGGCGAAGATGTTTTGTTCGAGGGTGCGCGCCCGGTTGATGCGCCAGTGATCTTCGGCGATGGAGAGGGCGAACTGGTGTTC
>DASZLP010000309.1:0-8795 GCA_035552355.1 Bryobacteraceae bacterium | reverse complement strand
CTTGTAAGGAATGCCGCTTCATGCATTCCATTGTGCGACGATTTTCGTCACATGAGCGCACAGGCGCGCGAGCCGCGTCCGTTGTGCGCGGTTCTACCTCGAACTGAGCACGATCGAGTTACCTTCCGAATCCCTCATGATCGCGAAGCTTCCCCATTGGCCTTTTTGCGGAGGACCCCCAAACTCCACCCCTTTCGCGATGAGATCATCGTAAGTTTTGTCGATATCGTCGACCTACCATGACGTGTTGACGGGTGTCCCGATCCTGTCTTCATGGCCTCCGGCGTGAACAGCACGATGCCCGTTTCCGCGCCGGGAATCGTAAGCTCGATCCACCGCTGCTTGTCGTTGAAAGGCTGGTCGGTAAACACGCGGAAGCCGAGGTTTTCCGTATAGAAACGAAGCGCCCGCTCCTGGTCGCGGACCGGTATGCCGAGGAACTTGATCCGTTTAATCATGATGGCCAGCATGCCAGCCCGTGTGGTTGAAATCAATATCCCGGCGGCGAATATGCGCGGCCATTGCTATAGCTAGGATTGCTATAGAGATGCGAATCGATCCGTGGCTCATCGACGTTTTGATGCGCGACCTCGTGGCGCACAGCCACTCGAGCGCCGCTTTTCTTGTCTATCTGCAGCTCTACCGGCACACCCACGGCGCCGGCCGGGAGTCGATTCCGATGAGTCTCGCGGTTCTGGCGGAGCTGAGCGGGATCTCAAAGCGCTCGGTCCAGACAGCCGTCGCTCACCTGATCGAGCGCCGGTTGGTTCGACGGCGCGCCGCGCGTCCGACAGCGATACCTGTTTATGTGGTGCTGACGCCGTGGATCATGAAATCTGTGAGCGCCCGCACATAGTCCGGCAACCTGCCCCCACGGTTTCACGTCTGTAATTCTGGATCCCAAAAATGCAGAATTCCGTGGCCTCCGGCCGTTGGATCAGGCATGCCGCGCGTGTATTTATCACGTGTCTTGCGTGCTCCCTGCCGGTTCTGGCCGGCAATGCTCCTGGTATTACGAATTTCGATCGCGTGGACGCTCACGTCTATCGCGGCGGCCAGCCCACGGCGGAAGGATTAGCGTATCTGGCCGGTCTGGGCGTGAAGACGGTGATCGATCTGCGCGAGAGTGACGCGCGTGCGGCAACCGAGGCGCAGCAGGTCATCGCGGACGGCATGAGATATGTAAACGTCCCGATGACTGGACTGACACCGCCCACGGACGCTGAAATCTCGAAGCTCCTGATGATGCTCGAAGACAACACCACCGGTCCTGTCTTCGTTCATTGCCGGCGCGGCGCCGACCGCACTGGCGCCGTGATCGCGGCTTATCACATCGAGCACGATAAATGGGATAACTCCCGGGCCCTCGCCGATGCCAAAGCCCACAGCATGAGTCCATTTCAGGGACCGCGCCACAACTTCATCCGCCAGTTTCACGCGCGTGTAATGGAAGCCGCCGCGCCCGCGGTTGCAGCTTTGAATTAGCTCCGTTATTGTGGCGCGGCCACTCCTGCCGGCGCTTGTGCCGCCGGAATCCGGCGGCTATCCCTTGCCCCGTGACGCGGCGAGTACGCGGCCCATCACGGCAGCCAGCCGCTCCCACTGCGTTTTATCCTGCTTCAATTGCCGCCGGCCCGCCCGCGTGATCGAATAGAACCGCGCCTTGCGGTTGTTATCGGAGACGCCCCATTCGGCCGCGATCCAGCCGCGCTGTTGCAGCCGCACCAGCGCCGCGTAGATCGTCCCCTGATTCAGCAGCACTTCGTTTCCGCTCAACTGTTCGATCCGCCGCGCGATGCCATAGCCGTGCAGGCGCCCCATCGCGTCCAGGGTCTGCATCACCATCAGATCCAGCGTGCCCTGCAGTATGTCGAGTTTGGAATCGGCCATGTTCCGTAAGCTGTCCAAATGAGTATCACACGCCGCCCTGTGGCGTGTCTACAGGAGCGCGCTCTGTGATAGCCTCAACCTGGAGATTCAAATGGCCGCATCCGCAATGACCGCGCCTTATATCAATGGATCCATGATCGAAGTCGACGCCGCCGCCATGACCCCGGTTGTCAACCCCGCCAGCGGCAAAGCGTTCTCGAAGATCTTCATGGCCCGCCCCGAGCACATGACGCGCGCCATCGACGCCGCTTACGCCGTCAAAGACGTTTGGGGGAACACCACGCCCTCCGAGCGCGAGCTGATCCTGATCCGCGCCGCCGACGTTCTCGAATCCATGCGCGCCGAAGTAGTTGACCTTCTGATCGAAGAAGGCGGCGCCACGTTCGGCAAATCCCAATTCGAAGTGTCTTATGTCGTCGGCGTGCTGCGTTCCGCCGCCGGCGAATGCCGCCGCATCATGGGCCAGACTATGCCCTGCGATATCCCGGGACGGATCTCGATCGCCATCCGCCGCCCGCTCGGCGTCGTCGGAGGCATCGCGCCATTTAACTTTCCGTTGATCCTCGCGACGAAGAAAGTGGCCTTCGCGCTTGCCGCCGGCAACACGTTCGTCCTCAAGCCATCCGAAGAGACTTCACTCGTAGGTCTGAAAATCGCCGAGATCTTCGACAAAGCCGGACTGCCGCCCGGCGTGCTCAATGTCGTCACCGGCGATGGACCCTCTCTCGGCGAAGCCATGTACAGCGATCCGCGCGTGAAAGCTATCCTTTTCACGGGCTCGACTGCCGTCGGCCGCCATATCGGCATCGAATGCGCGCGCCGCGGCAAGAAGTTCGACCTCGAGATGGGCGGCAAGAGTCCGCTGCTCGTCATGAAAGACGCGAATCTGAAATACGCCGTCGACACCGCCGCCTTCGGCCTCTTCATCCATCAGGGCCAGATCTGCATGGCCGGGTCGCGCATCATCGTCGAAGAGCCGGTCTACGAAAAATTCCTCGAGATGTTCGTGGCGAAGGTGAAGACGCTCAAGGTCGGCGACCCACGCGATCCGCACACCGTCATCGGACCACTCATCCGCGCCTCGCAATGCCCCTTCATCGCGAGCCGCATTGACTCCGCGAAAGCGGATGGCGCGCGCGTCGTGTGCGGCGGGACATACGAGGGCAACTACTTCCACCCGACCGTCGTCGCGGACGTGCGTCCAACGATGGCCGTATTCCAGGAAGAGCTGTTCGGACCGGTGGCCAGCGTCATCAAAGCAACCGACGCCGACGACGCCATTCAACTGGCGAACAATACGCGTTACGGACTGACCTCCGCCGTCATCACCAACGATTTGCAACTGGCGATGCGCTGCGCTCTCGAGCTCGAATCAGGCTCCGTGCACATCAACGGATCGACCATCCACGACGAGCCCCATGCGCCCTTCAGCGGCGTCAAGGATTCCGGCATGGGCCGCGAGGGCGGCCAATGGTCGATGGATGACCTCACGCAGTTGAAGTGGGTGACGATCCAGCAGGGCGAAGCGCACTACCCGTTCTGACAAAAAATCAAAACATAAAACCAAACCCTTAGCAGGAATGAAAACGGATGAATGGGATGAATCAGATTTATCCGTTTTCATCCTTGCCAGAGGTTCAAGGTTTCGCTTTCCCTTACGCATCCAGCACGCCGCGCAGCCTGCGCCCCAGCGCCTCTGCCGTGAACGGCTTCTGAATCAACTGCGTTTCCCCCGCCAGCACGCCGTGGCTCGCGATCATGTCGTCCGTATACCCGGACATGAACAGAATCTTCAGCCGCGGATTCATGCTCCGCAGCTTATGCGCGAGATCGCCGCCGCTCATCTGCGGCATGATGACGTCTGTAAGCAGGATGTCGATCGAGTTCTGTTTCTCTTTCCAGATCTTGAGCGCCGCTTCGCCGCTGTCGGCCACCAGAACTTTGTAGCCGAGTTTGCGGAGCACGGTCTCGGCGAGCAGCCGCACACCCGGCTCGTCTTCCACCAGCAGAACGGTCTCGAGCCCCACCGGCGCCGCATCTGCCGAAAGCGCCGGAGGTTCTTCCACCTTCCCCGCCGCCAGCGGGAAATAGATGAGGAACCGGCTGCCCTGCCCGGGTTCGCTTTCGACTTCGATTTCTCCGCCCGCCTGCGAAACCACGCCGTAGACGGTGGAAAGTCCAAGCCCCGTGCCCTTCCCCTTGTCCTTCGATGTGAAGAACGGCTCGAACATTCGGGCCTTCACCGATTCGTCCATCCCCACGCCCGTGTCCCGCACTTCAAGCTTCACGCCGAGGTGCGGCAGGCCTGGGCGCTCGATGGGCGCCGGCAGCAGGCCGCAGTCGATTTCGAGCAGGCCGCCCAAAGGCATCGCATCCCGCGCATTTACCGCGAGATTCATCAGTACCTGTTCGATCTGATGCGGGTCGGCGCGCACAAGGCATGGCTCGTGACAACAGTGGACGTGCAAATCCACGTGTTCGCCGATCATTCTCTGCAACAGGTGCTCGACGTTTCGCAGCACGTCGCACAGGTCGAGCACTCTGGGCTGCACGGCCTGGCGGCGGCTGAAGGCCAGCAACTGTCCGGTCATGCCGGAAGCGCGCCGCGCCGAGTTCAGAATCTCCTGCATGTAGCTCATCAGGCGCTCGGGCGGGGAACTCCCGAGACTCTCGATCGCAAGCTGTCCATAGCCCGAAATTACCGTCAGCAGGTTGTTGAAATCGTGCGCGACGCCGCCCGCCAGACGGCCGAGCGCTTCCATCTTGCGGGCCTGTGTGAGTTGATCTTCGAGTGACGCACGTTCGGTGATGTCGATCCCGATTCCGCCCACCAGCACGACTTTGCCGTCCTCGATGATGGGGAACTTGCAGATCAGCCATGAGCGTTGCCCGTTGGGCGCCGTCACCGGCTCGATGAACTCTACCGGGCGCCCTCCCGCAATCACCGCCGCATCGTTCTCGCGATAGCGCGCGGCATCGTCGGTCGGCCAGAGTTGTTCGTCCACCTTCCCGACGAAGTCTTCCGGACGTTTGTGAAACTGCGGCCAGGAAGCTTCGTTGTAGTAAATGTAGCGGCCGTCCAGATCCTTGATGAAAGCCACGCCGGGCAGATGGCGCATGAAGGCCGTGAAACGCGACTCGCTCTGACGCAGCGTCTCTTCCCAGTTCCGGCGCTCGGTGATGTCGATTGCCGTGGTAACGAGATCGCCGCCGATTTGATCGGGCCGTGGGTCGAGAAGCCGGATGTTGAGAAGCGCCCAGCATTCCGATCCGTCTTTGCGGCGCAGCCTGACCTCGGCCTCGCGCACTTCGCGCTTGAGGTTGACACGCTCGAGCAACCTGCTCCGGTCGGACGCATCCCAGTAGAGCTGAGGGGAACGCACGGTGCGCAGCTCGTCGGCCGAAGAATAGCCGAGCATTCTCACCAGCGCTTCATTGCAGTCGATAATGCGTCCGTCGACGGTCGTTCGAATGATGGCGGCGAGGTTGCCCTGATAGATGAACTCGCGCAGCTGTTCGGTCGAATCACGAGTCAGCTCGCGGCGCTTGCGGGCGGTGATATCGCGGAACAGGAGCACCACGCCGCGGATCTCAGGCCCGTTCCAGTAAAAAGGCTGCGCGTCGCATTCTAACCAGAAGCAGGTGCCCGGGTTCACCGGCCGGATCAGCAACTCCATCAACCCTGGCGGCTCGCCGCGCATGGCTCTTGCCACCGGCAGCCGCTCGGGCGGCAGACTCTCCTGCGTAACCGGATCGAAGAATTTGATCTCGCGCCGCAGGCCGGGCCGCGGCGACACCCCGAAGGCCGCGAGGAGACGCCTCGCCGGGCTGTTCGCAAAGATCAGCTCCTGGCCGGTATCGAAGGCCATCAGCGGCTCGGGCACAGCCTCCCACGCGCTCCGGAAAGCCTGACCCGCTTCCGCCCCGAATTCGCCGAATCCCCGGATGGGGTCCGGAGCCATACCCTTTGCAGATGTGTCCACTGCAGAGTCCCGAATCTGCCTGATTGTAGCCGCAAACGACATTCCCTGGCTCGTGACCGCAGGACCAACAGTGCGATTGATCACAAACCATCTGGTTCTTGTTACCAGCTTTCCGCGTGTGGGGAGATTGGTAATCTGCGGCCGATTGTCAATCGGCCTGGACGTTTGCAAATCACGGTTAACCAATCGCAGGGATGCCATCCTGCTTCACATCCTGCCGATGTAGATTTCCTTCCGCTGGTTCGAAACTCGAATACGCGTGGACCGTAACCGAAACGTCCTGTCCGGCGAAGTATACGACTGAGAGGAGAGTAACTATGAAACGTATTTTCAAGAGCTTGGCCCTGACTTTCATCGCGACAGGTTTTGCTTCATTCGCGGCGGCGGCCACCATGGAAGGTACGATCAGCGACAGCATGTGTGGCACAAGCCATGCAAAGATGATGGAAATGCACAAAGACGCCAAAATGACGGATCGGGACTGCACGTTGGCGTGCGTTAAGAACGGTGGCAAATTCGTCTTCGTTTCCGATGGAAAGGTATATAACGTCGCCAATCAGAATTTCGCGGCCCTGACGCAGCGCGCCGGGGAACCAGTCAGCCTCACGGGTACCGTTCAAGGCGACACAATCACGGTCTCGAAGATCAGTGCGAAGAAGTAATCTGAGTTCGTGACACTCGTCCACTGCGGCACTCGCCATCGCGCAGTGGCAACTCTGGCATCGGTGGCGCCCCGGTTTTGATGGAGTGGGCGCCACATGCACAGCCATGGCAGGAACAACAGCAGCGAGCCCGGATGTAGCGATGGGAGATGACACATCTCCCGGCGAACATGAGTTGCCTGCGCTGATGATTCGCTACCAGGCAGGCGATGCCGAAGCGGTGGAGACGCTCGTTCAACGGCTCTCGCCGCCGCTCCGAAGGTATCTGGCCTCGCCGTATCTGACAACCGGCGATACCGAGGATCTTCTGCAGGATTGCTGGATGCGGATTCATCGCGCGCGGCACACCTACTCTTCAGAGGAACCTTTGATGCCGTGGATTTACGCCATCGCTCGGCACGTGCGTCTCGACGCGTATCGCCGCAGGCGCCGGCGCGAGGCACGGGAAATCCTGACGGACACGCCTCCGGACCGCCCGGCCGGGACAATGCCGGCGGAGACCGACAGAATCTCACGCCTTCTCGAGAATCTGCCCGAGAGTCAACGTGAAGTACTGATCATGCTGAAGGTTTCCGGAATGACCGTTGAGGAAGTGGCGCGGGCCATCTCGTCGAGCCCCGGCGCGGTCAAACAGAAGGCGCATCGCGGGTATGTAAGGCTGCGCGAGTTGATTGGGAAGGACACAGACTCATGAACCAGGTCACGCACGAGTGCAGAGCCGTCGACCGGCTGGTGGAGGAACGGCTCCTGAAAGGCGGAGCGGAATTGTCTCCCGCGGCGCAGGATCACATCGGCACATGTCCGCGTTGCCGGAACCTGTATCGAACCTTTTCGCAGGAAGGCTTTGGACAAGCAGCCGGCGTTCCGGGCGGTGCCACGCAACGGATCGCTGAAAGGCTCAGGTCGACTCTGAAGCCGGTTCGTCCGCTCCCGCCGTCACGGGTAATCGCATGCGCGGTTGTCGTGTTGTTTGTGGCGTTTTCGGCCGCGATCATGATGCGCATCAATCTCGCCGGAATCCAGGTGATGAGCAGGGTCCAGGTGGTCGGGGTTAGTGCGTTGCTGCTCGTTGGCCTGGCTCTTCTTGCCCTCTCGTTGGCACGGCAGATGCGGCCTGGCAGCGCGTGGCCGGTTTCGCAATCGTGGCTTCCCGCGCTTGCGGCCGCGGGCCTCGGCGCCGCCGTCGCTGCCCTGTTCCCCTGGGAAACATCCGGCGATTTCGTTGCCCGCGGCTCGCAATGTCTCCGCGCGGGACTGTTGCTGGCCGTTCCGGCTGCGATTGCTTCGGGTTATATCGTAAGCCGTGGAGCGCTTCTCGATCTGAATCGGACCGGAGCCACGGTGGGAGCGATTGCCGGATGGCTCGGTCTTACCGTTCTCCAGTACAAATGCGATCTGCAGAACGCCGCGCATCTTCTGGTCTGGCACCTCGGCGTTGTCGTGGTGTCAACGCTCGTGGGAGCCGCGATCGGCCGCATTCTGGCGCACAGGTCCCGTTCGCTGTGACCGAACATGTCAATGCCGTGCAGGCGAGCAACGTAACTGGACAGCACACCATACCGATTGTGGATGACCGGCCGGCGCTGAAGACGCCATCGCTCTGGAGAATATGGCTCGAACACCCTGAGCGCGTCCGACTGCGAAATGCACTTTTCCAGATACACCTTTGGGGAGGGGCCGCGCTCGGGATGTATGTGTTCTTCATGAGCGTGACCGGCAGCGTGCTTGTGTTTCGGAACGAACTCTCCGCATGGAGATCGATCCGGTGGCTGGCCGAGCTGCACTCGAACCTCCTGGCCGGGGACACGGGCCGGGCAGTCAATGGAATCGGGGCGATCTGTCTCACGGTGGTTTGCCTGACCGGCCTGGTCGTCTGGTGGCCCGGACTGCGGAATTGGCGGCGAGGCTTGACAGTCAACTGGCGGTCGCACCTGGCTCGGTTGAACTGGGATGTTCACAGCGCTCTGGGCTTCTGGTTCGCCGGGTTCCTCTTGATATGGGGGATCTCAGGAATATACTTTGCCTGGCCGAACGCGTTCAATTGGGTTGCAGGCCTCGTTGACCCGCGGGACCGATACGCCGATCAACTTTTTTCGGCATTGGCAGAGCTTCATTTCGGCAGGTTCGACAGCATCACAAAGATCTTTTGGGGTATGACAGGACTGGTGCCCGCTATCCTGGCAATCACCGGAGTTTTCTTGTGCTGCCGGCGTCTCCTGGATGGAGGTGCCACGAAGGGATCGTAAGGATCCCGAATGAA
>DASZLP010000308.1:0-2269 GCA_035552355.1 Bryobacteraceae bacterium | reverse complement strand
AAATCGCGCGGCGCCTGGCGAAGCTCGCAAATTCCCCCTTCCTCAAAGTGGAAGCGAGTAAGTTCACCGAAGTGGGTTATGTCGGCCGCGATGTGGAATCGATGATCCGCGATCTGGCGGAAATTTCGATCGACATGGTGCGCGAAGAGCGGCTGAATGAAATCGGGGAGCGCGCCGAGCGGAACGCGGAAGAACGGCTGCTGGATCTGCTGATGCCTCCTCCGGGCGAGACCACCGAGGCGCCGGAGAGCGTCGATCGCACGCGCGAAAAGCTGCGGGAACGGCTGCGGGCCGGGAAACTCGACGACCGCATGGTGGAAGTGGATGTGAAGGAGCGCGGGCCGACGTTTGAAGTTTCCACTTTGGGCGGCATGGAGGAGATGGATATCAACCTCAAGGACGTGCTGCCGGGCTTGTTCGGCGGCCGCACGCGCAAGCGCAAGATGCGGGTGGGCGAGGCCATGGATTATCTGGTCCAGGAAGAAGAACAGAAGCTGGTGGACATGGACCAGGTGACGCGCATTGCGATCGAGCGCGTGGAGCGCAGCGGCATTATCTTCCTCGACGAGGTGGATAAGATCGCGGGCCGCGAGGGCGGGCATGGCCCGGACATCAGCCGCGAGGGCGTGCAGCGCGACATTCTGCCGATCGTCGAAGGTACTACAGTAAATACGCGCTACGGGTTTGTGCGCACGGATCATATTCTGTTCATCGCGGCGGGCGCGTTCCACGTGTCGAAGCCCAGCGATCTGATTCCGGAATTGCAGGGCCGCTTTCCGATTCGGGTGGAGCTGAAGTCGCTCAACGAGGCGGATTTCATTCGCATTCTGAAGGAACCGAAGAACGCGCTGATCAAGCAGTATCAGGCGCTGCTCGATACCGAAGGCATCAAGCTGACGTTTAGCGAGGACGCCATCCAGGAGATTGCTTCCTTCGCGACGCGCGTGAACGAATCGATGGAGAACATCGGAGCGCGGCGACTGCACACGATTCTGGAAAAATTGCTTGAAGAAGTATCGTTCGACGGTCCGGATCTAAAGAAGAAGGTCGTCAAAGTCGACGCGGCTTACGTGCGGAAGCAGCTTGCGGATATCGTCAAGGATCAGGACTTGAGCCGCTACATTTTGTGACACGCGCCGCTCCCCTGTTTTGCATTCTCTGGCTGGCGGGTTGCGCGTATATAGGGCCGCCGAAGCCGCCTGCGCTGGATATTCCCACGCGCATTACCGACCTGCGCAGCGCCGAGTACGGCGATCAGATCCTGTTACAGTTCACGATCGGGACTCTCACTACCGATGGTCTCGCTCTGAAGATCGTAAAGGCGGTGGAGGTGCAGGTGGCAGGGGGCGGTTCGCCAAAAATGCTGCACTTTCCGGCGAAGATGCCGGGCCCGGTGGATCAAAATTTCCCGGCGAAAGATTGGGTGGGGAAGCAGGTGACCTTGATGGTGCGGGCCACGGGTCCGAAGGGGAAAGCTTCTGAGTGGTCCAACCCGGTGGTGCTGATGGTGGGCGTGCCGCTGGCGACTCCGACCGACGTCAAAGCTGTTTCAGATCCGAAAGGTGTGCGGTTAACCTGGGTAGATTCGTTTGGTAGTGAAGCGGGCGGGCGCTATCGCATCTTTCGAGGTTCGGGTGACGCGATGCCGCAGCGCCTCGCGGAATCTGACAAGCCGGAATACGTGGACACTACGGTGGTCTTCGGATCGCCGTACCGGTATTTCGTGCAGGCGCTCGTGGGAGAGTTGCGGCAGAGCGTGATTTCCGCGATCGTGAGCGTCACACCGGCGGATACGTTCCCTCCGGCCGTGCCAGCGGGACTGATGGCGGTGGCGGGTGTGAACTCAATTGAATTGGCGTGGCAGCCCGATACCGAAGAGGATTTGGCGGGGTATCAGGTGTACCGATCCACCGACGGCGGCACGCCTGCGAGAATCGCGGGGCCGGTCGATGCGCCGAATTTCAGCGACCGCACGGTGGAGATTGGGAAGAAGTACAGCTACACGATCACGGCGGTCGATCGCACGGGAAACGAAAGCGCGCATTCCGCGGCGGTAGAGGTCACGGCGCAATAGTTTGCGGCGCGGGTTCGGAATCGCGAAAATAGCGCGCTGCGGAACGGGCAACCAGGAGGAGCACTACAGCTCCCAGTCCGTTGGCGAGGGCGTCGACGATCATCAAACCGCGCACGGCGCCGTACTTGTAGCCGACGCCGTCGAGCCAGGTCATATATAAGATGGGAAAGTTGCCGGTGGCGACGAATAGCGCGT
>DASZLP010000307.1:0-5550 GCA_035552355.1 Bryobacteraceae bacterium | reverse complement strand
TGTCGAGATCGCAGAAGTAGAGCCCGCCATCCGGTCCGATCGCCATCCCGTATGGATTGGCAACCTGGGTCTCCGAAAAACCGGCCGTACCTGTACCGACCAGAACACTGGAGCTGAAGCTAAGTGCAAGCGAAGCAAGTGCAATTACAACCGATTGTGCGAAACCGAACATGGAAACCTCTGCCTGGTGAGTAAAATGCGCTATCAGAAAGTATGCAACGTTTTCTGTCCTATCGAATCCTGGCGGTCGCGACCTTCTGCCTGTTCGCCGGCGCCTGCGCGAAGAAGCAGGTCGTAGCCGCCGCGCCCGCCGCCCCGGTTGCGCCTGCTCCGGCGCCCGCGCCCGTAGTGGCCCCGACCCCGCCCCGTCCCGCAACGCCTGCTCAACCGGCTGCTCCGCCCACGGCTGCCCGTTATCCCGATGCGGCCACCCGCGCCAGAATCGACGAACTCATCGGCCGCATTCAGGACGCTTACTTCGACTACAACCAGCACACCCTGCGTCCCGACGCCGTCCGCACCCTCGATGCGGATTCGAAGGAACTGGCGACCATCATGAATCAATATCCGACTTACAAACTGCAGATCGAAGGCTACTGCGACGAGCGCGGTTCGGCCGAATACAACATAGCCCTGGGCGATGCCCGCGCCAAGGCCGCCAAAGATTACCTGGTCTCCGTCGGCGTGTCCCCAAACCAACTCGATACGGTCAGCTACGGCAAGGAGAACCCGGTCTGCAGCGAGCACACGCAGGGTTGCTGGCAGAAGAATCGCCGCATCCACATAGTCGCCGAAAAGACCAACGGCTAGCCTCACATAAAAGCCGCTTTGCTAGCCTGGTATTTGATCTCTTTTTCAAATATCAACAAGCAGTACGGCAAGCAGCTGATTTTCGTTGACGCGTCCTTCCAGCTCAACCCGGGCGAAAAGGTCGGGCTGGTTGGACCCAACGGCGCAGGCAAGACCACTCTTTTTCGCATGGTCGTCGGCGAGGAAGATCCCGACGAAGGCGAAGTTTCCGTCCCTAAAAAACTGACCATCGGCTACTTCCGCCAGGACGTGGAAGAAATGAGCGGCCGGTCCGTCCTCGATGAGGCCATCGCGGGCAGCGGCCGCGTGGGCGACCTCCACCACGAACTCGAAGCCCTGCAGCACGCCATGGGCGACCCGGATAAAGCCGATGAAATGGACACCATCCTGGCCCGCTTCGGCGAAGTGCAGGAAGAATACGAACATCTCGACGGTTACGCGCTCGAAGCGCAGGCGCGCGAAGTGTTGCACGGCCTCGGCTTCAAAGACGACCAGATCGACGGCGACGTCGGCGCGCTTTCCGGCGGCTGGAAAATGCGCGTGGCGCTGGCCCGCGTGCTGCTGGGGCGTCCCGCAGTCCTCCTGATGGACGAACCGACCAACCATCTCGATATCGAATCCATCATCTGGCTGGAACAGTTCCTCAAGTCCTACGAAGGCGCGCTGCTGATGACTTCGCACGACCGCGAATTCATGAACCGCATCGTCTCGAAGATCGCCGAAATCGATTCTGGCGAAATCATCGCCTACTCCGGCGACTACGATTTCTACGAACGCGAGCGCAACATTCGCGAGACCAATCAGCAGGCCGCTTTCGCGCGCCAACAGGCCATGCTCGCCAAAGAGCAGCGTTTCATCGAACGTTTCAAGACTCACGCCGCTAAGGCCGCGCAGGTACAGAGTCGTATCAAGGCCCTCGATAAGATCGACAAAATCGAACTGCCCAAAAAGCGCCAGATCGTTCGTTTCGATTTCCGCATTCCGCCCCGCTCCGGCGATCAGGTCGCTGTGCTGGAGGAACTCAGCAAGCGCTATGGACCGCGCGTCATCTATGACGGCTTCAGCCTTACCATCCGCCGCGGCGAGCGCTGGGCAGTGATGGGACGGAACGGCGCAGGCAAGAGCACCCTGCTCAAAATGATCTCCGGCGCCAGCGCTCCCGACTCCGGCCAAGTGCGCCTCGGAGCCAGCCTCAAAATGGGCTACTTCGCCCAGCAATCGCTCGACGTTCTCAATCCCGACCTGACCGTAATCGAACAGCTGCAGAACGATTTCCCGCACGACGGCCTCGGCTCTCTGCGCTCGCTGGCAGGTGCGTTCCAGTTCTCGGGAGACGACGTGGATAAGAAGATCCGCGCTCTTTCCGGCGGCGAAAAATCGCGGCTTTCCATGGCCCGGATGCTCTACGATCCGCCGAACTTTCTGGTGCTCGACGAGCCCACCAACCACCTCGATCTCGCCACCAAAGAGATGCTCGTCGAGAAACTCAAAGACTTTGAAGGCACCATGATCTTCGTCTCCCACGACCGCACATTTTTGCGAGGCCTCGGAACGAAAGTGCTGGAACTCGGCGGCGAAAGCGGCACCGACCGCATCCCGCGCGTCTATCCGGGCACCTACAACGAATATGTGCAGAGCCTCGGCCATGAAGCGCCCGGGATCTATGTATAAGCCCTGCTGCTAAACTGGGATTTCACCCCCTCCTGCCGTGATCTCAGTCAGCAATGTAAGCATGCGCTACGGCGCCAAAATACTGTTCGAGGAAGTCTCTACTGTTTTTCTGTCCGGACGCCGCTACGGCCTCACCGGACCGAACGGCTGCGGTAAATCGACCTTCATGAAGGTTCTGACCGGCGAACTCGATGCCCAGAAGGGCACCGTGGTTCGTCCCAAACGCATCGGTGTTTTGAGTCAGGATCAGTTTGCATTTGACGCCTATCGCGTCATCGATACCGTGATCATGGGCAACCGTCCGCTTTGGGCCGCGCTGGCGGAACGCGACGCGCTCTACGCCAAAGAAGATTTGACCGATGAAGACGGCATGCGTTTGGGCGAACTCGAAGGCGTCGTTGCCGAGAACGACGGCTACACCGCCGAAAGCGATGCCGCCATTCTGCTCGATGGGCTCGACATTCCCGAACCGCTGCATGAGCTCAAAATGAGCGAGATTCAGGGCGGCCAGAAAGTTCGCGTGCTTCTCGCGCAGGCCTTGTTTGGAAGCCCGCTCGCGCTGCTGCTGGACGAACCGACCAACCACCTCGATCTCGAATCGATCCACTGGCTGCAGGACTTCATGAACCGCTACGACGGAACCCTGATCGTGATCTCGCACGATCGCCACTTCCTGAACAGCGTATGTACCCATATCGCCGACATCGATTACCAGACGATCATCACCTACACCGGCGGCTATGACGAAATGGTTCTCGCCAAGACCCAGATCCGCTCCCGCATCGAATCGCAGAACGAGCAGCGCGAAAAGAAAATCGCGCAGCTCAATGAGTTCATCGCCCGGTTCTCGGCCGGTACGCGTTCCAGCCAGGTGACTTCGCGCAAGAAGGAAGTCGAGCGCTTGCAGTCCAGCGATCTCGCCAAATCGAATATCGCGCGGCCCTTCATCCGGTTCGACATGAAGCGGCCTTCGGGCAGGCATCCGCTGGAAATCAAAGGGCTCTCAAAAGCCTACGGCGACAAGCAGATCATCAACAACTTCACCGCCAGCGTTTCGCGCGGCGAGAAGATCGGCTTCATCGGACGCAATGGCGTCGGCAAGACCACGATGCTGCGGTCGCTGATTGCTAACGGTCCGGGTGCGGAAGATGAGCCGTTCAGCATCGACGCCGGTTCCGTCGAATGGGGCCACGAAGTGGCCATCGGATTCTTCGCGCAGGATCACCGGGCCACTATCAAGCCGGGTCTGACAATTCTCGACTGGCTGCAGGAATACGATCCCACCGCCGGCACCGAAGAGCTTCGCGGACTACTGGGCCAGATGCTCTTCCAGCGCGAAGAGGGCACGAAGTCAACAGAGGTGCTGTCGGGCGGCGAGGCCGCGCGAATTCTGTTCTGCCGGTTGATGCTGCAGAAGCCGAACGTTCTGGTGCTCGATGAACCGACCAACCACCTCGATCTCGAATCGATCGTGGCACTGAATATTGCGCTGCAGAAGTATGATGGAACGCTGTTCCTGGTCACTCACGATCACGATCTTCTCGAAGAAGTCGCCACGCGAATCTGGCACTTCGACGGCAAGAATATCGAAGACTTCAAGGGCGGCTACGAAGAGTATCAGGCTGCCCAAGCCGGGCAAGCTCGCTAAGATCCAGACTGCCTGTGTAGATCGCCATGCCCACCGCGGCGTGGATATTCATCTCGTCCAGAGCTTTGATGTCGTCGAGGGTCGTGATGCCACCGGCGGCCGTGATCTCGAGATCCGTGGCGCGACGCAGGCGGCGGAACCAGTTCAGGTCCGTGCCCTGCATCATGCCCTCCTTGTCCACATAGGTGCAGAGAAAGCCCCCGCAATATGGCGCGAGTTCGCGGATCACTTCTTCAGCGGTGAAGTCGAGCGATTCGCGCCAGCCTTTAACTACGATGCGGCCGCCTTTGGAATCGAGAGCCAGCACGATCCGGTCCCTGCCGATCTCGTCGTTCAGCGCTTGCAGGAACGCGTGGTTGGGACCGGTCGGAATAAAAGCCGAGGTGCCGACAATAACGCGAAAGGCGCCTTGCTCGAGAAGCGCCTGCGCTCTCTCCACGGTGCGCACGCCTCCGCCCACCCGCGTTACGGCTTTCGACGCCAGCATCTTCACGAGATCGTCGTTTGTTCCGCTGCCGATCGCGGCATCCAGATCGATCACTTGAATTTGCGGGAACGCCGAAAAGCGTTCCAGCATTTTTTCGGGGCTGTCGCCTTCCAGTGCTTTCTCGCGCCCCTGCACCAGCTGGACCACTTTGCCGCCCATCAAATCTATGCACGGAATGATCATCGTCTTACCGGAATATCTGCTTTGTCGAGTTCTTCTTTGATGTCGTTTACGGTGTAGATTCCGTCGTGAAATACCGAGGCCGCCAGAGCCGCGTCGGCTTCACCCTCCGTCAGGACTTCCACGAAATGTTCGGGTTTGCCCGCGCCGCCGGATGCGATCACCGGGATGCGTGTCGCGCGCGAAACGGAACGGCATAGCCTGCAGTCAAATCCCGTGAGGACACCGTCGGTATCCATCGATGTCAACAGAATTTCTCCTGCCCCCAGCGCTTCGCCCCGCGCCGCCCATTCAACGGCATCGATCCCTTCATCATCCCGGCCGCCGCGAGTGAACACATGCCAGCTGTCTCCCGTGCGCCGCGCATCGATGGCCAGAATCACGGCCTGCGCACCAAATTCCTGACTGAGTTCGGAAATGAGTTCAGGCCTTCTGATCGCTGCGGTATTGACCGAAACTTTATCGGCTCCCGACATGAGGATCTTGCGCGCATCGGCAATCGAACGGATACCGCCGCCCACCGCCAGCGGGATAAACATCTTGCGGGCGGTGCGCGCAACGACATCGGCCATGACGGCGCGTGCGTCACTGGACGCGGTGATATCGAGAAACACCAGTTCGTCCGCGCCCTGCTGATTGTACCGGTCAGCCAGTTCGACAGGATCGCCCGCGTCTCTCAGGTTCACGAAGTTCACACCTTTCACCACGCGGCCGGCGGTGACGTCGAGGCAGGGGATGATTCGTTTGGCCAGCA
>DASZLP010000306.1:0-20256 GCA_035552355.1 Bryobacteraceae bacterium | reverse complement strand
TGTGCACCTCTCCCTGAGCCACTACACGAGCCCCGATCCGGCCACGTGTCCGGATGATCCGGCCGATGCGATCGTCACTTTTCGCGTGGAAGACGACGGAACGACAAGCGAGGCAGGCTCCGCGGGTCCCATCGGTTCGGTCATGGCGGCGGCTGCCGTAAGTGCCGTAAAGACCTGGCGATTCCAGCCGCTCGCAGGCGAGCAGCCGGGCACGATATCGGGCAAGGTATTGCTCGAGTGTCGGCCCGCGCGCGCCGGGAGCGCGACCGCTGGCGTCTACCGTGTGGGTAGCGGCGTTTCGGCCCCATCGGTGCTTTTTAAGGTCGACCCCGAGTACAGCGAGAAGGCGCGCCAGGCGAAATATCAGGGCACGGCAGTCCTGAGTGTGGTCGTCGACGCATCAGGCCGCGCCGGCGATATCCGCGTTATCAAGCCACTCGGGATGGGGCTCGACGAAGAGGCCGTCCTTGCGGTGAAGCAGTGGCGCTTCCGGCCCGCGCTGAAGGGCGGCCAACCGGTGGACGTGCGGGCGACCATTGAGATCAATTTCAAGCTGCTGTGAGCCGACGGGTTCGGGAAGCTCGAAGGGGCTTAACGCCAAGCCCCGCGAGCCCGTGCATAGGCTTCGTCATCGTCGCGCGGCATTCGCCGTCTGTCCACCGCCCGGAACTTGTGCCGGCAGATCAGACAGCGGTACTTCCTCTTTCCCCTCAACCACGCCATCACCCTTTCGAAGCCAGTGATTTGGCGGAGCGCAAGTCGATCTGAGCCGCACATCGCGCACAGAAGAGGAGGAGCAGGCATCAGAATAATCCTAGTATTGCCAGTGTTCCCCGATAATAATAGGCGTTAATTAATTAAACTTCCTAAATAACAACTTGAATCGCGCGTGAAACCGTGACGACGGCGCGGTTTCGAAATGCTCTCCCGGATCTGCGATACTAAATACTGCTCCGGCTTCTCCGTCCGCCAGTCGGATGAGGCTCTTTACTCCTGGTCAATCCAAACGCCTCAACGAGGTGACGGGATTTTTGTTCCTTGCCGCGGGAATATTGTTCCTGCTGAGCATGGCGTCGTTCCATCCGAAGGACCCCTCATGGGATACGGTCGCCGGCATCGTCCGCACCAATAACCTGATCGGGCCCGTGGGCGCCCACATCGCCGACGTGTTCCTGCAATTTTTCGGACTGGCGGCATTTCTCTTTCCCGTGCTGATCTTCGCCCTCGGCTGGAAGTGGATCCGCTCGGAAGCCGTCGAAGCCCCGATTATCAAGCTGCTCGGCAGCGGGACACTTGTCGCCTCCGCGTGCGGCGCCGCGGCGCTGCTGCCCGAATGGCGGTTCTTCGATCATTCGATCCTGCTGGGAGGCGTCACCGGATACCTTGTCGCCGATTCGCTGCAGCATGCGCTGAATCCGGCGGGCGCTGCCGTGGTGCTGGCCACCGGGCTCGTCGTTTCGATCTATCTGGTCTCGACGTTCACCCTCGCCAGGCTGCGTGGCTGGTTCCGCCCGCTGATTATGGTTTTCGCGCGCATTCAGGAGAAGTGGCGGCGCTCGATGGAACGCCGGCGCGAAGCCGCTCTCCAAAGGATGGAAGAGCGGCGGCAGTCGGAGGAAGAGAGCGCGATTGAAGCAGAGCGCGTGCAGTATGAACAGGCGACTTCCGCGTTACCCGCGCCCGATCCGGCCGTCACAAAGCGCACGCGGCGGTCGCAGCCGGAGGTTGCGGAAACGCTTCCCTGGGAGGACCCGGTTGAAGCGCCGCCCGCCACGGAGCCCGGATCGTCATCGACAATACTCGATGAGATCCCCATCTGCCAGCTCGCCGAGACACAGCCGCCGGCCCCCAATGTTCTGGAATTTCCGTTCACGCAGCCGGTGAAACGCGAGGCCCTCAAACGGCAGACTATCTACCGCCTGCCCACCACCGACCTGCTGAATGAAGTGCCGGTGCGCTCGGCCTTCGACGAGCAGGAGCTCAAGAACACCGCATCCGCGATTAAGTCGAAGTTCGAGGAATTCAACGTCTTCGGCTCGGTGGTGCAGATCAACCCCGGTCCCGTGGTGACCACGTTCGAGTTCAAGCCGGAAGCGGGCATCAAATACAGCCGCATCACGACGCTTACGGAAGATCTGTGCCTCGGCCTGCAGGCGGAGTCCATTCTGATCGAGCGCATTCCGGGCAAACCGACGATCGGCATAGAAGTTCCCAACACCAAGCGCGAAGTGATCAGCCTGCGCGCGGTGATCGAATCCGACGAATTCCAGGAATCGAGCTCGTTCCTGACGATCTCGATGGGCAAGGACATCAACGGCCGCATCAAAGTCGCCGCGCTCGATTCCATGCCGCACGCCCTGATCGCAGGTTCGACCGGATCGGGCAAGTCGGTCATGATCAACTCGCTCATCATGTCGATCCTGTACAAGTCGACGCCCGACGAAGTGAAGATGATCATGGTCGATCCCAAGCGCGTCGAGCTTGGCATGTATGAAGGCATTCCGCACCTGCTCACGCCGGTAATCACCGATCCGAAGAAGGCCACCAACGCGCTGCGCAACGCCGTGCTCGAAATGGAGCGGCGGTTGCGTCTGCTCGCCGAACAGGGCGCGCGCAACATCGATCAGTACAACAAGAAGGTCCGCAAGGTGCAGGCCGAGCCGCGCAGCCTGTTCGAAACGGATGAAGTGCCGAAGGAAGAGCTCAAGCCGCTGCCGTACGTCCTGATCCTGATCGACGAGCTGGCGGATCTGATGATGCTCGAAGGCCGCAACGTGGAAGAATCGGTAACGCGGCTCGCGCAAATGGCGCGCGCGGTGGGCATGCATCTGGTGCTCGCCACGCAGCGCCCGAGCGTCGACGTGATCACCGGCATCATCAAGGCCAACTTTCCGGCGCGCATCAGCTTCCGTGTCGCGACGCGCGTTGACAGTCGCACGATCCTCGACGGGATGGGCGCCGAACACCTGCTGGGCAAGGGCGACATGTTGTTCCTTCCGCCGGGATCGTCGCGCTTCACGCGCGTCCACGGCGCGTTCGTCACCGAGACGGAAATCAACAAGGTGGTCGATTTCTGGAAGGCGCAAGCCAAGCCGGAATACGACCAGTCGTATTTAATTGCCCCTCCCAGCGAAGATGGCGAGACCGATATCGAAGAGAGCGGCTCGGGCGATCAGGATCCGATGTACGAGGAGGCCATGCGGGTTGTGCTCGAAATGGGCAAGGCGTCGACCTCGACATTGCAGCGCCGGCTGCGTCTCGGGTACGGCCGCGCGGCCCGCATTCTCGACATGATGCATCGCGACGGGGTCATCGGACCGCCCGACGGCAGTAAGCCGCGCGAAGTGCTGAAGCGGCCTGACTGGCTGCGCGAAGTCGACCACGTGTAGGCCGCGAAAATTTCCGGCAAACGAATCCGCGCTTCCGCCGTATTATCGGAGGAGCGGGCCGTCATGAACGGATTACGGAAGTCAACAATCGGCCCGGGCCTGGCTTTTTGGCTTTTGGTCTCCACAGGCGTGGCGATGACTCCCGCGGAAGCAAGTGCGTGGCGTCAGGATCTTCGGTTTATGGCGAAAGAGCTGGAGGCCACACACAAGAACCTCTATCACGCGATTTCCGCAGCCGATTTCAACGCCATGGTTGCCGCGCTCGACGAGAAGATCCCGTCGCTCACCAGACCGGAAGTGGTCGTCGAAATGGCGCGGATTGTTGCCGCCGTCGGTGACGGACATACGAATATTTATCCAACGCGCGATCCAAAGATCGGATTTCGCACTCTGCCGGTGGTTTTCACTTACTTCGGGGACCAGTTGTATGTCCGGGCGGTGCGCCCCGAGCAGCGCGCACTTCTGGGAGCGCGGGTCATGCGCATCGGTAATCTCGATGCGAGGGACGCGTACGCTGCAGCGTGCACGATGATCGGCCACGAAAACGAAGGGGGCGCCCGCTACTGGGCCCAATACCTGCTGGCGATGCCGGAAGTTCTCGAAGCATTGCACATCACGTCGAGTGTTGATGATGTGCCGCTGGTCCTCGCCACAACACGAGGTTCCGTGAACGTGACTCTGCATCCCTTCGCCGCGGCGGAAATCATGACCGGCGACATCTCGACGCTCTTCCGTCCGCGGGAAGGCTGGGTTGATGCCCGCGATCCTGCTGGCGGCGCCGATCCGTTGTGGCTCCGAAAGATCGACGAGCCATTCCATTTTGAACACACAAGTTTGAACAGTCCAGGCGACCTGCTTTATGTGCAGCTCAACATCGTGAACGATGGCCCGAATGAAACACTGGAGCACTTTGCCCGACGGCTCCACGATGAAATTGCCGCTACAAAGCCTGACAAATTCGCAATCGACCTGCGGCAGAACAGGGGCGGAACGGCACGCTGATCCCTCCGCTCATCCGCAGCATCGTTCAGTCCGAAAGCATCGACCGCGCAGGGCATCTCTTCGCGATCATTGGTCCGGCGACGTTTTCGGCCGCGCAGATGCTCGCCGATGCGCTCGAAAAATACACCAATGCCGTCTTCGTCGGCGAGCCGAGCGGGTCGAAGGGCAACGCTTACGGCGATTCCCGCAGGATCACTCTGCCAAACAGCGGCATCACGGTCCGAGCGGCGATTTACTATTGGCAGGACTGGCATCCGCTCGACAAGCGCGATACGATCATGCCCCAGTTGGCAGCGCCGTTGACCTTCGAGGAGTATAGCCGCGGAGCCGACCCGGCTCTCGCCGCGATCGCCCGATACCGAAAATGACGGCCTGCAGCCGGCCACGTATAACCCTGTCGCGCCGAGTGCAATAGCCTGAACTCGCATTCTAATGTACTCTTTGACGAGCGTGAACAAGCTTGTCTCCACGCTGGTTCTGTCCGTCGTGGTCGCGGGGCTGAGCCAGGCCGCATCGGCTGTCAAACCGGTGCCGAGCGCATCGAGAATCCCCGACGCTCAAATCGAACACAATATCCAGGCGAGGTTCGCTAAGTCGAAGATCAACGCGGAGCACTTCAGTGTCGTGGTTCACAACGGCGTGGCGCGCATCGACGGCAAGACGAACGTGATTCAGCACAAAGGCGTGGCCACCAGACTCGCAAAAGCCGGCGGAGCGATCGCGGTGCAGAACCGCATTCAGGTGTCTGATGAAGCGAAAGCAAAAGCAGCGGCGAGGCTGCAGCAATCGAGATCGGGTGAGCCAGTGGCGAGAGCCGCGGTGATTCCGCCGCCGAAGCCAAAGTAGGTGACGAAGCAATGAGGAACGTTGCTGAGGCGCGAAGGAAATGTCAGGTTTTCATCGACACGATGGATGGCAATCGGCCCAACTGCGATGACGCCGGAGTCGCGCGGCGCATATTGGAGGAACTGAACACGCACCGCCAAGTCAGGCCTGTGACCAGAGAACGTTTGTTCCGATGGTGCGATACAAACGGGACTCTTTATCAGCGCGGCGTTCCGATAGCCAGGACATCTGCCGTGCTCTGTACGGGAGGGTTCTACGGCGGGGCTCGACGCCATCGATGGAGTGAAGTATTTGTGACCCAGGCGGCGCATTTGGAGGCACGCGCCGCCTGCCTTTGGGGCCTCCGCGCGATCGAAGCAAGCTTGAATCGCTGCACCCAAGCCCATTATGGATTTGCCGGAATGCATTGGAAAGGGCCGCCGTACTGGTACTGGGGTCTAAGGGGAGTGTCTTGAATCTACCGAAAAACGATAAACGGTGGATGACTGATAACGGCCGCCGGGCCGCAGCACCACGGACGGGAATTCCGGCTTATTGGGCGAATCCGGAAAATGTTGCGTCTCAAGGCAAAAGGCCGAGCGACGCCCATAGACTTTGCCGTTCTTGCCCGTAATCGTGCCATCCAGAAAATTGGCTGTATAGAGCTGCACGCCTGGCTCCGTGGTCAGCACTTCCAGTACTCGTCCCGTGCCGGGCTCAAACACCTTCGCCGCGAGCTGCAAATCCGCGCCCGTGCGATTGATCACAAAATTGTGGTCATATCCATGGCCGAGGGCGATTTGTTCGT
Organism: Bryobacteraceae bacterium; assembly: GCA_035552355.1. GTDB lineage: Bacteria > Acidobacteriota > Terriglobia > Bryobacterales > Bryobacteraceae > BOG-234. Next base: position 14,232 of record DASZLP010000306.1, on the reverse strand, counting down.
CGGTCGAATTGATTCGCTCTCCGATCGTACGCGGCTGGCGGAAATCGAACGGCGTGCCTTCCACGCTGCGCAACTCGCCGGTCGGAATAAGGCTCTTATCCACCGGCGTGAAACGATCCGCATTGATTGTCAGCTCATGGGCGAGCACGTCGCCTTCTCCCTGCCCGGCGAGATTGAAATACGAATGGTTGGTCAGATTCACCACCGTGGGTTTGTCGGTGGTGGCCGAGTAGTCGATATGCAGTGCGTGGTCTTTCAAGGTATAGGTCACGACGGTTGCGAGATTTCCGGGATAGCCCTCCTCACCGTCTTTGCTGAGATACGAAAGCTCGAGCCGCTCCGGGCTGCTGTTGTTGACCTTCCAGATGCGTTTGTCGAATCCGCGAAGGCCGCCATGCAGCGTATTGTCGCCGTCGTTCTTTGCAAGCGTGTAAGTAACGCCGTCGAGCGTGAACATCGCATGGCCGATGCGGTTGGCGTAACGTCCGACGATAGCGCCGAAGTAGGGCGGCGGCTTCAAATAACCATTGAAGTCGTCGAAGCCGAGCACGACGTCGCTGGTTTTTCCGTTGCGATCGGGCACGGCGAGTGAGACCACCACGCCGCCGTAAGTGGATATAGTCGCCTGCACGCCTTTGCCGTCCGTGAGAGTGTAGAGGTCCACTTCTTCGCCGGCGGGGGTTTTGCCAAACGGACGGCCGGCGCTCTTCGCCGCGCAGAAGACGGTCGTTATCGCAAGGATCAGGACAGCGGATTGGGCGAGGGTCACCGTGATCATCGTACATCCCAAACCCGCCAACCTGCGATAGGATTTAACTGCGGTGTTCGCACGCGCCCATTACAAGCTGAGAGCGGCCCTGTGTGTTCTCGCCGCGATTCCTCTATCGGCCCACGACATCATCACGACCAAGGTCACGTTCGACCGGGAGATAGTCCGGCTGTTCAACAGCCATTGCATCTCGTGCCATCGCGCCGGCGGGACGGCGTTTTCGCTTGCCACGTGGAAGGACGCGCGCCCCTGGGCGAAGGCGATCGGCGAAGAAGTGCTGCAGAGGCGTATGCCTCCGTGGGGCGCTGTGAAGGGATTCGGCGATTTCCGTAACGACAAAGGGCTCACCGAAGAGCAACTCGAACTGATCGTCGACTGGGAGGAAGGCGGCGCGCCCGAGGGCGATGAGAAAGATCTTCCGCCCGCGCCCAAGCTGGCACCCGAGCCTGCGATGACGCATTCCGCCAAAGAGCTCGTGGTGAGCGGCGATCTGAAGCTGGCGTCTCCAATCAGGCTCGATGGTTTGTGGCCGAAAACGTTCGCCGACGGCGCATCCTTTCAGGTCACCGCGGAATTGCCGGACGGCAGCGTCGAGCCTCTGGTGTGGCTGAAGAATTTCAGGCAGACGTACGATCATCCGTTCTTATTGCGGCATGCGCTGGTATTGCCGGCGGGGACGATGATTCGCGGCGTGCCTCCGGATGCGAGTATTGCCCTCATACCGGTCAAATTGATGCCGGTGAAGGCCGGGCGGAAGAAGTAGCCCCGTTCAACGCTGCATTTTCGTCCATCGGTCGCAGAAATGCTGCACGATCCGGCATGAGAGTCGCGCCGATTCTTTTGATAACTCTCACACTGTTCGGAACGCTGGCCGTCGCGGAGGAACTGCCTGATCCGCCCGCGAGTGCGCCGGACGACCAAGCGAACGCGGCGCCGCCGCAGGATAAAAACTCTTCCGTCCTCGATGTGAACCCCGGCAGTCAGGTGCTCAAGAATCGCGATTTCTACGACCAGACCGGTGTGTTCCATCCCTTTGTCCGGATGCCCCGATATGTGCTCCTCGATCAGAAGGCGATCTGGACCAGCCCTTTCCACACCAGCAAAAAGAACATCAAATGGTGGGTCCTGATGGGCGCCGCGACGGGAGCATTGATCGCCGCCGACAAATCCATCGATCGCCAACTGCCGCAGGCGAACAGCACGCTCGTGAGTGTGAGCAATGGGGCATCGAGTATCGGCTCCGGCTATTCGCTGATTCCCATCAGCGCGGGATTCTATTTCATTGGAGCCGGTACGCACGATGAGAAGGTGCGGGAAACGGGCCTGCTTGCCTTCGAGACGCTGATTGACACTGAAATCGCTGTTGAGGTTCTGAAAATAGTCGCGGACCGCAGCCGGCCGTATCAGAACAACGGCACGGGACGGTTTGAAGATAATCCCTCGGGCAGATGGAGCTCAGGATTTCCGTCGGGCCACGCCATCAGCACGTGGGCGCTGGCTTCGATTGTGGCGCACGAGTATCCGCACTCGAAGATTATCCCGCTGGCCGCATATGGACTGGCGCTCACGGTTTCGGTGGCGCGCGTCGGCGCCCGGCAGCATTTTTCCTCGGACGTGGTGGCCGGTTCGGCGATGGGATGGTTCATCGGGGATTTCGTGTACGGCAAGCGGCACAACGACGAGCTGACCGGGAAGAAGACAGTGGCGCAGATGGTCTTCGATCACATTCACATCGGCATGATGTAACTCATGCCGCAGTTCTCGTCATGCCGCGCCACTTGACCACAGCCACGCCGGTGAAGATCACGACCATGGCAGCCGTCTCGCGTAACCCGAATGGTTCGCGGAAGAACAACCACCCAACGCCCATGGCGACCAGAGCATTGATGTAGGGATAGATCGACGCGATCGCGACCGGCAGCCGGTCCATCGCGAAGATGTAAGCGCTGTAACCGACGATCGAGCCGAAGACTATCAGGTAAATAAGCGCCAGCACGCTTCGGGAGCTGAACACCACGGCGCGATCCGGCACGAACAGCGCCACCGGCACATACAGAATCCCCGCCGCCAGTTGCTGGACTGCGCCGATCACGATTGGATGCGCTTTGATCTTCTGCCTTCGCTGGAGAATCGAGCCGGCCGTCCACCCGACGATCCCGACCTGCACGATGCCGATTCCGATGAGTGCCTGCTTCCCGAATCCGCCACTCCCCGGGAGCAGAAGCAGCGATGTACCGGCGAATCCGATCGCCATTCCGAGGATCGTGGTGCCGTTCAATCTTTCGCCGCCCGTCAGCGCCTCGATACCGACCATCCAAAAAGGCGACAGGGTCGAGAGCAGACCCACGAGGCCGCTGGGGATCAACTGCTCGGAATAGAACGCGGCGGCATTACCGATCCCGAGGATCAGAACGCCGCACCCGCATGCCATCCACAACTCGCGCCCGCGCGGCACGTGAGCGCGGCGTACGCGCGCGGCGATCAGGAGAATCGCGCCCGACGAGATGAACCGTGCGGCAATGGCGAAGGCGGGCGGCAGCGTCTCGATTGCGATCCGGATTCCGAGATATGTCGTGCCCCAGAAGAGGCACACGGCCGCGAGAGCGAGGTACGCGGCTGTTCCGCCCCGGCGAGACATGTGGTTCAGGCTAGCAATAAGCTGTCAGTCAGCTCAACCCGGCAGACCGCAAGCCAGTGGAAGCAACCGTCTCTCATTAGATTAGCTGACGGCTGATAACTGACGGCTGACAGCTTTCTGTTATGATGAGCGGCGAAATGCGAATCGCAACCATCCCCGTGCTGCTGGCCCTGTTGACCGGAACCACCGCCGTGATTTTCGCCCAGGGACTCGACTACGAAGCCTACAAGAAGAACGTCGAGCCCGTCTTTCTGAAGAAGCGGCCCGGACACGCCCGCTGCGTGGTCTGCCATGAAGCCAACAACAGCGCATTCCGGCTGCAACCACTAAGCGAAGGCGCGACGAAGTGGACCGAAGAGCAATCCCGCAAGAACTTCGAAAGCGTCTCGCATCTGGTTACGCCCGGGGATCCTGCCACCAGCAGACTGTTGATCCACCCGCTCTCGCCCGACGCCGGCGGTGACAAGTTCCACGGCGGCGGCCGTCAGTTCGCTTCGAAAAACGACCCGGAATGGAAAGCCATCGCGGATTGGGTCAGCCACGGCAATAGGTAGCACTCGCAATTACGATTTCGCCGGAGCACGTACGATTGTGGAGCAGGCGTTAGCCTGTTGGATTCGGCGCGAGTTGCGTCAGTTGGGCAGCACCACGGTGCCGTTGCGCTTCGGCACTTCACCGACGGGGATGCGCGCCACTTCCTTGCGGGCCGCGATATCGATCGCCGATACGGAGTTCGCGCCCGAATTCGCGATGTAGATCATCTTCGAATCCGGCGTGAAGGTGATCCAGTCGGGCACATCGCCGGTCTTCACATACCCCAGCACGTTCAAATCAGGCAGGGAGTATATGAACACCGCGTTCGCGATCGAACTGTTTACCCAAAGCGTCTTCCCATCGGCGGGAATGCCGATGCCGTGCGAGGGCGCGCCGCCTTCGGCATGTCCGCCGCCTGGCTCCTTAGGCAGGTCGATGCGCTTGATCTCCTTGTGCATCTTGAAATCCACAACCGAGAACCCGTTATAGCCGGAGAGTTGCACGAACACGCGGCTGGTCGACCCATCCGGTGCCTTCTCAAACGCCATCGGACGCACGCCGAGGTCGAAATCCATCGTCCATACCGGCTCGAGCGTCAGGGTATCGATAGCCGTCAGTGTCTTGCCCGCCACCGAGCCCGCCATCGCGTACTTTCCGTCCGGCGTGACATAGGTGTTGTGGACCGCGCCCTTGATCTTCACGGTCTTCATATTCTTCAACGCGACGGTATCGATCACGTCGACTGAGCCCGGCGCCACTGCGATCGCGACGAATAAGTGCTTGCCGTCCTTCGACACCGACAGATTGTTAGGATGCCCACTGAGCGGCACCTTCGCGATCACCTTGCCCGACTTCGTGTCGACGGCCCAGACGGTCTTTTCGGATTCGCACGTAATGTATGCCCGCGTGCCGTCCGGGGCGAACGTGACGCCGTGCGGCACCTCGATGTCTTTGATCGTCTGGACAACTTTATTGGTCGCCGCGTCGATGACATGAACCTCGTCGCCCGCGCTGTTCGTCTGATAAACCCGAACATTGCTGGCAAGAAGCGGAAGCGCAAGGAGAACGGAAGCGAATCGGAGGTATCTCATAGTGGACCGCGCCCAGCATAATTGGCCGGGATGCCCAAAGTCAACCCAGCTCTGTTCTGCGCCCGCTCGCGAGTTTGGACAGTCCTGGTCGTCAAGATCCCGGCGCGTTGTAGTTTGTAAAGCAGGCGAATCGATCGCATAACGGCGTTTATGTCTGGCTGTGTTCCTGGCGCACGAACGCGCTGGTGTAGCGTGGCCGGAACAAACAGCCTGAACAGCAGCGCGTGATCGATCTGGCTGTCCGATCCGGAGCTTTATCGGAATCCCGGCGAGGTTCTCGATCAGGTCTTTGAGATCATCCGCGAACAGCTCGATCTCGAAGACTGGATGTTTGAGCAGCGCGAGACCATCGCTACCCATATCGAGACCGGTCTTGCTCACGCCGAGCGCGGTGAACTGATCGACGGGAACGCGGCGATTGAGATCCTGCGGCAAAGACGCGCCGGGCGGCTGCGGCCGCCGGGATGAATGCGCTGTTTTAATTCACGCCGCAAGCGACGGAGGACCTTGAGGCCATCCGTGGTTTATCGCCGAGCATAGCGGGGATGCCGCGGACCGGGTGGAGAGGGAAATCCTCGTGACCTGTCGGCGGCTGGCGAAGCATCAAATCAAGCGGAAAGACATAACGCTGCTGCCCGTGCGCTTCTGGACGCTACCGTAGGTCTGCTGCTGGCTTCCACGCTCCTTCTGGAACAGCATTCGCGTGCGCGGATTCTCGCGGCTGCCTGACCCATCCGCTGCGGAGCGATTCTTCCGGCCAACTCTGATACGCTGTCCCCCATGAACGCGCGGATCCTCCTCCTCGCCTCACTCATCTCTTCGGTCCCCCCAGTCCTCTTCGCCCAATGGCCGGCCTGGCCCACATCATCGCCGCCAGCCAAAGTCGCCCTCGACGGCCCAACCCCCAAAGCCGCCGACGGCCACCCCGACCTCTCCGGCATCTGGGACCGGGGCATCGCTCCGCCCATCACCCCTCCACCTGCTGGCCGTCCGATGCGATCCTTCCAGGACCTTCCCTCGCTGTTCGCCGACGGCCTGCCCATGCAACCCTGGGCCGCCGAGCTCCGCAAACAGCGCCTCGCCGAGAACAGCAAGGACCATCCTGACGCCCACTGCCTCCCGCTCCATCCCGTCCAGCTTCACAGCCATCCGCAGCCGCGCAAGATCGTCCAGATGCCCGGCGAGATCCTCATCATCTATGAAGCGAACGACGGGCTCCGCCAGATCTTCACCGACGGACGTGCGCTGCCGAATCCAGACGACGTAGAACCCTGGTGGTTCGGCTACTCGACGGGCAAGTGGGATGGCGACACGCTCGTTGTCCAGACCACCGGCTTCCGTGACATGGGATGGCTCGACGAGGAAGGCACGCCGGTCACGACGAACGCGCGAATCACCGAGCGCTTCCGCCGCCCAAACTACGGCACGCTCGAAATCGAGATTACGGTCGACGATCCGAAAACCTTCACGAAGCCGTGGACCTTTAAACTCGACCAGCGCCTCATGCCCAACACCGAGCTGATCGAATTCGTCTGCGCGGAAAACAACCGCAGCCTCCCGCACCTGGTGGGAAAGTAGATGCGCATCCTCACGCTCATCGCGGTCGCCGCTATTCGCCTCACCGCGGCCGACCGCGTCGTCTCCCGTGAATTCCACGCCGAGCCTTCGACCCTCATCTCGCTCGGATTCGAATGGCGCGTCGACGGCGACGACAACCGCAATTCATCCGTTTCCGTTTCCTGGCGCAAAAAAGGCGACCGGGCGTGGCATGACGGACTCCCTCTTCTCCGCATCGGCGGCGAGCGCCTCAACGAGAACGCCATCCAGTACGTCACGCCCAACATGTTCGCCGGCAGCATCTTCGATCTCGAGCCGGACACGGAATACGAATGCCGCTTCATTCTTTCCGATCCCGATGGCGTCAGCGGCAAATCCGAGAACACGATCACTGTGCGTACGCGCCGCGAGCCCGCTCCCGCCGCCCGAGGCAAGACCTACCATGTCTACCCGCCCGGCTACGACGGCCCGAAGCAGCAGCCCGCTTTCACCGGACTTCTCGCCGCCTACAACACCGGCGCTTCGCACTCCGACAACTTCAACACGTATCCGCCGCGCGTCGAGCCCGGCGACATCATCCTCGTGCACGCCGGACTCTACAAAGACGACCGGTTCCGCTACGGCGGAGGCGGGGCTGGCGGCACCGCGCCCTCCGACGGCACTTACTACCTCACCGCCAGCGGCACGCCCGACCGCCCGATCGTCATCAAAGCCGCGGGCGACGGCGAAGCGATCTTCGACGGCGATGGCAATTTCAACCTGTTCAACGTCATGGCCGCCAACTACAACTACTTCGAAGGCCTGACCATTCGCAACACCGACCTCGCTTTTCTTTCAGGACTCAAGAACATCGCCGGATCGAGCGGCATCACCATCCGCAAGTGCCGCATCGAGAATGTCGGGCGCGCTTTTTATTCCGACTGGTCGGGGTCCCGAGATTTCTACATCGCCGACAACACCATGCGCGGGCGCTTCCCCGCCGATCACCTGATGGGCTTCACGGGAAGCACCTGGCAGAAGTATGGACCGCCGCCGAAGCTTGTCTCCGAATATGCCGTGAAAGTTTACGGATCGGGTCACGTCGTCGCCTACAACTCGATTCAGAACTTCCACGATGGCGTCGATGTCGCGACGTACGGCAATCCCGATGCCGCCCCCGATCGCCAGCCCGTCTCGATCGACTTCTACAACAACGACATCAGCAACATGGAAGATAACTGCATCGAGTCCGACGGCGGCGCTCACAACATCCGCGTCTTTCGCAATCGCTGTTTCAACCACGGCCACCGCGCGCTCAGTGTCCAACCCCTCTTCGGCGGACCCGTCTACTTCATCCGCAACATCGTTTATCACGCGCCCGAAGGCGGAGCCGTGAAGCTGACCGCGACCTCATCCGGCATCGTTTTTTACCACAACACGCTTATCGCGCCGGTGAAGCCAATGCTGGGCGCTATCTCGAACGTCCACTTCCGCAACAATCTGATTCTGGGAAAGAGCGAAACTGCCGAGACGTTCGCGATCGAGACGTATACCAACTACTCGAGCTCTGACTACAACGGCTTCCGGCCCAACGAGGGCGCGGCGTTCTCGTTCGAATGGATGTCGCCTCCTTTCGGAGTGCCCTCACGCTACGCGGCGCCGCCCAACCTGAGCCCGCAGGACCGCATCCGCGCCGAAGACGGCTCGAAGGAAGACCGCAAATTCAAAACTCTGAAGGAATTCAGCGAGGCCACCGGGCAGGACCGCCACAGCGTCATCGTCGACTACGACGTCTTCCGAAAGGTGACGCCGCCCGATCCGAACGATCCCCGGATCCTCTATACTCCGTCGGATTTCGATTTCGCGTTGCGCCCCGGCTCAGCGGCGGAAGACGCGGGCATGCGCCTCCCCAACGTCAATGACGGATTCACCGGTAAAGCCCCCGACCTCGGCGCGTACGAAATCGGCCAGCCGGCCCCGCACTATGGCCCCAGGTAAATACGAGTGTTACTTTACCGACACGATCACGGTCTGTTCCGTCGGCAGCATCTCTCCACGGCTGGATGAGAACCCGGCTTTCTTAAACAGCGCGTCCAGTTCCCGCAACGTATAGGCATCGCCGTCGACGGTATTCAGCAGCATGGTGATGGCAAACCGCGCGGGCGTCGGCGGCGCGATGCGATCGTCATTCGGACAAAATTCCACCGTTACAGCCTTGCCCGAAGGCTTTAGCGCGGCGTGCACCTTCTTCAGGAAGCCTTCGATCGCCGCCGGCCCGAAATGATGCAGGAAATTCGGGATCAGGATCAGGTCGTAGTCCGACCCGAGATCGACGTCGAACGCGCTGCCTGGCTTCAGGTGAAACCGCGCACCGACGCCTGCTTTCTCCGCATTCTCCTTCGCGACCTCGAGCACCGAGGCCCAGTCGAGCGCCGTAATCTCGGCCTGCGGATTCCGCTGCGCCACCGCGATCCCGTAGATGCCGTGACCCGCCGCGATGTCGAGCACCTTCATTAGACCCGACCCCGCCACTTTATCCGCCATCATGCCCGCGGGCAGCGCCATCAGCGGAGCCATCGCGCGCGCAAACAAAACCCAGAACGGATTATCCGGCTCGACCGTGCCCTGACCCTGCATGATCGTTCCGCCTTTGCGGACGCAATCGGCCGTCGTCAACGACTCCGTGATGTTCTCGGCGCTCGCGAGGAACTGCGCCGCACTCGCCATGCACGCGGGCGATCGCCGATCCAGGAACGCGGCCGCTTCCGGCGCGAGCCCGTAATGGCCGTCTTTCTTCGTGAGGAAGCCATCGGTGGCCACGGTGTCGCAAAGCATACGGATGCCGCGCTCGGCGGCTCCGCGCTTCTTCGCGACCTCCGCCGCGGTCGTCGCGCCTTCGCCGATCGCGGTGAAAATATCGAGCTCGATCGCCGCCCGCAGGGCCGCCGTCTGCTGATACGCGCGCAGCGTCTCGAAAATTCGCATCGGCGAAACGTTCATTTGAGGTGTGCTCATAAGTTAGTCAGCTCTGGGCTGCAGCCTCGCGCCTCTTCCTGCGCTCGGCTGTGGTCGAATATCCGCGGTCGCGGTCGATATCCTTCACGTGGACGGTGACCGAAGCCAGCCCCTTCAGGTCACCAATGAAATGGTCCGCTTCATCCCCGAGCGCCTGCGCCACACGGCGCCGCACTTCAGCCGTGCGGCCCGCCGTATCGTTGCCCGCCGCCATCGTGATATGCAGAAACCGTTTCTCTTTATCCCCCGCCACGTGCCCGTAATGCACGGGAACGATCGCGTGCTTCAGGTTGGTGAGATTTATAAAGGGGACTGTGGGAGGGTCTCCGCCCTTCGGATTTTCCATCCGCAGCGACGTCACCACTCCCACGAGATGATCGAGCAGCTTTCTGACGTCGAAGCCCGTGGCCGCGATGAAATCCTCCCGCAGCCATTCCTCGGGCGCTTCGATCCGGAGATGAGGCATTTCCGCCGGTTTACCGTTTGACCGGCTTGCCGTAAACCTCGATCTCGCCCACGTCCGCCCAGCCGCCCGGACCATGGCCGCTGCCGGGCAACAGATCGGTGAAGCCCACCTCGTCGACTTTGCTGAGGTCCGGATCCTTCATCCAGTCGCCCGTGGTCACCACTTTCGCGATGTTCAGCTTGCGCCAGCGCACATCGCCGAGGGAGAACTCGTCGGTGTGCCAGTCGAGCGTCGACCCATCCGCATGATCGCCCACCAGCCACGTCCCGTCGGCCAGTTTGAGGATCGGATGCACTTGATGGAATCCCGACACCTTCGTGACCCAGCGGATCATCGCGAGGCCGGTCAGATCGACGTAGTTGTCCTTGTCGCGCAACGCGGCCGCGCAGACGTTTTCACACAGCCCCGTCCACAGGTGAAGAGGGTTCGTCGGATTGCCCGCCGCGCCGGTCAACTGAATGTCCTTGCCGTCGACGCCGTAGAGCTTCAACTCGAGATTCGCGTTCGAGGTCGCGTTCGCCGCGTCGACCGCCGCTTCACCCGCCGCTTTTGGAGCCTTCCACTCCTCTTTGAAGAAAACATCCGGACGCCGCGCGGGCCCGGCTCCACGTCCGGCGCCGCCACCGCGTCCCGCGCGTCCACCTGCCGCAGGCGGTTCCTGCGCCGCCGCAGTCGCTGCCATCGCACAGGCCGCGGCAATCAGAATCAGAGTTTTTTGCATGAAGTCGAGAACCTCCCGCGTCCGATTGTATCCTGACGGGCCTCTGTGGCGCGCTCGAAAAGGCGCCAGGCGCAACGGAATTTCGGTCCATCAAGAGACGATGGCCCGCGCTACAGTGCAGTCGGCTTCGTCTTGCGCCGCCAGCCCGCAATCCCCGCCGCGCCCAGCGCCAGCAGGACAATCGACGCGGGCTCCGGCGCTGGCGCCGGATCCGCGATCACCGCATCGCCGGCGTCGTCATATCCGAATGCATCGAGCGTGATCGTGTAATCGTCGTTCACCGTGATGTCGGCCCATCCGTAGAACGTGTCGGAACCGCGCACCATCCGCAATCCCACCTCGCCGCTCTCCGGCACAGGATTCCAGTTTCCGAACGCGAAATAGGAATTGCCTGCCAGGTGCGCGCCGACGCTGCTGAACGCCAGACCAGGCCCGACAAGAGCGCCCGGCGCCAGCCTCGCCACCGACGAGAACCCCGTGCTGCCGAGCGCCGACGCCGCAAAAGTATTTCCATTCGCATTGTTTGCCGGACCGACCTCAAGGAATGCGTTCGCAAAAGGCGACTGGCTGTCGCTCGCGAATACCGACGTCAGCAATTCGAAATCGCTCGACGACGCGGTTGAACCCGCAAAGCCGGTCATCGGATCGAAAAAGATTGCGTTGCCCGCGCCGATTCCGGTTGTCAGATCTGTATTGAAGGTAATCGATGTGGCGTGCGCCGCCCGCGGGATAGAAACCGCCGCCAGCGCCAGCGACATCGACCCGTAGGCCGCCAGACGCCGCTCCAGATTACCGGTGTGATTGCGAGAGTCTTTCATCGCCTTTCCCTCACTGCCCCGCTCGCAGGCCATAAACGGCCACGCCGCTGTCGAATGTGGCCAGATAGACTTTGCCGTTGACGATCGTCGGCGGCACCCATTTCGCCCACGCGCCAGGCGCATCCGCCTCCGTATTCGAGTTCCACAACTCCGCGCCCGTTTGCGCATCGTATGCATGCAGGATTCCGGGATAGTTCCCGCCATCCGTGTAGGTCAGCGAGTGTGCCGCCCAGAGTATCGCCCCGTTGCCCGTCATCCCGTTGGCGGAAATCGACAGGGCGGGCGCGTTCTGCAGAGTGTGCAACTGTTCCTGGGTTCCGACGAACGACGGCGTCAATTCAAGGCCGTTGAACGAATAGATGCGCATCACGTCGAACGAATTCCATGTGTAGAGCGAGTTGTTGTAGAAAACGTTGCCGCCGAAGTGACCGAACACGCCCGTCCATTCCTGCGCCACCAGATCGGTGAGGCCGAGGCCCAGTTGGAATCCGCCCAGGTTGCCTGAATTTGTCAGGTAGGTATGGCCGTCTTTGCCGCCCGTCAGCAGCAGCGGCGAAACCTGCACGACGGAGCTCGGGATCACCACCACGTTGCCGGCCCCCAGATCGTAGTCCGATTCCCGAAAGAACTCCGCGAGCACCGGCGTGAAGGAACTGGCGATGCCGAGCCCTGCCGCCGGATGAATTTTGATCACGCTGTCGCCGTAATCGCCCGTCGGCGGGTTGAACGTCCCGTTCCCGGTGCTGAAGTAGATGTTGCCTCCGGTGTCGGCCGAGAGGCCGCCGCCGCTCTGCCAGATCGAAGCCCCATAACCGTCAGGAGAGAGACACTTCAGCGCCAGCCGCCGAAGCGTCACGCCGTCATATTCGAAGAGCCAGCCGTGATACGGCGCCTCGTCCCCATGGCTGCCGAAGCCGATGAAGATGCCTCCGTTGAGCTCGAGGAGTGCCGGTCGCTGCAGATTCTGCGCCGCCGAAAACGTCAGGGTGCCGCCGACGCTGCCGTCGCCCGTGCCGGGAACCGAGCCCGCGATCACTGCTGGACTGCCCACCTTGTCGGCGCCTGTCGTGATATCCAGCGCGTGCAGCGAAAACGACGGTTGGCCGTTCACGAGCGAATCCACGACAAAATAGATCGCCTGCCGCCCCGTATCGATCACTGGCGTGGAAAGAATGCCGATCTGCCAGACGCCGTTCACATTCGAAACCCCCAGTCCGAAATTGCGCTGCCACAGGATCAGCGGCGTCGCTGAATCGGCGTCGAAGGCAAAGACCGAATTATTCTCGGTCGCCACATATAGAACGTTATGAATGCCGTGCGCCGGATTCGACGCCGGAATCGTCACCCCAGGCACATACAATGGCTGCGCGTAGATTTGCCCGTCAACCGGTAGAGAATAGAGTTTGCCAAAAGTGGCGGAATTGACGTTGGCCGTTGTCAGGACCGTCTCGTTCGCGTTAACGCCGGTGCGCCCTGGATCATTGTGCCAGGTCGTTACCGCAACGGCGGCGGAAAGCCGCAAGCCGGTCAACAAAACGGCGGCGGCAAATATCGGAAACTTCAATGAATCCTCCAGCCCGAGCGCTACGGTTTCTGGGTATCCTTCCGGTGATTTGGCGCTCGTGGTAATTTATGAAAATTTTACTCAACGTGTATCTTCCTGTACAGCTACAAAAGGTTAATACCGGAAATTTCCTATGGAGTAGCTTGGGATAAATCTGACACTTCATGACAGCGAGCCATAAAACTCTTCTGGTCGGATGGGATGCGGCTGACTGGAAGCTATTGAATCCCTTGATCGATCGCGGTGAGATGCCCGTCGTGAGGCGCCTGGTCGAGCGCGGCACGATAGCCGACCTGGCGACGCTGGAGCCGGTTCTGTCCCCGATGCTCTGGAACTCCATCGCGACGGGAAAAACCGCTGACCAGCATGGCATCCTGGGCTTCACGGAGGTCGACCCCGTCACCGGCAATGTCAGGCCGGTTACGAGCACCTCTCGCCGGACCAAAGCGCTTTGGAACATCGCCTCGCAAAACGGCCTGCGGACCAACGTCGTGGGATGGTTCGGCAGCTATCCGGCCGAGCCCATCCGCGGGATGTGCGTCGCCGAGACGTTCGCCCGCGGCAGGTCCGGATCTTTACCCCGCGGTACAGTATGGCCGGAATCCATCGGGCCGGAGCTCGAAGGCCTGCGGGTTCATCCGGCCGCGATTGACGATGAGGTGCTGGGTCTGTTCGTGCCCCGCCTCGTGGAAATCGACCGCTCGAAGCCGAATCGACTGCAGGTTCTCGCCACGCTGCTGGCCGAATGCTTCACCACGCATGCGGCCGCCACCTGGGTCATGGATAACAGCCCGTGGGATTTAATGGCCGTCTATTACATCGGCATCGACCACTTCAGCCACGCGTTCATGAACTTTCACCCGCCGAAGCCCGAGTGGGTCGATGAGAAGGAATTCGAACTCTACAGCGACGTGGTCAACAGCGCCTACCGCCTGATGGACCTCTTCCTCGCCCGCCTCCTTGAGCTTGCGGGACCGGATACCAATGTCGTCCTCCTTTCCGACCACGGCTTTCACAGCGATCATCTGCGTCCGGCGTTCATCCCGCGCGTTCCCACCGGGCCGACAACGCAGCACCGCC
>DASZLP010000305.1:0-31340 GCA_035552355.1 Bryobacteraceae bacterium | reverse complement strand
GCCTCTTCCAGCGCAGCAGGGTGGATTCGCAGGGACTCGCCGCTCACGGCTCCAGTTGGCCGCGAAGGCGCCTTCGTGCGGCGCTCCAGGAGATCAGGTCCACGGTTCCATCGTCAATCTGCTTCAGCCGAAGCTCGATCTCCCTCTTCCATGCTTCTGTCGCACCTTCGTCGATGGTCGCGTCCAGGCTCTCAATCAGGGAATCGATCAGCGCGGAACGCGCCTCCACGGGCAAGGCGAGGGCTTCGCGAAGCAGTTCCGCAGGATGGTTCTCCATGCATCGATTCTAGCGCTCTCGACGCTTGTTGACCCGGGCGGGCCTCAAGCAAAGGATTTACCTCCCCATAAACGCCCTTGTCGTCCGTTGCAGCCACTCCGCAGCCACCCTTCGCGGCCTCTGCCCTCATTGGCGAGGCGCGGGAATCCACTGGCCGGACCTCGATGAGGATATCAGCGCGGAAGGACTTTTGCCGGGCCGACGGTCGGGCGAGACTCAGGAGTCTTTGCGGCGATGGCTTCAGGCGCGCAAAACCGGGTAAAGCGCGCCGCAGGCGACGGTCGCGGTTCCTCGGTAGTCAGGAAGTCTCAAGGTCCCGGCGCCGGGACGGAGAGCTCTCAATTGAAAACGGCATTGGCCCTCATCGCGGACCCGAGCCGACTTGCGGGAGTTTGTGTGGACGCCGCCTTCCTGCTCACGGCCGACCACGGGATGAACCATAAAAGAAGGTGCTACGACCTTGATAAGACGCTCGCCGGCATGGCTCTTCCGATCAGAGTCTCGATCTCCGCCGAGCGAGATCGCTACCTGCAGCATCATCAAGGTTTCGGCGGCGCCGCGTGGGTGTACCTGAACAACGCCGCCGGCGATAAGGTAATCCGTGCGCTTTCTTTACTACCGGGCGTTGAGACCGTCCTGACTCGCGAAGCCGCCGCGGCGCGATACTCCCTGTACTGCTCACGTATCAGAGACATTTGCGTGTTTGGAGACCGGGCTACAGTCTTTGGAGAACTGGACCAGACAAGCACCGATTTGCCGGATACATATCGCAGCCACGGGTTGGCGTCTGAAATTGATATCCCATTGTTTGCGTACAACGCGAAGAAGCTGCCGCCCGCGAACTATTTCGAGCGCAATCTGGATCTCACCCCTTGGCTTTATCGCGCCTGAAGCGCCGCTCCCGGGTTTATACGGCAGCTTCGAAAGTGTCTTCGTTGGAGCGGTTCTGCGAGAAGATCCTTAACCAGACAAAGGAAACGAGAAGGCGTCGACCGGGGTCCAGGCGAGGTCTTTGCTCAGATCTTCAATCTGCCGCGGATATTCTGCACTTCGCCGGGCTGGCTCGTATTGATCAGCAGCACCCGGCCGGCGCGATCGGGCCCACCGCCAATTCGCCTTTGCCCCAAACCGACTGCCTTCCGACTCCGGTCCATTTCGCGGCAATAACGAACGGCAGGAATTCCGTAAAGTCGCCTTCGTATTCGGCCGAACCTGTAAAACCCCCGATCGAATGTGTCTGGCCGGTCCGCCCGCTGCGGCGCTCGATTTCCTGTCGCTTCAGCCGGCAGCTTGTCATCGTGATCCTCGCAGCGCGGGAGTTCGTGCCCCGATAGTCGATATCGAGAGGACCGGCTCCGTAAAGCCGGCTGAGGGTCGCAACGCGGTCGCGGATTCGGCCGAAGAGGATTGGGAATTCCGGGCGCGGTGCGATGCGGTCTTCGTACTTGAGCTCGGTCGGAGTGAGGAACTCGACGCGGATTTTCGACGGCGCGCCTGCGCAAGGGGTGAGATCGAGCGAAACGGGTGAGAGTGCGGCGGCGATCGTCCGGGTGGAATGCTCGTAGACGATCTGTTGCGGGACGCCCTCCGCCGAGAGTAGCTCGACTTGAAGCAATTCGGCTTTGCCGCGGCGGGGACCGAGTCCTTCCTGCACGATCGACGCGAAAGTCAGGACGAAGCACGCGAGCACGTTCGGCTCGAGTGAAAACAGGTTGAGGTCGAAGTGAAAACGATCGCCGGGCGCGATAGTGCGGCCATCGAGATGACGGGCGCGGAACACGAAAGGGCGAGGCCAGTCGGCGAGGCCGCTGGGGCTTTTGGGGAAAGCGGCGCCATCATGGGCGGCCGGCTCGAAGACACGGGCGTAAGGGCATGACTCGCGCATCTCGCAGACGCGCGCCCCAGCGCATTGAGGAACACACGCGATGCGGCGAAAGATTACACCGAGAGCGCCGCGGAGAATGTTGGCGGCTTTCCCCGGCGGGAAGTAAAGCGAATCCTTCGCGATGAATTCGAAGCGCAAAGGATAGAAACGGAACTGCAAGACCGCGCTATTATACTGCGATGGCATCCTGCCCGGACCGAGTCAGTTTTCGTCAGCCTTTTCCGCGTGATCTACCATGATCGTCTCCACCGGGCCCTTCGTCGATTCCAGCTTCAGTCCAAGGTTCTCCTGTAGTGCGGTAAAGATGGAAGGCCCATCAGATGAGACCGCTGAGCATGGGCCGGAATCGGGCGTCCACTCCAGTTGAAAGCTATACCTGTCTGTCAGGCCTGTTCGGTCGACGACCGGACGCCGTAACTGTCTTTCCAGATAGACCGCAAGATTGGCCATGGACGTAGTTGTTCCAACAATCTGTCCGCACGAGGCGCGAATACCGGCTATCGATCCTGCCGGAAGCGGAGCGTCGCTTTCAACGAGCTTCGATCCGCTCTTCCCAACTGTCAGCGCGTAGATCGGAAGGTCCCTCATTTCATGGTGAATTCGCAGGCGGAACCGTTGAGCCAGGAGTACCTGCAGCTTTAACCGGGTTTCAGCTTGACCGCCGCCGTCCGAGCTCCGCGCGGAGATGTCGTAGCGCTCTGAGTTTAACCATCCCGGCCCTCCCAGGATCTGGAAATCCCGAACATTCCAGGCCGTTTCGATGATGTCTCTGAGCGTACCGTTCGTGATGTTCAATGCGCCTCCTGGAGTGAACTGGAAGGTGGCTCCTCGAGTGTCGCCTGGCTTGCCCGGCTTGACCGAAGCCGCATCAAAAGCCGGCGCCTGGCTGAGACCTGCACTGGCCGTAATCATGATCAGCGTCAGCAGTCTGAATCGCAAGCACCCTCCTTCTCTGATTACTTACAAATTCAGGAAAGGTTACGACCTTTATACCCGCCGCTTCACCACCAGCTTGTCCGAATAAACCAGCACCGGCTCATTCCGTTGATTCAGCACCGTGGTCGCGAAGGTCACGACGCCGCGGCCGGCGCCGCGTTCGAGCAACTCCGACACCTTCTTCGTCACCCGCACTGTATCCCCGATGAAGACTGGCTTCGTGAAGCGCAGCTTCTCGACCCCATAGAACGCGATCAGCGACTCGCCCACCAGATTCATCTGCGTCACGAGCCCGATCGAGATGCTGAAGACGAGCGTACCGTGCGCGATGCGGCGCCCGAACGGCGTGGTCTTCGCGAATTCTTCGTCCATGTGGAGCGCGCTGAAGTCGCCCGACAGGCCCGCGAAGTTCACGATGTCCGTCTCCGTGATCGTGCGTCCGCCGGACTCGTGGACTTCCCCAATCCGGAAATAGTCGAAGTACTTCGTCACTGGGCCATGACAGGCTGTAAGGATATAGTGTTTGCTGAGCCGGATGCAAATTTCATGTCCCGGCGGAGGCTCTTGTGAAAAGACGCAACCTGATTGCACTAAAGTTGTTCGCTCCTTTATCCCTCGCCGCGGGCGTATTCGCGCAGGGTCCGCCGCCGCTTCTTTTCAAGGAAGAGTGGAAGGCGCCAGCCGACGTGGAGCACCCGGTCGCGCAGGATTCGCTGGCCAATCCAAATCTTGAAATCAAACTCTATGGCGACGGCGTGGGCGGCAAGAGCCCCGACCACGGCATCTGGATCGTGAAGCATAATCCGCCGACCGTTGAGCCGACCCACACGTGGACCGGCCAGTGCACTTCCCCCTGCGCCTTCGCGCTGCGGGACAAGGACAATCTGGCCGATCTGTCAGGTCTGGGAAAGCTTCGCTTTGAATATAAGGTCGCGGGCTTTCACCAATTGCGTCCGTTGATCAAACTGGCGGATGGCACATGGCTCGCGGGAGATCATGCCGTCGGCATCTCGGCCGACTGGCACGAAGCCGAGATCACGCTGAGCGATCTGCGCTGGCGAAAAATCGACATCAAAAAAGTCGTCGAGGCGGCGGATGGCAAGTGGGTCGAGCATCCCGACCTGACGAAGGTTGACGAGATCGGCTTCACCGACCTGCAGGCGGGAAGCGGACACGGTCCGGGCGGCTGGTCTGATATCGGGAAAATCGAAGTTTACGGCAAGGCTGTAAAACGCGATTCCGCCGCCAGCAGATAAGTACCCATCTCACGCAACCTCGTGGCGCCCGCCATATTCGCCGCGCTAAGCTCGATTGCAAATGCCGAAACTGTCGATACGGGACCTCGATCTCAACGGTAAGCGCGTCTTCATCCGCGTGGATTTCAACGTGCCGCTCGCCAATGGTGGGCAGGAGATCACCAGCGACAAGCGAATCCGCGCGTCGATTCCGACCATTCAATACGCGTTGGAGAAGGGCGCCGCGGTCATTCTCGCTTCACATCTCGGACGCCCCAAAGGAAAGCCGAACCCCGAGATGAGCATGAAGCCGGTCGCCTCCCGGCTCGAACAGCTTCTCGGCGGGGCCGTCAGGCTTGCGCCGGATTGTGTCGGCCCTGCGGTCGAAGCCATGCTTCCAAAGGCGGGCGAAGTGCTGCTGCTCGAAAATCTGCGCTATCACCCGGAGGAGGAGGCGAACGACGCGGCCTTCTCCGAAAAGCTCGCGAAGCTCTGCGACGTTTATGTGAACGATGCCTTCGGGTCGGCGCATCGCGCCCATGCCTCGACTGTCGGAATGATTCGCTACGTGAAGCAGGCCGCCGCCGGACTCCTCCTGGACCAGGAATTGAAGTACATGACGATGGCGACGACCAACCCCGCGCGCCCGTGCGTTGCGATTCTGGGCGGCGCGAAGGTGTCGGACAAGATCGAGGTGATCGAGAATCTTTCGAAGGTTGTCGATAAAGTGCTGATCGGCGGCGCGATGGCGTATACGTTCCTGAAGTCACAGGGCCAAACGGTCGGCAAATCGCTGGTCGAAGACGACAAGCTCGATCTTGCGAAGATTCTCCTGAAGCAGTTTCCGGGCAAGATCGTTCTGCCGGTCGATCACGTCGTCGCAGCGGAATTGAAGGAAGGGGCTGACCACGAAACAGTGGCCGCCATTCCCGACGGCAAAATGGGGCTCGACATCGGCGAGAAGACCATCGCGGAATACTCCGCGGTGATTCGCGGCGCGAAGACCATCATCTGGAACGGGCCGATGGGAGTTTTCGAGAAGCCTCCTTTCGATCGCGGCACCGTGGCGCTCGCGCGCGCGATCGCGGATTCCGGCGCGATCTCGATCGTGGGCGGCGGCGATTCCGAGAAAGCGATCAAGGGCGCCGGCGTCTCCGGCAAAATAACCCACGTTTCGACCGGCGGCGGAGCATCGCTCGAATTCCTCTCCGGCATCGAGCTTCCTGGAGTTGCGGCGCTCACGGACAAGTAGTGGACGCACGTCCGGCGGTCTTCCTTCTCCCTGGGCTCCTCTGCGACGAATTCATCTGGCGCGACCAGACCGGCGCGTTCGGGCGGTTCGCGGACGTCATCATCCCGGACTTTCGGAACATCGACTCGATCGGCGCGATGGCGGATGCCGCGTTGAGCCGGGCGCCCGCGAAATTTTCTGTTGCGGGCCATTCGATGGGCGCGCGGGCCGCGCTGGAAATGGTCCGCCGCGCGCCGGACCGAATCGAGCGCCTCGCACTGCTTGACACCGGAATCCATCCGCGCGGACCCGCCGAAGAAGGCAAACGCGGCGCGCTGGTCGATCTCGCAAGACGGCAGGGCATGGCCGCGATGGCCGCCGAGTGGCTCCCGCCGATGCTGCATCCGGCGCATTTATCGCTGCTCGGTCCGCTGACGGAGATGGTCCTCGGTTCCACACCCGACAGTTTCGCGGCGCAGCAGCGGGCGCTGCTCGATCGACCGAACGCGCGCGAAGTGCTGCCGATGATCCGGTGCCCGACGCTGGTGCTGTGCGGGCGCGAGGACCAATGGAGCCCCGTGCCGCAGCACGAAGAAATCGCCGCCGCGATTCCCGGCTCGAAGCTCGTCATAGTCGACGAATGCGGACATATGTCGCCCGCCGAGCAGCCAGCGGAGGTGACCAAAGCCCTTCTTGAATGGATGGGCTGGGCCTGAGTAAGCTGCTTCACTGAATACCAGCCCCAACTAGCGCACTTGCTACATCTTAGTTCCAATCCGAGTTCAACGACGCCGCGCTCCACAAGGCTTGCGAAACAATCTGCCCCGCCATCGGTGATCCTTGACGGCATTAGCGATCTTATTTCGAAACTCTTGGTGATGGATACTGCCGGAAAGCGGTCGCCGCGAGACCTCGTTGAGCAGTTTGACCATTTCGGCGACGGCAATGTTGTTCACACCCATGAACCCACCAGGAGTCTGGATAATCTGCTGCGTCACCCGTCCCCCATCCCATCGCCCCACGGAACC
The DNA here is from genome assembly GCA_035552355.1 of Bryobacteraceae bacterium. Lineage (GTDB taxonomy): Bacteria > Acidobacteriota > Terriglobia > Bryobacterales > Bryobacteraceae > BOG-234. Next base: position 24,748 of record DASZLP010000305.1, on the reverse strand, counting down.
TCATCGACCACCACCGTCTGACAGCGGCGGCAATCGACACGTCGCATGGAATACAGCAGAAAAACCAGAAAACCCCAGAAAGGAATGAACTCGAACCGGCGCTCGGGGAGTTTGTCGTATCCGGGGCTCGTGGAACCGCGAACAAACCGCCTTGGAGCCCTTCCGGGGCCGAGTCTCAATTTCGATACTCCTGTGATCGGAGCTGAAACGTACCTGCTGATAAACGAATCCCGGAAAACGGTTACAGTGATTTAGAATCGTGATGAGCTGAAGCATGAAGTGTAAGCCTGGTTGGGCAGCCGCCGGAGTGCTCGTGATTGGCGTGTCGCCCCTCGGGCTGGTTGCCGCCCCCCAAACCGGTCCTGCGCGAACCCCTGCCGCTCAGGCACTCAGCTTCGACGCAGCATCCGTGAAGCTCGTAACATCACCGCAAGGTGTGACCCTCACCGAGGGCGGAGTGATGATCGGCAGAGGCGCTAACGTTGATCCCAGTCGCCTCAGAAATAACGGAGGTCCCGGCACCGATGATCCCAACCGGATTCACTACCCGCTGATCAGCCTGAAGCAGTTGTTGAGGCAGGCATGGAACTCGTACTTCGAAATCGAAAGCCCCGGCTGGCTGGATACACAGGTTATTGCGGTTGACGCCACTATGCCGCCGGGCACCACGCAGGAACAGTTTCAGGAGATGCTGCGAAATCTCATCATCAGCCGATTCGAATTGAAGTACCACGCCGGCACGAAGAAGGTCACGGGCTACGCGCTCGTGGTGAATAAAGGCGGCCCGAGATTGAAGGAGGCGGGCGATCAGACTGAGAGCCCAATGGGCCGGGGCCCGCACGCAATCAAGATGGGCGCGGACGGCTTTCCGATAATGTCGCCTCCGCAACCAGGACGCTGGGTGGTGATTCTGCATGGGGGCGCCGGCACTCGAACAATCGCCCAAGGGTTCACTATGCAGGAAGTGGCGGAGTTTTGCGGGAGAACCTTGAAAGCCCCCGTGACGGACGCCACGAAGCTTACCGCAAAATACGACTTCACGTTGACCTACTCAGGTGGCATTGATCCGGGCAAGACGCTGAATCCCGTCCAGCCGGCAACTCCCGACGCGGCGGAACCGCAGCCTGATCTCTTCAGCGCCTTGCAGTCTCAGCTCGGGCTCAGACTGGAGCCAAAGAAGGTGGGCGTGCCGGTGATGGTTGTCGATCACATGGCCAAGACACCGAACGGGAACTAACGCTCTCCGTCACCCACGAATTCTCCCGACGAGGCGAAAGATTTTTTGCAAGCCCGTTTTGTCGTCAGGCCGGACGAGAAAAGCGAAGCGGATCGGCCTCAATCTGACGTTAACGCCGATTTGGGACATTTGCCTTTTTGCTTTGAATAAAACTCAGCGACTGTGCTCGCTGCCAAAGCCGAGCGCTTGCCGCGCAGCAGTTCGACATCCGCGGCACCCTTACCGGTTGGACGCGCTCCAACGCCCTAATCCTCGCCCGTCGCACCAGGCGAGAAAGTCAGCCACCCCCGGCGCAACCGGCTCCGGCGATGAGCGCCGGACGCCAAGGCCGGGGCGTATGCCGCCACGCGGTCATCCGATTAAAAATGCCGGCAGAGAAGGATACGCGCCATGCCGACTGCAACGCTCGACTGATCCCAACACCTTGCGTGTAACTACAAAAATAGCTACACTGTGGGATGATATACGAATGGGATGAAGCGAAGAACCGAAGCAACTTCGCTAAACATGGGCTGGATTTTGCGGATGCCGAACAGGTGTTCACCGGCCCGTGCGTCACCTTCGTAGATAGCCGTTTCGATTATGGAGAGGAACGGCTAATCAGTCTGGGCCTGCTCGCTGGTCGTGTGGTCATCATTGCCCACGCGCCCGCGGCGGCGATACCACCCGGATTATCTCCATGAGAAAGGCCAATCGACGTGAGCAAAAAATCTATCAAGAGCGACTTGGCGAGGGTTGATCGCATGAAGGATGGTGAGATCGACTATTCGGACATTCCGCCGCTCGACAAGTCTTTCTTTACGAAAGCGGCGGAAGCATGGCCTCCGGCGAAACAGCAATTGACTATCCGCCTTGACGCGGACGTGCTGACTTGGCTTAGGGCCAACGGCCGAGGTTATCAGACGCGGATCAACCGTATTCTTCGGGCCGCAATGGAGAGTACGCCTCCGCGCCGGCTGCGTTCCGCACCAGCGCCGAAAAAGAAAACCCGGTCACGCGGCATATTGAAGCCAGCATGAACGCTTCAGAATGGGTAAGTTTCGGGACTGAAATATGGAGTTCGGACGGCAGGTGTTGTGGGGAGAGCAGAGGAGGAGAGAAAACCATCGGTAGCGAAAGCGGCCTCGCAACACGAAGATAACCACTGTCAGAGATTTCATCCAATAGTCTACGGGACACTACAGGCACGACGCTGACGCTCGCAATTGTCGCACATAACCTCCTTTATGTCCGGTAATCCAGAATTTTCGACAGCACGCAAACCTCGGCAAATGATCCTCCCGCTCGACCCCACACGAGCCGTTCACATACCCGCCAAATATATTTCAGCCCTCACCATCTCCCGCGCCAGCCGCGACTTACAACCCGGCCCACCCGTTCCACCGCCATCCCCGCGGCCGATTTCCAACATCCTCCATGCTATTGCTCTCAGCGAAGGAGCACGTCCGCGCATGGCAACCGAAAAGCAAATACTCGCCAATCGCCGCAATGGTCAGATGTCCACCGGTCCCCGCACCGCCGAAGGCAAATCCGTCTCCCGCCTCAACGCCATCCGCCACGGACTCACCGGCCACATCGACGTCCGCACGCCGGAAGAACAAACCGCTCACGACCAGTTCTGCGACGCCATTATCGCCAGCCTCAAACCAGAAGGGGCGCTCGAGCACCAGTTCGCCCTCTCCATCGCCGAGGACCATTGGCGCATCAACCGCGCCCGCTCCCTCGAACAGAACATCTTCGCCATCACCGCGACCTTCCACAACTCCGACGGCGACATGGAAACCACCGATCTCGACACCGCCCTCGCCCACGCCCGCACCTACATCGCCGACCCCGGCCGCCTCAACCTGCTCTCGATCTATGAGCGCCGTATCAACGGCAACATGTCGCGCAGCCTCAAGCAACTCCAGGGCCTCCAGGCCATCCGGCTTGCAGCCGAAGCCAAAGCGAAAGCCGACGCCGAAGCCGCTCGCGCCAAAGCCTTCGAAGAGGAAGCCCTGCTCGCCCAGCTCGCTGAATCCGAAGGAATTTCGTACAACCCCGCCGATTTCGCGGTCGAAAATGGCTCCGTTTTTTCAACCACCGAAATCCGCCGCGCTGTCCGATTGCGAGTAGCCCGTGGCGCAGGCACTTTTGCCCGCCGCGCCGGCACTCATCCCGGCGCTTGTCGGCCTCCCCTCGCCGCATGACTACAATAAGTCATTCCATGCGGACGTTCGCGGCACTCCTTCTGGCGGCCTCTCTTCTCCTCGCCCAAAGGAAGCCCGTCACTATCGACGCCGTCGTCAACGCCCCAACCGCGCGCGCCGCCATCACCTGGGCGCCCGACGGCGAGCACTTTATCATCGACGAACGCAGCGAGCTCTCCCTCTACGACGTCCGCTCCGGCAAAGAGCACCGCATCGTCTCACTCGCCGATATCCAGGCCGCCGCCGTCCCTTCCCCGCCCCCGCCCGTCTTCGACTGGACCAACCGCCGCGTCGGCGAACACGACGTCCAGTATTTCTCCGACGGCAAGCGCCTCCTGGTCGCCAATTCCGGCGATCTGTTCATCGTCGACATCGCGAAAGGCCATTTCGACGCCCTGACCCAAACCCCCGAAGTCGAGCGTGACCCCAAGCTCTCGCCCGACAACCGTTTCGTCTCCTTCCGCCGCGGACCCGATCTCTACACTCTCGAGATCGGCTCCAAAATCGTCACGCGCCTTACGACAAACGGCAGCGATACCCTGCTCAATGGCGAAGCCGACTGGGTCTATCCCGAAGAGCTCGATCTCGACACCGCTTACTGGTGGTCCCCCGACAGCCGCTCCATCGCTTACATGCAGTTCGACACCGCGCGCGAGCCCGTCTTCCCGCAGGTGTCTCTGCTCAATGCGCGCGGCGTGCTCGAGCCTGAGCGCTATCCCAAAGCTGGCGATCCCAACGCCGACGTCCGCCTCGGCATCGTTTCCGCCACCAACGGCGGCCCCACGAAATGGATGGACCTGGGCGATCCCCGCGATAACCTCCTTGCCCGCGCCGCCTGGACCCCCGACAGCCGCGCCATCCTCGCCGTCCGTCTCAATCGCGTCCAGAACAAACTCGATCTCCTGCTCGCCGACACCGCCACTGGCGCATCGCGCGTCGTCCTCCACGAAGAAGATCCGCGCTGGATCAACATCAAGTCCGGCCCGCGCTTTCTTTCTTCCGGCAACGAATTTCTCTGGACCAGCGAGCGCTCCGGCTTCCGCCACCTTTACCTATACGACCTTGAAGGGAAGCTGGAAAAGCAACTCACCTCCGGCAACTGGCAAATCGATGACGTCGCCGGCGTCGACGAAAAGGCGCGCCGCGTCTACTACACTTCAACGGAAGATTCCCCCACCGAGCGCCAACTCTACTCGGTCTCGCTCGATGGCGCCAACAAAGAGCGCCTGACTAAGACCGCCGGCACCCACGCCATCTCGCTCGCTCCTAACGCTTCTTACTACCTCGACGATTACAGCAGCCTGAAATCGCCACTCACCCGCACGCTTTATAAGTCCGACGGATCCGCGCCGCGCGTCTTCCGCGCCCTCGACCGCACTCTATACAGCGATTACGACATCCTCCCCACCGAAATCGTCGAGCTCAAAGCTTCCGATGGAACGCCTCTCTACGCCCGCATGATCAAGCCCGCCGGCTTCCAGCCCGCGAAGCGCTACCCCGCCATCGTCGTCGTCTACGGCGGCCCCGGCGCGCAGTACGCCCTCAATCACTGGACCGGCCTCACATGGGACCAGGCGCTCGCCCACAAAGGCTTCGTCATCTGGCAGCTCGACAATCGCGGATCCACCGGACGCGGCCATGCCTTCGAAACCCCCATCTATCACGACATGGGCTCCCACGAGCTCGCCGACCAGAAGGATGGCATCAACTACCTGCTCGCCCAGGGCTTCGTCGATCCTGGCCGCATCGGCCTTTACGGATGGAGCTACGGCGGCTTTATGACGCTCTACACCATCACCCACGCGCCCGGACTCATCAAAGCCGCGATCGCCGGCGCGCCCGTCACCAACTGGCGTAATTACGATTCCATCTATACGGAGCGCTACATGGGCCTGCCCGACGAAAACGAAAAAGGCTACACGCAAAGCGCGGACGTCCGCAGCGCCGAAGGCCTCGAAGGCACGAAGCTCCTCATGATCCACAACATTGAGGACGACAACGTGCACTTCCAGAACTCCATCCAGATGGCCGAAGCTCTTGAGAAGGCCGGCAAGCAGTTCTACATGATGGTCTACCCGCAAAAGACCCATCACGTCTCCGGCCCCGAATACAAACAACTCCTCGAAGAGGAAACCACCTTCTTCGAAGAAAGTTTGAAATAGGGTATGAAGGCGATGGTGGCACAGGCTTCCGCCTGTGGCCTTCTCCCCTGGGCCCGCCGCAATCAACCCGCCCTGATCAAGCTTATCCGCGAACTCGTCGAATGCGAGTCCCCCTCCGACTCCCCCGTCGACATCAAGTGGTGCATGGACCTCATCGCCGAAGCCGTCTCCGGTATGGCCACCGCGCGCTTCACCGGAGCCTGCGCGCTCATCTGCAAATTCCAGCTACCCGGACCCCGCCGCAAACAAGGCCGCGTGCTCGCCCTCGGCCACGCCGACACCGTATGGCCCCTCGGCACTCTCGCATCCATGCCCTTTCGCCGCGCCAAAAACCGCCTCTGGGGACCCGGCGTCCTCGATATGAAAGCCGGCCTCGCCTTCTTCATCTTCGCCATGCGCGCGCTCGTCGAGCTCGACGTTCCGGTCGCCCATGAAGTCGTTCTGCTCGTCAACCCCGATGAGGAAACCGGCAGCAAGGTATCGCGCGCCGGCACCGAAGAACTTGCGCGGAAGAGCCACGCCGTTCTCGTCCTCGAGCCTGGCACCGGACTCGACGGCCGCGTCAAAACCGCCCGCAAAGGCATCGGCGCTTACACTCTCAAAGTTCACGGCATTGCTGCCCACGCCGGGGTCGATTTCGCAAAGGGCTCGAGCGCCATCCTCGAACTGGCCCGCCAGATCGAAGCCATCGCGGCCTTCAACGACCTGAAGCGCGGCGTCACCGTAAACGCCGGCGTCATCTCCGGAGGCACTCGCTCCAACGTCATCGCCGCCGAAGCATCTGCTGAAATCGACATTCGCGTCCCGACGCTCGCCGATGCCAAAGCCCTCGACCGCAAATTCCGCGCGCTCAAACCCTTCGACAAGCGCTGCAAACTCGAAGTGAGCGGAGGACTCAACCGCCCCCCGATGGAACGCAAGCCTGCGCTCTTCCACCTTGCGCGCGCCCTCGCAAAAGATCTCGGCGTCAAGCTTGAAGAGTCCGCGACCGGCGGCGGCTCCGACGGCAACTTCACTGCGGCCCTCGGCGTGCCGACACTCGACGGACTCGGCGCCGTCGGCGAAGGCTCCCACGCCGCCCACGAGAGTATCCTGATCGATCGCATACCCGATCGCGTCGCCCTGCTGGCAAATCTTACTCAAAGAATGGAGTTATCGTAAACAAATGACGAAATCTCACGCACTTTCCTTCATCCTCGGCGCCGCAGCCGCATTGGGATTAACCATGGCCGTAACCTCGGACGCACAATCGCCGCACCACGTCTATGAACTGCGCATGTACCACGCGAATCCCGGCAAGCTCGATGCCCTCGTAGCCCGTTTCCGCGATCACACCGAAACCATCTTTAAGCGCCACAACATTCATGCCATCGGCTATTGGATTCCGGAGGACAACAAGGACAACCTGCTCATCTACATCGTCGACCACAAGAGCAAAGAGGACGCCACGAAGAACTGGGCCGCCTTTCAGGCCGACGACGAATGGAAGAAGGTGCGCACCGAATCCGAAACCAACGGCGCGCTGCAGAATAAAGTCGACAGCGTCTACATGGACCCGACGGACTTCTCCCGTCTGAAATAACATGCGAATTGCTGTCATTTTCCTGCCGCTCGTTCTCAGCGCCGCCGCCGGTGTCAACTACCAGCAGTGGCGCGCCGAACGCGAAGCCTCGCTCAAAGCCCCCGACGGCTGGCTCTCCGTCGCCGGACTCTCATGGCTCCACGACGGCGCCAACGCCGTTGAACTTCCCCCCGGCGCGGGCAAGCCTTCGATCAGCCTTCGCATCAGCGGCAAGACGGTCACATACGAAGGGCGGACCCTGAAGTCCGACATCACGGAGCACCCCGACGTGCTCCGCTTCAACGGCGTCACCGTGACCGTCATCGAGCGCGGCGGCAAGACCGGCGTCCGCCTGCGCGACGCCAACGCCGAGACGCGGCGCGACTTCACCGGCTGCAAATGGTTCCCGGCCGAAGACGCCTGGCGCATCGACGCCAAATGGACCGCATACCCGAAACCGAAGTCGATCGCCATCACAAACATTCTCGGGATGACCGACCAGGAGCCCTCGCCCGGCTACGCGGAATTCTCCGTGAAGGGTCAGACCGTGCGCCTCGAGCCTGTTCTCGAAGACAACGAGCTCTTCTTCATGTTCAAGGACGCGACCAGCGCCAGCACGACCTACGGCGCGGGCCGCTTCCTGTACGCCGCGCTGCCTAAGAACGACCGCGTCGAGCTGGATTTCAACAAAGCGACCAATCCGCCCTGCGCGTTCACGGCGTACGCGACCTGTCCGTTGCCGCCGAAGCAGAACGTTCTTGCCGTCGCCATCCCGGCGGGAGAAAAGAGATACGCGAGCCATTGAAGCTGGTTCTGGCGTCCAGGTCGCCGCGCCGCGCCGAGTTGCTCGCGGCCGCCGGAATCGAATTTCGAGTTGACGCCGCCGATATCGACGAAACGCCGCGGCCCGGCGAAAGTCCGCGGGAATACGTACTGCGCTTAGCGGAAGCAAAAGCGGGCGCGGTTGACGGCGAACTCGTCCTCGCAGCCGACACGACGGTCGTGCTCGGCAACGAAATCATGGGCAAGCCGGCGGATGCCTCCGATGCGGTCCGTATGCTCCGCGCGCTCTCGGGCAACAGGCATGTAGTCCTGACCGCGGTAGCGCTCAAGCGCGCCGGCAGGATCGAAACAGAAGCAGCATCGACGGCAGTATGGTTCGCGCCGCTGAGCGAAAGGGAAATCGAGGACTACGTCGCCTCCGGCGAGCCGATGGATAAAGCGGGCGCGTATGGAATTCAGGGCCTCGCGTCGAAGTTTATCGAGCGTATTGACGGCTCGTACAGCAACGTCGTCGGCCTGCCGGTCGCGCTGGTTTGGGGAATGCTGAACAGGCCTATTTCAGCTCGGTCATAACCGCGCTGCCCATCCCCCGGATCAGCATCTCGGTATGGGTCCGGTTGCGCGCGTTGAACTTCACCTGGCCGTCTTTGTATTCGTTGTTGGTGACCTTGCCGTCCGGCGTCGTCGACTTGAGCGCCGTGTCATCTTCGTAGACCACGACGACGTCCTTGTCGTGGAAGTGCATTGGAGTCGGTTCGCCCGGATTCCACCGGTAGCTCCACACGATCAAACGATCGTTTTCGAGGAGCTTCTTCACACGCGGGCGCGGGAACGCATTCGGATATCCGCTCTTGTTAGCGAGCGGCGGCACGGGATGGTCCTTGAGCTCGATCACGATCGTCCGCGCGCCATCCGCGCCGGGCGCTTCGCCCTTGTGCCCGAGTGTTGCAGTGCCTTTTTTAGTGAGTGAGACCGCCACGAAATCGTGCTGGGCCGGCGGCAGTTTTGTGGTCGTATCCCAGACGGTGACCCGATCGTTGTCGATGATGGGTTGCGCTGCCCGAATCGGCGGCGCCGCCTCGAACGACAGAAAAAAGAGGAGGCAAGCAATGAAAGCAATTCGCGGCATTGTCGTTGATTGTACAACCGCTTGCCGTTACCGGTCGCTTTACGACCTGGAGTCGGCTTCGGCGTACTGGTACTCTGCCGGCCTTCAAGGCTCCTGCAGCAGGCCCCCTGGCTATGTAAACTGAATTGGTCGTTAATGAAACATTTATTTAAAAAAACGTCGCGCGCCATTCTGCTGTCAATCTGCATTCTCGCGGGTTGCTCCCGTAACGCGCAGTATTACCTGAACAAGGGCACTGCTTCGGTTGCCGGCGGCAAGGACTCGGAAGCCGAATTGAGCTTCCTCAAGGCGATCCAGATCGAACCCCAATCCGGCCGCGCGCACTTGCTGCTGGGCCAGATGTACGCGCGGGAGTCGAAGCTGCGCGAAGCGCACGACGAGATGGAAAAGGCGGCCGGCCTTCTTCCCGACTCCACCGAGGCCAATGCCGGCCTTGCCGACGCGTCCCTCGCGATCTATCTTGCCGACACCACGCGGCCGCGCGCCATGTACAACGAGATCGACACCGCAGCCAACCGGTTCTTCGCGAAAGACGCCGGCTCTTTTGACGCTCTGCGGCTCAAGGGCGATCTGGCATTGCTGGATAAACAGACGGATCGCGCCGTCGAATACCTTCAGAAAGCCGACCGCATTAAACCCTTTCAAGCCAATGTCGTGCTGCCGCTGGTTGAGAGCCTGTTTGGAAATAACCAGCCGCGCGAGGCCGAAGATCTGGCCCTCCGGTTCATCGATAAAGACAAGACCGCGTCGCGGGCCTACGACGCGCTCTACCTGTTCTACACGACGCACGATCGAATGGCCGACGCGGAAAAAATTCTGCTGCGGAAAGTCGATAACAATCCCGGCGATGCGAGTCCGCGGCTCCAGCTCGCGGAACACTACATCCGGCTGCACAAGGACGACGATGCCGCCCGGACACTGCGTCCGTTAATCGACGACCCGAAGACATATCCCAATGGAAGGTTGCAGGCGGCCGATTTTTACTACGCCGCCCGCAAGGCTAACGACGCGCTCGCGCTTTACCGGGGCGGCCTCAACCTCAAAGGCGACAACTCAGTTTACGAGAAGCGGCTGATCGAGATTCTGACACGCCAGGGCAAGCGTGACGAGGCCGCCAAACTCGTCGGCACGGCTCTTCGGGAGCATCCGGCGGACGACGATCTGAAGACATCGAAAGCCGTTCTGCTCGCCGACTCGGGTAAGCCGGAGAACGTCGCCGCGGCGATGGCCATTTTTCAGGAGCTCGTGAAGGCGAAGCCCGAGGATGCCTCCCGGCACATGAATATCGGGCGTACAGCGCTGCTGAGCGGCGATCTTGATCGCGCCCAGCCGGAGCTCGCGGCCGCTCTCAAGCTGGCGCCCGCATCCAATGCAGCCCGCGCTCTGCTTGCGGATATCGCAATCCGGAGGCAGGACTTTACATCCGCGCTGCGCTACTCCAGCGAGGTTCTTCGCACGGATCCGGAAAATAGCCCGGCACGCCAGATGCGGTCGGCGAGCCTGCTGGGGCTCGGCCGATATCAGGAATTGCAACAGGAACTCGGGAGGATGTCCGCATCTGAAGCGAAATCCGCGGATGGATCGTTCGAGGCAGGCAGCCTGAGCCTCGCCGAGGGCCGTGCGAAAGAAGCGGAGGCCAAATTCCGCCAGTCGTTCGCGGCTGGCTCCGGCGACGTGAAGGCATTCCAGGGAATCGTGGAGGCGGAGATCGCTCAAAAGGACTTCGATCGCGCGCTTCGGTCAATCAACGAGGAACTTGCGAAGAAGCCCGATTCCGACGCCCTGCGCGGTCTGCTGGCGGCCACCGCGCTGCGAACCGGCAACACAAAACTTGCGATCGAACAATACAAGCTCCTGATTGCCAAAAGCCCGAAGGCCGCTGGGCTCTATTTCGGTCTGGGCGAATCGTATCGCGCCGGCGGCGATTATCCCGATGCACTGGCGCAGTTCGGGACGGCTCACCGATTGATGCCAGGGAGCGCCGCCTTTGAAACAGCGATTGCGGGCGCCCAGAATCTTTTGGACCGAAAGCAGGAAGCCCTCGAATCCTTCAGGCGCGCTCTGGCGCTGCAGCCGCAGGATCCGGCGATTATGAATAATCTCGCTTTCCTGCTCGTCGAAACAAACGGCAGCCTGCCGGACGCGCTGAAGCTGGCGCAGGCGGCGGTCGCAAAGCAACCCCGTCAGCCGGCATTCACCGATACTCTAGGATGGATCTATCAGAAGTCAGGGCAAACGGACAGCGCGCTGCAGATTTTCGATAATCTGACGCGGCAGTATCCGCACAACCCTCTGTACCGGTATCACCTGGCCGTCAGCCTGACTCAGAAGGGCGATCGGGCGAAAGCGAAGGAAGCATTGACCGCGGCCCTCGGGGAGAAACCCTCAGAAAAAGTAACGGTTGATATCCGGCAGCTTCTTGCAAAATTGAACTGACGGCGCAAAAGAAAAAGGGCCGCGAATTTCACGGCCCTCGAAGGCAAAGCAAACCGGTAATGTCTGTCTGTTACGCGGCGTGCCGGCGGAACTTATAGCGGACGATGAAGATCCCGGCAAATCCGGCGCCGACCAGCAGAAGGAACGACGGCTCAGGAGTCGGATTCGAGCTGCTGAACGTAATCGCCGGGTCGTAAGGCGCCCAATTGGAGTCGATTCTGAAGGTGCCAGTCCCACCGGCTCCGCCATCGGTGTAATAGGGAGCATACAGCGTGTTCCAGTAAATCGAGCCCGGCACGAGATCGCTTCCGACGGAGGGCGTATAGGCGCTCACACCGTCCGGGTTGCTGTTCAGCCCGACGTTGAGCGAATCGTAAGGTCCGGGCACGCCGGTCGGCGTATAGCCCCAATTGGTGGTGTTGAGCGCGAGTCCCCAGATGAATTGACCCGGAACGGCCACATTGTTGAGATCGAAGGTGACGGTTTGAGCAAGACCGGCGTAGCAGTTACCGTCGGCGGCCAGCCAGTCTCCGGGGTTAGTCACGGCGCACGCCGCGCTTGCCTCCGGGCGGTACTGGATGAACGCATTAATCGTGTCGGATGTGATCAGGCTTCCGACAGTATTGTTTGCCCCGACCTGATAGAGATTCAGGGTCAGCGGAACGTTAAAACCGGTGGCTGTTCCATAGTTCTGCCAGTTCGATTTCAGAGCCCAGTCGCTCATCAAGACGGTAGCGGAACCGAGCGTGGCGGGCTGGTCGCCGGCGAGCTGAACACCCTGGCCGATTTCCGCCACCTCAGCGCATTCATAGCATTGACTGACAACATTACCGGGAATCGGCGACGGCATGCTGCTGTAAACGACGTCAGCCATTGACGGAAGGGCAGCCAGCGAGGCGCCCAGGACTAAAGTAAGTACTTTCATGCAGTGTTCCTCCGGAAAACTTTGATGCCAAATGGATGATAACTCACGTTCCCGAATGGATAATTATATAACGAAAAGCAACGTTTAAAAGCTATTTTCTAAAGGAAAAGTTAGTACTGGTAGTTTTGAGCCTGCATTTTCAGGCCGCGATTTTCTATAGCCGCGGATTGTACAATCCGGTGTGATCCGTCCCGGCCGTCGCGTCCAGGCGAGTTTGCTTAGCCTCGCGCTGTTCCTCCTGAATCTCTGGATCTGCGGCCGCCTCTTTCGCGTCGAGTTCACCCATCTCGAATCCAACGCCGCGGCTTTGATCAGCATTGGCCGTTTTTTCCAGCAGCACTGGCACGATCTTCGCTGGTTTCCCTGGTTCGATGGCGGCATGCCGATCGAGAACGCTTACCAACCTGTGCTCCCCGCTCTCACCGCGGCTCTCAGCTCGATAACGGGCCTTAGCCTCGGCCGCGCATTTCACTCGATCCTCGCGTTTGCCTACTGCCTTGGCCCCGTGACTCTTTTCTGGTTTGTCGCGGACTGGTCGGGCTCTCTCAAGACGGGCTTCTTCGCCGGCCTCGCTTACAGTCTGGTCTCGCCCGCGCCGATGCTGATACCGGCGATTCGCATACATCCCCTCGATATCTGGGCTCCGCAGCGCCTGTACAATCTGGTGTACTACGGCGAAGGTCCGCACAATCTCGCCCTTACGCTCCTGCCGATTGCGTTTCTCTTTCTGCGGCGCGCCATCGTTCGCCGCACTCCGGCCAGTTTCGCCGGCGCGATCGTTGCCTGTGCGGCGGTCGCATTGTCGAATGCGCTGGGAGCGATGTCGCTCGCCATCGGCTCTCTCCTGATTGCGCTGGCGCTGCGGCGCGGCTTTCCGGCCGTGGCTCTGATTGGCGCGGCCGCGTGGCTCTGGAGCTCGCCCTGGCTCCCGCCATCCCTGATCGCGACCATGCGCCGCACCGCCTTTTCCGCCGGTGGTTTTTTTCACGACGAACCGCTCCGTTATGCCGCGCTCGGGATTCTGCTCGCCACCACCGCTCTGGTTGCGTGGGCGTTGAGAAAGCGCCCGCCATTCGAGCGCTTCGCCGCTATGTTCGCTTTGTGGATGTGCGCTCTTCCGCTCGCCGACTTCGGCCTGCACGTAACGCTGGTGCCGCAGGGGACCCGCTATCAGCTCGACATGGAAATGGCGCTTGTAATGTTAGTTGCTTGTCTCGCCACGATGGCGCTGCGCTCGCCGCGCGCCGTGCAGGCGGTGTTGATCGTGGCGCTTGCGGCCGGCGCAGTTCACCAGGCGCGCGCTTACCGCGCGTTCGCTCGCTCTCTGATTGTTCCCGTCGACATCTCGCGGACCGTCGAGTACAAGATCGCCTCATGGGTAAGCCGCAATCTTCCCGGGCAACGAGCGATGATCTCGGGCGACGCCGCTTACGTCTTCAACCTTGTCTCTGATAACCCACAGCTCAGCGCGGGCCATGAGCCGACGGCGCCGAATTTCGTGCAGCAGATCGTTGTCTATGCCCTCTACACCGGCATGAACGCGGGCGCGCGCGATGCCGAAGTCTGCATCTTCTGGATGAAGGCCTTCGGCACGCAGGCGATCAGTGTGCCCGGTCTGAACTCCACCGAGTTCTACAAACCTTTCGTGAACGCAAACAAGTTCGAAGGCGTGCTCCCCGTGCTCTGGCGCGCGGACGGCGACACCATCTACGGCGTGCCGCAGCGTTCCCATTCGCTCGCTTACGTGATTCCAAAGGCAGCCATCGTGCCGCGCCAGCCGGTCAATTCGCTCGATCTCGACCCCACCCGCGCCTACGTTCGGGCTCTCGATGACAACGCGCTTCCCGGCGCCAGCCTGCAATGGAGTGGACCTTCGCACGCCACTATCCAGACGAACATGACGCCAACTGAGGCGATCTCCGTCCAGGTGACGGGCGACGCGGCCTGGCGCGCCACTGTCGATGGCCGGAAAATCCCCGTGCGCCGCGACGGCCTTGGCCAGTTGATTCTCGACCCTGGCTGCAACGGTAACTGTGTCGTCGATCTCCATTACGGAACCACTCCCGAAGTCTGGTTCTGCCGCGTGAGCAGCGCCCTGGTCACGCTGGCTTTGTTGTTGGCGGCCGCTTTCCGGAAAGTAAGATGGCATCTGTGAGTGAGCCCGAAGTCCGCATCGCCGCCGGAGACGCCGGTTTCGAGGAACGCGTCCAGCGGCTCGCCGATCGCGTCCACGCCCGCTTCCGCTACCATTCGATCGAACTTCCCGACGGCAGCGTGCTTCCCGGCCTGCAGACCGTCGAGCACCTCCGCAGGCGGCTCGATCTCTTCGGGCTTCCCGCCGATTTGCGCGGCAAGCGCGTGCTCGATATTGGCGCGTGGGATGGCTGGTTCAGCTTCGAATGCGAGCGCCGCGGCGCCGAAGTGGTCGCCGTCGATTGCATCGCTCTCGACACGTTTCTCGAAGCGAAAGACCTCCTCGGCTCGAGCGTCGAATACCTGACTCTTGACGTCAACGAGCTATCCGCGCGCCGCCTCGGCCGCTTCGATATCGTGCTCTTCTTCGGAGTCCTCTATCACCTGCGGCATCCGCTGCTCGGGCTCGAAAAAGCGGTCGAGCTTTCGACCGATATCACGCTCGTCGAGTCGTTCGTCATCAATGCCGAAAGCCGTCAGATTCCCGCGGTCATGGAATTCTACGAGCGCGCCGAGCTCGGCGGCCAGGTTGACAACTGGTGCGGCCCTTCACCCGAATGCCTCGTCAGCATGTGCCGCTCGGCGGGGTTCGCGCAGGTTGAACTGAAGGACGTGACGAATAACCGGGCGTCGGTCGTCTGCCGGCGCCACTGGCCCGAACCGCCCGCCGCCCCGCGAGCCGCCGCGCCGCAACTTCACGCGGTCATCAACAATCGGACCTACGTCTCCACGTTCCATCCGCAAAAAGACGAGTACCTCTGCTGTTACTTCAAAAGCACCGAGCGCGGACTCTCCGCCGATTCGCTGTTCGTCGAAGTCGACGGTTATGGCACGCACGCATTGATTTTGGTCACGAATGGACCTGATGGATACCAGGCCGACTGTCTACGCCCACCCGGTCTCGATCCGGGCCGCCATGAGGTGAGCATCCGGACAGCCAACAGTGCGCGCAGCAACGTGGCTGCGTTCGTGATGCTCGATGAACTGGGGCGCGACGTCTCGACGACGACCGCTAATCTTCCCATCGAGTCGCCGGAGCTGTGCAGCGCCGAGTTCAGCCCGCCGGGCGATCTGCGCTATGCGGTCAATCGCGGCGGCTCGCTGGTATGTTACTTCCGATCGCCCGCGGAATCGGTTCTGCCAAAGGACGTCACGATCGAAGTCGCAGGCGAGTCGGCACCGGCCGACACCATCAGCTTTCTCGGCGACAATGTCTGGCAGGCGAATCTGCTGCTGGATGCGCCGGTTGCCGCGGCAACTCCGGTCCGTCTGCGTCTGGGCGACAGCGAATGGAGTCAGGTCTCTCCGGCCAAATCGAAGCCATGATTATTCGCGTCGACGACGAGATCGATCTGCGTCCGGTCTCGAGCGCCGATTCTGACGAGCTCTACGCCGTGATCGATCGCAATCGCGAGCGCCTGCGGCAGTGGCTTCCCTGGGCCGGTTTGAACTTCCAGGGCGCGGACCTGCTCAAATTCCTCGAGGAGCGCGAGCGCGACAACGCCGCGCGCGTCAGCCTCACCACGCAGATTCGTTTTCACGGCCGGCTTTGTGGAGCGATCGGATTGCACACGTTCGATCCCCGGCATCGGAGCAGCAGTGTCGGCTATTGGCTCGACCACGCGTGGGAAGGGCGCGGCATCATGACGCGCGCCTGCCGGGCGATCGTCACCGAAGGCTTTCGCCATTACGGTCTGCACCGCATCGAAATCCGCTGTGGAGCAGGTAACACGCGGAGCATGGCCATTCCCCGGCGGCTCAGCTTTAGAGAAGAAGGACTGCTGCGGGAAGCCGAGTGGGTGCACGACCGCTGGGTCGATCTGCGCATCTTCGCCATGCTCGAACAGGAGTGGTGCGAGCAGGGAAATCCGCTACGCCTGTCTTAAATATTTGCTTCGCAAGGCCGCGTCTAGTACGATATATCACACACAGGCCCGGGGACTACATAAGTGAAGTTACAAGTATTGGCAGCACTCACCAGTGTGCTCGCGTTTGGCGGTGCCGCCTCGGCACAGCTCACGATCTCGGGTCTCAACAACTTAACCGCTTCTTTCACACCGGCGGGCGCGTTTTCCGTAACATTCCCGGGCGTGGCATGGCAGGTCGGCGGCACGCTGGGCGCAAGGCCGTCCAACTCGATAATTGCGACGGGTGCGGACAATATCGGCGCATATCAGGAAATTGCTTTCGACTACGCGAGCGGGGCGTCGAGCCGGTCGGGCTCGATTCGCGCTTATACAAACCGGCCGCTGGTAATGTTCGCGATCACTTACCTCAGCGGCGGGACCAATGCCGCGCCGTTTCCTGTCTTCAGCACCTATCCGCAGGGTCTCTTTCATCTCGCATGGAACGGGATGTTCGCGTTCCCGGAATTTAATGCGCTGCTGCCGGATAGTCCCTGGGTCTTATTTGATGGCGGGGCCAACACACTCGTGATTTCGCCGGCGTCGGATTATCTCGTCGCGGCGACGGCACTTGGCGCAAACGGCGAGATTCAGGCCGGCATCTCGAGTAAGATCCCGGCGCTTCCCGCGGGGATGACGCACCGGACGCTACTCGCTTACGGTCCGGGCATCAACCAGACGATCGACTCATGGGGACGAGCGCTTACCGATCTTGCGGGCAAACAGCGCCCCGCGAACGATGCGGACACCCTGCTCAACACCATCAGCTATTGGACGGACAACGGTGCGACCTATTACTACGACCCTGGCGGGCCGTCTTATACAGACACGCTGCGGGCGGTGAAAGCGGACTTTGACGCGGCCGGAATCGAGCTCGGGTCGATGCAACTCGACAGCTGGTGGTATCCAAAGGGTCCCGATAACGCGTGGTCGAGCCATGGAGGCATCTGGAGTTACTCGGCGGCGCCCGGAATTTTCCCGTCGGATCTGACGGGCTTCCAGACGAGCCTCGGCATTCCGCTGACCACGCACGCGCGCTGGCTCGATGCGGCAAGTCCTTATCGCGGGCAATATCAAATTTCGGGCAATGTCGCGACCGACCCGCAGTATTGGGAGGACATGGCGGCGTACCTGAAGTCGTCGGGTGTCACGACTTACGAACAGGACTGGCTCGGTCTCAATGCACAGGCCACGCTCAATCTGATCGACCCGGCAGCCTTCTTCGACAATATGGCGGCGTCGATGGCGAAGCGCGGGATCACGATGCAATACTGCATGGCTCTGCCGGAGCATTTCCTGCAGAGCACGAATTACAGCAATCTCACGACGATTCGCACCAGCGGCGACGGGTTCTCGAGGGCGCGCTGGACGGAGTTCCTCTACGGCGCGCGCCTCGCGAGCGCTCTCGGAATCTGGCCGTTTTCCGACGTTCTGATGAGCACGGACCGGGAGAGTCTGATTGTGGCGGCGCTCTCGGCCGGCCCGGTCGGCATCGGCGATGCGCTTGGCGCCATGTCGACCGATAACCTGCGCCGGGTGGTTCGGAGCGACGGTGTGATCGTCAAGCCCGATGCACCGCTTACGCCTCTCGACAGCACGATCGCGAGCGATGCGCAGAGCCACTCAATAAGTTACACAGCGACCCCAATGATCGCCAGCACGTTCACGGATTTTGGGGGCGTGCGCGCGCAGTACATTTTCGCTTACACGCGGGGCGCGGATGCGCCGATAACCATCCAGCCATCGGCATTCGGGCTCACAGGCGCTGCGTATCTGTACGATTACCTGGGCGGCATTGGTTACACGATCGCGGCGAATTCGCAGCTGACTCTGAATCTGCAAAACGGGACTGGTTATTTCGTGCTGAGTCCGGTTGGCGAATCCGGCATCGTGTTTCTCGGGGACAAGGACCAGTTCGTGACGCTCGGGAAGAAACGGATTGCGGCGCTTGCCGACACGGGCCGTGTCGATGTAAAGGTAGCGTTCGCGGCGGGCGAGGGTGCGCGGACACTGTTCGGCTACTCGCCGCAGCCGGTGGCAGTGGTGAGCCTGCGAGGCGGCGTAGAGGCTCCGGTTTGGGACGCGTCGACGCAGATGTTCAGCGTGCGGGTGCACGCGTCAATCGATGGCACGGCGCGAATCCGGATCGCGCCGGCGCTGATCGCGGTTGACGGGAGCGCCGATCCGGTCGGTTGTGGGATTCGGTGCGGGGCGACGCATCCGGTGCCGATTGGCGGGAAATCGGAGTAGGAAACTATAGCGCTGGCCTCGCTTTTGTGGCCTGCCAGTCAACTTCCGGATGGCGGCGTGGTCGCGAAAAAAGACACTTTTCGCTCACATGGTTTCCTTTTGGACGCGCCATGACTATGACTATCTTGCGTGCCTGGACCTGTTCAATTCACGGACTCGTTCTCAAACCATTTCTCCGGAAATACAACTGCGTCCCGGTCCGATTTCCCTATATTGGCCGCTTGCCTGAAATGTATTTCTCTTTTTTCGATCGCGCAATCAAACTGAGGCTGTACATCGGAGGACACGGGAATCAGAGCATACCGCCCATGGGCTTGCACCTCCGACTTAAATTTGCTGAGGTGCGGGGAATCCGGCGCAGGGATCATTCGCTGGAACCTGCTGATAACTATCGCTTCGTCAAAAGGTAAGTCCTGCCCTTGAGACCGCAGCCGAGCCTCTGTGCGGGTTGGGTCGGATGATACGTGTACCGAATATCCAGGCGCCTCTTCAGGAATCTCACCCTCTATGATGGCGAAATAGAGCTCCTCGAACACATCAATAGAGCCGATGCGTTCCAACAGATCCTTAAAGATAGACCGGCCCGCGTCGGCATTTTCGAAAACCAGTCCAACATACGGAGGCCTTACACCATCGGGATCGTGCAGGCAGGCGGTTGCTGTCCAACGAGCCTCGTTCCATTTGTCGATGTCAATCAGACTTTGAAATAGAATCTGCTTCATAAAAAGAGTATTGTTCTGCGATATTGGCCGCACCGCTTCGCGATAAAAGGATATCAGAGCGCGGCCTTGACCAGTCCTTTAAATGATTCCGTTAGCGCTTTCCTCTGCGACAGAAGACTTCTGTGGTTTCAGACTGCGCCCGAGTTGGTGCTCAATTGCGGTGAAGATGGAATCGCCCTCCGGCGGGAATATTCCGCATGGGGCGATCTTTTATTCACGTACAATCCCTATATGAAGAAATTGGCGACTGTGCTGCTTTCCGGCCTCCCGCTGTTCGCGCAAGGTTTGCCGGGGACGTGGCAGGGAACGCTGAAGGTGCCGCAGGCTCCGCAGGGCGAACTCCGCGTAGTGTTCCATGTCTCAACCACTGAAGCCGATGCGCTTAAGGCGGAGATGGTCAGCATCGATCAGGGTGCGCAGGCGTTTCCCGCGAGTTCGGTGACGCTGCGGGAGCACGCGGTGAAAATCGCGATCCCGGGCCTTGGCGCCGGGTTTGAAGGAAAGATGAGCGTGGACGGGAAGACGATCGCGGGAACGTGGACGCAGGGCCAGACGCCTCTCGCGTTGACGCTCGAGCTCGCCACGCCACAGACGGCCTGGGCGATGCCGGAAGCCGCGGCGAAACCGAAGCCGATGGCGGCGGATGCCGACCCGTCATTTGAAGTGGTCACCATCAAACCCAGCCGGCGCGAACCGCTGGACAAGGGCTTCGGCCAGCGCGGACGTCGTTTCACCGTGAACAATGAGAGCGTCACCGACGTGGTCACGCTTGCTTACGGCTTGCACCTGCGGCAGATGGCGGGTGCGCCGTCCTGGGCAGAGAGCGAGAAATTCGACATCGAGGGCGAAGCCGACGGCGAAGGCGTACCGAGTCTGGACCAGTGGAGGATAATGCTCCGCAAGATGCTGGCGGATCGCTTTCATCTCGCGTTCCATACGGAAAAGAGGGAACTTTCCGTGTATGCACTCACTGTGGCGAAGACAGGTCCGAAGATGACGAAAAGCCTCAACCAGGACGGGCTGGCTGGGCTGGGACTGCGCGGGCTGGGTTCCGTTGTGGGCAGGAGCGCGAACATGGGGAACTTCAGAAACTTCATGCAGGGTTACGTGATGGACCGGCCGGTACTGGACCAGACCGGCATTGAGGGGCGGTACGATTTTCAGCTGGACTGGACGCCCGACGACTTTCAGTTTCCGGGGCTGGGGGTAAAGGTACCACCCGCGGGGGAGAACGCGCCGCATCCGGATCTCTATACGGCAATCCAGCAGCAAATGGGGTTGAAGCTGGAGGCGGTGAAGGCGCGGGCCGACGTGATGGTGGTGGACCGGCTGGAGAAGCCTTCGGAGAACTGACGTTCAGGCCGACCTCTTCAAAGTCTCATTCAACAATTGCCCATGGGTTACAGCGCGGAAGCGCGGACTACCCGGTGCGCCGCAAAAGGCAACGTGCGTCTCCCGATCAACGATGGCTCTGGCAAGCATTGGGCGACTGGACCACTACCAAGGCTTTTGTTTGCATCAATTCAGGCCGGATGTCAAATACCGTTTCAAACGGTATCACAGCTGGATTTTGCAGCAGTCAGCCAGTTCCAACACGGACGCCAATCCGGCGGTGAGCATACGGCGATAGTGCCGGCTCACGAGCATTTTTCTCATCCGGTACACATGCGCCGGCATGAGTGCCCGCGCCACCTGTCATGAGTCTTTCGACGCCATTCATTGAAGGGCCCGGCGCGATACGCTGCTCACCCTCACGTCGAATGCCCGCGGCCACTTCCGGACTGAGCAGAAGAATCCGCCGCTTCAGGGACGACCCGCCTGGACAAAAAATCTATCGGTCGTTTTCGCCGCTCTCGTCGCTGAATTTGATTTGGGTGTCGGTGCCGAACTCCGCCATCCGATACGCGCTGTACTCCGCTTTATTCGTTGCATCGCCCTGCTTCATTCGGAAACGCACCCGGCTGTGCGCAGGCAGATTGAGTTCCCGCCCCGCCACATCGAACGAGCCGAAATCGACCGTCACCTCGACTCCGATGTACTCCGATTCGGGCGGAATCCCGAGGCACTGCATCTCCACCCACGCCAGCGCGCCGGTCGCCGCATCGGCATACAGCAGCCCTTTGAATGGGACGCGCACCGAACCCGTCGCCTCGGCCAACAGAAACCCTTTCGGCATCGCCGCCTGAAACGCATACACCGACACTGCCCGGCCGTTGGCCTTGCCCGCACGCACCCAGCGCAGATCCGCCGCTCTACCAGGCGCGGCCCGTGTATCGACCAGCGCCCCGAGAAACGCGGTGCTCGCTCCGAGCGATGCGTCCTTCAACTGCTCCCGCCAATCGGGTGCGGTGCGCTTTTTGTTCGGCTCATAAGACTTTCCGCCGAGCACGCCCAGTGTCTGTACCGAATACAGCTTGTACTGGTGGGTGTCGCAACTGTCTTCGCGCGTTTCCGTGCTTTCGGCGCCGGCCAGCCGAATCGTCTGCCGCGTCCTCTCGGTGCAGGTGATACGCGGCAACTGATCAAGCCAGGTGCGGATCTGGTCCTGAATTCTGGCGATCTCCGTCGCCCTGTCCGGGGCAGTTTGTCCCCAGGCAATGCTTCCCCAGGCCATGCTTCCCCAGACCACCACAGCGAATAGCCAACCCACGCGCATTTATTTCGCCATCACCCAGCTCGACCCCGGCCCAGCGTTGGTTGCCCCGTATTGGTGGCCCCGTGTCTCACTGGTTCTTATCACCCTCAAACTGAATCGTTGCGTCGGCGCTGAACTTACGATAGTTCGTGTACTCGGCGTCGTAAAAGACTATACCGGTCATCATCGAATAATGCAGCGAATAGTGCGCCGGAAGAATGAACTCATGGCCGGCCACCTGCTCGGGTCTGTAGTCCAGCGTGAGGGCTGCGTTGAGGTATTCCGAGTTTTTGGGAATGTCGAGGGGGGTGATCTTCATTTCGATGCGAACGACAGCCAGCGTTTCGGGATCGGCGTAGACAAATCCCTGGTAAGGCACCTGTATTCTTTGTTTGGATTCGGTAAGCGTATAGCCTTTCGATTGAGGAACGCGATAGGAAAGAACATAAAGCGGGCGGCGATCCAGCGTCCTGGGATTGGTCCACTTAAGGTTGGCAACTGTTTGCGGGTCGAATATTACCTCGAGCAGGTTTCCGAATTCGCCTCGGGAAGCAGTGCCGTGCTGCTGATCGGGGCTGTCGGCTGCCACTGGATGGCCGTTAAGGCTCACAACCCGGCGAGTCTCGCGGTTATCCACGAAGCTGACTTGTTCTTCGATGAGATCCACGCGGCCCTGGCGAATGACTGCACGTTGTATCATCTGCCGAGTCCGCTGAGTACAGATGTAATTGGGCAATTGCCTGGTGTAGCTTAAGGCCTGGTCGCGGACCTTCTCGATTACGGCCGATTGCTCGGCGGGAGTTGAGGGGCGCTTCGGAGTGGCGGTCTGGGCGAGCGCGATGCCGGCCCAAAAAACCAAAGCAACCAAAATCGTAATTCGCTTCATGCTCTACCTCCTGCTTAGCGGAACAGTGACAGACCCCGCTGCTCTGCTGGTTCGGTCCTGCACGACAACGCGAACGGCTCCGGCGCTTCCGGTTGCTTCAACGGTCTGACTTGTGTCGATGCCCTTTTCCAGGAACGCGGCGAACTGAGCGTCTGGAATGGCGATCTTCAGGGTCTTTGTTATAGCTTTCGCGGCACCGTCGACATGGAAAGAGACATCGATACCGCCCACATACATCCCATTTTCATGCGTCAATTGCAGGTCGCGAAGGTTTACGTTCACTTTTACCTGCCATGAGCCCGGGCCGGGATCTCGAAAGTTCGCCTCATCCGGAGACGCCGCGGCGGTGACTTCCAACTGCAACCTGTCCGCGGCATCAGTGAGCAACTGCTGCAATGCGGGGCGATCATTCGCGGTGGCCGCGCCCGACGCAAGGTAGTTTTGCCGGTAGCGAAGGCCAATATCCGGTTTCGACACCCAGACTTTCAGGCTGTGGCGGACTCCGTCGCGATCTTCCGGCGAAGGATAGAAGCCCAGGGTGTAGGTAAACTCTCCGTCGTCCGCCGCGGCCTGAATCAGCTTCTCAATGCCGTTGTCATTGGCGAACATCAGGCCTCCCGTCAAGCCTGACAGCAAGCGCATCGTGCCCTGGCCCCAGGGCTGAGGGAAACGTCCCTCGCCGATCATCAGCGCGGCGATCTGTTCCCTGGTATGCACGCCGCCGTACTCGGCATTGGAGATGGAAGTCTGCCCCGCAAGAGCGCCAGCCACGCCGCGCGGGTCGACGGCATACAGTGCGACGCCGGCGTCGTTGAGCTTTCGGCCGGCCTCCAGCATGTCCGGGGTGAAATCGAGATCGTTCCAGCGAAGGGGGAATGCGGTGCTGATCCAGATCAGGCTCTTGCGCCCAGGCACGTTTGCCAGATGGCGGGCGGCCTGCGCCAGTACTTGCCTGGTATCGATCTCCTGCGTTCTGACGAGAAGCGCGGTAAACTCCGCGGCCGCATGACCGCTATTGCCTTCCAATCCGCTTACGTCAGGGGAGCGGTAGCCCGGGTCCTGCGCTTTGAGACTGCCGGCGGCGCGGCTGAGCAGTTCGCTGTCGCTGGTGATTTCCTGGACGACCTTGAGCGATCCGCCTCTGCCAAAGGTGTAGATGCCGGTCCTGTCCTGCTGACGCCGCGTACGGATGAATTTCGCGATGCGCTGAATGGCAAATGCCTGTTCGGGCTGGGACGTGTTTCTCTGATCGAGAAACAGGAGCGTCGTATTCCCCGCCGGGCCACTCTCGCGCGCCAAACGGTTCGAGACGACTCTCGCCGGAAGCGGCGCAACACTCATGGCGGGAGGAGCCGCAACTGTGCCCGATTGCGCTGAGAAAAACGCGATCTTCCGCGGTTTGCCGTTGTCGAGCAGAGTGAAATCATCTTTGGTCAGGCCGGTCGCGGGCGCACCTTTGCTTCGGGCGACCACGTCCACTTCGACAAGTTTGGTTCCGGCGCGGAAGGTCGGTGTGGACGTGTCGTGCTGAGCGGCGGCTATCGCCGCCATAAGAATTGGAAGGACGGCCGCCGGCAGGGACACCTTCATCCACGAGTAGACACCAAGGCGGCGAAGAAGGTTCCGGACCAGGCGGTCGCGGACATTACTCCCGCGACTTACTCCCGCGACTTGCCGGGAAGTGGCCAGTCTGCGTTTGCCGGTCCGCGAATGGTCCGGATCGCGCCGTTGCCGCT
>DASZLP010000304.1:0-2485 GCA_035552355.1 Bryobacteraceae bacterium | reverse complement strand
CCAGTTGATAGTCGGGAACGTCGATCGCCGACACATCTATCTCACCAACGTCGGCGTTTACGGGGACAAGATAGTCCGCGAGGTTAGCGTTCGTGATTCGTCCGTATCGCCAGTCGACGTAAGTATTTTCGTGCAGCGCCAAAGAGATTCCCCACACAATTCCGCCGATGAACTGGCTGCGCGCGGTGAGCTGATTGACAATCCGTCCGACGTCATAAACGGCGACCACCCGCTTCACACGCGTAAAGCCCAGATCGGTATCTACGCTGACCTCCGCGAACAAGGCGCCGAAGGAGTGACACGGTGTCTTCATCGGGTCCAATAACGGTTGGGCGGACGCTGTCGCCTCAATCGGCTGGTTTCCATTGCGCTTCAGAACGGATACGAACTCCTCCGCCTTCGACCGGTCGGATTTTAATACCAGTTTGCCGTCCTCGAAATCAACATCATCGGCGCGCATGCCGTACAACGGCGATGCCCTGTCCGCGACGGCGACCGCGATCAGCTTCCGTCTGGCATCCGCGGCGGCCGCCTTCACTGCCGGCGTGATGCTCGCGGTGGACATCGAGCCAGCCGAAATCGGCGCCGGCGGCAGCTCCGTGTCGCCCAGTCGAGCCTGCATCACGGCGCAAGAAACGCGCAATACATCCGCCGCAACCTGCGTCATGATCGTGTAATTTCCTGTGCCGATCTCCTGCGTCCCCGAGGCGACCAGTATGGCGCCATCCGGTTGAAGGCGAACGAGCGCCGAGGCCGGTAGATTCTTTCCGGGATAGGTTTCGGTCGCCATGCCCCAGCCGATCAGCTCGTGGCCGCGGCGCATGGAACGCGGTTCGTGGCTGCGCTTCGACCATCCGAATTTCGCGGCCGCTCTGTCATAGCATTCGCGCAGGTGTTTCTCGGTGAATGGCTTTCCACTGTGCGGGTCGACCTCGGCGTAGTTTCGCCGGCGCAGTTCGAGCGGGTCGATCTTTAGCGCGTACGCCAGTTCGTCCATCGCCACTTCAATCGCGTATGTACCGGTTGCGACCCCCGGGGCGCGCGTGTAAGTCGGCGTCCCCAGATTCAATTGCACGACGCGCGATACGGTCGAGATATTCGGGCACGCATACATCACGCGGGTCGGAAAGGCCGCCGACTCCAGGTAGTCTTCGATCAGAGACGTGTTGGTGTGCACCTCGTGCCGTATAGCCGTCAGTTTTCCCTCACCGTTTGCGCCGAGCGTGACATGCTGATGGGTAAGCGGCCGCGCTCCTACCGGCCCGAACATCTGCGGACGATCCAGCACGAGCTTCACGGGCCGATTCACTTGCCTGGCGGCAAGAGCGGCCAACATCACATGCGACCAGACCTGCCCTTTACATCCGAAACCACCGCCCACGAACAGCGAAATTACATGCACGTGCTCCTTCGGGATGCCGAACAGAGTAGCGGCTTTTTCCTGCAAACCGCTGATATGCTGGGTCGCGTCGTGCAAGGTTAAACGATCGCCGTTCCAATGCGCGATCGTGGCATGCGGTTCCATCGGGTTGTGATGCTGGATCGGCGTGGTGTAGAGCGCGTCGATTTTTACGTTTGCGCTCGCTAGTCCGGCATCCACGTCACCCCAGCTCTGATCGCCTGGTTCTCCATTGTGCGTGGAAGGATACGAGCCCGCAAATCCGGCCAGAAAATCGAGCCTGGCGGGCGCGGTCCGGTATTGCGGCTTTATCAGAGACGCTCCGTACCTCGCCTGCTCCAGAGTTTCCGCCACCACAATCCCGATCGGCTGGTTTTGATAGAAGACCTGATCGTCCTGCAACAGTGAGATTCGCCGTTCCGGCGAGGGCAATCGCATTGCGTTTGAAGGCGTGATAACAGCGAGCACGCCGGGCGCACGTTCCGCTCCGGCTGTGTCCATTTTCGACACCCGTCCGCTGGCAACGGTGCTCATCACCAGCGATGCGTATACAAGCCCGGGCACCGGAAAGTCGGCCGCATATTTCGCGGTACCGGTCACTTTTGCGGGGCCGTCTACACGGGGAAGCGGATCGCCAATCCTTGTAGTCATTCGAGACCTCCGGCGTTCGCGAGGGCACGCGCCACCGCCCGTCTGGCGAGTTCCACTTTAAACGCGTTTTCGCGCAGGGGTCTCGGCCCCGCTACCGCCTCGCGCCCGGCAGCTTCAAATATTTCAAGCGTTGGCTTGTTCCCGATTAGCGATCTCTCAGCGGCCTCCGCGCGCCATGGCTTGTGAGCCACTCCTCCCAGAGCGATCCGGGCACTGCGAATGATCCCGCCATTGAGCTCCAGTGCGGCTGCCACGGAGACCAGCGCGAACTCATAGCTCGCCCTGTCCCGCACCTTCAGGTA
This sequence comes from Bryobacteraceae bacterium, assembly GCA_035552355.1. Classification (GTDB taxonomy): domain Bacteria; phylum Acidobacteriota; class Terriglobia; order Bryobacterales; family Bryobacteraceae; genus BOG-234. The sequence continues at coordinate 133 of DASZLP010000304.1, read as the reverse complement.
GTTCGAATGGGCGGCGAAGGGCGAAGGCGGCAGGTCGATCGAAACAATCAACTCATCCGGCCGCAGGTTCGTATCCAGTTCAGGCGTCGAGCCCGGGAGCCGGTGAAACTCCGCGAACGGAATCCCGCGTTCT
>DASZLP010000303.1:0-13584 GCA_035552355.1 Bryobacteraceae bacterium | reverse complement strand
TCATCGGCTCGAACAGCGTGGCCACTGCACGACGATCAAGCAGGCTAAAGAACTTGTCGAGCAGCAGGATCCGGTGGTGTGGGACATCCTCGAAGAGGTGATCAAAGACCATCCCATCCTTCTCAACCGCGCTCCCACGCTGCACCGCCTCGGTATTCAGGCTTTCGAGCCGGTGCTGGTCGAAGGTAAAGCGCTCAAGATCCACCCGCTCGTTTGCACCGCGTTCAACGCGGATTTCGACGGCGACCAGATGGCCGTTCACATCCCGCTGTCGCCGGAAGCGCAGATCGAAGCCGCCACGCTGATGCTGGCGTCGAACAACATCCTGTCGCCCGCGCATGGCGGACCCATCACCGTTCCGACGCAGGACATGGTGCTTGGCTGCTACTACCTGACGAAGACGCGTCCGGGCGCGAAGGGCGAAGGCCGCACGTTCGCTTCCACCGACGACGTTCTGATCGCGCTCGAAATGGAAGAAGTGCAGACGTTGACGCCGATCAAGTTGCGTTACACCGGCAAGGTGATCGATCTCAACAAGGCCTTCGACAATCAGGACATTCAGCGCGCCGCGCCGATCGAGTTCGTAAAGCAGTACATGGACACGACGGTCGGCCGCGTGATCTTCAACGACCACCTTCCGGAAGATATGCCGTTCATCAACGGCCTGCTCAAGAAGAAGGGTCTCGCGCAACTCGTGCAGTATTGCTACCTGAAGTTCGGCCTGCAGGTCACGGTCGGCATGCTCGACGAAATCAAGAACCTGGGCTTCCTCTATGCAACGCGCGCCGGCATCTCGATCGGCGTCGACGACATGGTCGTGCCGGGCGAGAAAGCCGAACTGGTTCGGAACGCTGAAAAGGACGTCGTGGCTGTCGAAGGGCAGTATCAGGACGGCGCCATCACCTCCGGCGAGCGCTACAACAAGATCATCGAAATCTGGTCGCGCGTGACCGAAAAGGTCTCGGACGAAATGTTCGGCGCGATGGAAGAAGACGATCGCACGGGCCGCTATCTCAATCCGATTTACATCATGGCCGACTCCGGCGCGCGCGGATCGAAACAGCAGATTCGCCAGCTTTCCGGTATGCGCGGTCTGATGGCGAAGCCGTCGGGCGAAATCATCGAAACCCCGATCACGGCGAACTTCCGCGAAGGCCTCAACGTGCTTCAGTACTTCATCTCGACGCACGGCGCGCGCAAAGGTCTGGCGGATACGGCGCTTAAGACCGCCGACTCCGGCTATCTCACGCGGCGTCTGGTCGATGTGGCGCAGGACGTCATCATCACCGAGGACGACTGCGGTACCACGGAAGGCATCGACGTCGAGTCGATCGTCGAGTCGGGCGAGACCATCGAGCGGCTGAGCGACCGTATCATCGGCCGCGTGGCGCTCGAAGATGTTCGTGATTACGAAAACAATGTGCTCGTGAGCGCGAATCAGGAAATCAACGAAGCGCTGGCCGAAGCCATCGAAGCGGCGGGCAAGGAGCGGGTGAAAATTCGTTCAGTGCTGACCTGCGAATCCAAGCGCGGCGTTTGCGTCGCCTGTTACGGCCGCAACCTCGCGACCGGACGACTGGTCGAGCGCGGTGAAGCGGTCGGCGTCATCGCGGCGCAGTCGATTGGCGAGCCGGGCACCCAGCTCACCATGCGTACCTTCCATATCGGCGGCACGGCGACCCGAGTCTCCGAGCAGTCGAAGCAGGACGCAAAGTCGGATGGCTTCGCGAAATACGTCAATCTCCAATCGGTCCGCAACGAGAAGGGCCAGATCATTGCGATGAACCGCCTGGGCATTCTGGCGATTGTCGACGACAAAGGCCGCGAGAAGGAGCGCTACCCGGTTGTCTACGGCGCCCACATCACGGTGGCCGACGGAGATCCGGTTAAGCAAAATCAGGATCTTCTCGAATGGGATCCTTACACGTTCTCGATCCTCACCGAGTTGACCGGCGTTATCCACTTCAAAGACCTCGTGGATGGTATTACGATGGCCGAGCAGCTCGACGAAGTCACCGGCATGTCACAGCGTGTCGTCACCGAATCGCCGGACGAAAAGCGCCAGCCGGCCGTTCAAGTCAAGGGCCCCGGCGGCGTCCGCAAGTACCTCATGCCGACGCACGCCCACCTTATGGTGGATGACGGCGAAGAGGTGCACGCGGGCGACGTTATCGCGAAGATCCCGCGTGAGACCACCAAGACCAAGGACATCACGGGCGGTCTGCCGCGCGTGGTCGAACTGTTCGAAGCGCGCAAGCCGCGCGAGAGCGCGATTATGGCCGAAATCAACGGCATCGTGAAATACGGCGAGATATCGAAGGGCCAGCGCAAGATCTACATCTCGGGCGACGACGGCGAGGAGCGCGAATACTCACTGCCGCGCGGCGTCCACATCAACGTGCAGGAAGGCGAGCGCGTGGCGGCGGGCGATCCGCTGATGGATGGTCCGCGCAACCCGCACGACATTCTCGACGTGCGCGGCGAGAAGGCTCTGCAGAAGTATCTGGTGGATGAGATTCAGGAAGTCTACCGGCTGCAGGGCGTCAACATCAATGACAAGCACCTCGAAGTGATCTCGCGCCAGATGATGCGCTGGGTGAAGGTCGAGGACATCGGCGACACCGAATTCCTGCCGGAAGAAGTAGTCGATAAATTCAAATTCCGGCTGGAGAACCAGAAGACGGAAGAGGCGGGCGGACGTCCGGCGCAGGGCAAGGCGGTTCTGCTTGGAATCACCAAAGCTTCGCTCTCGACGGACTCCTTCATCTCGGCGGCGAGCTTCCAGGAGACAACGCGCGTGCTGACCGAAGCCGCCATCAACGGCAAGGTCGACTACCTGCGCGGTCTCAAGGAAAACGTCATCATGGGCCGGCTCGTTCCCGCCGGCACCGGCATGGAGTTCTATCGCCGGACGAGAATCGCCGGCGAAGACATCGTGGAAGAGCCCACGCCCGAGCCGACGCTCGACGCGCTGGCCGGATACGAGGACGAGGCCCGTCTGCAGTATACGGGCGGGCTGAGCGAGGACCTCGGGCCGGAAGAGACGCTGGCCGAGTAATTTTAAGCTAAGTATGCGGTTTCGTAAATGCGCTGACTTTTTCCGGCCATTCGCGGGGCCGCTCCCTCGCGGTCGCGGCTCGGTAAACGACCTCTTTCAGAGCCGGGAGCGGTCGAATACGTCAGCGAACTTCTGAACTGGAGTACTCGTCGTTGCCATGACGCGAAGGGCATAACCCAAACGCTGGAACAGGCGCTGGGCAGGCCGAGAGGGGTGTGCCCGATGTTTTACGTTACTCCAGAGGTCCGTTCGAGCGAGTTGGACTCAGGGTGAGCGATCCGCGAAAAACTCTTCCCCCGAATTCTCTTCTATAATTCGCTGATGGCTTCGCCACAAGTTGCGTTACTCCGCGGCGTGAACGTCGGGGGCAGGAACAAGCTGCCTATGAGCGATCTGGCGTCCATCTTCGAAGAAGCCGGCTGCCTCAACGTGCGGACCTTCATCCAGAGCGGAAATGTCGTGTTCACCGCGGGCGCTGGCGTTTCGAAAAAACTGGCCGCGCTCATCGCCCGCAGGATCGAGGAGCGGTTCGGCTATCGCACCCCCGTGCTCCTGCGAACGGCTGAAGAGATGGATGCCGTTGTCGCGGGAAATCCATTTATCAGGGCTGGCGAGGACAATCTCCACGTAATGTTTCTGGCGGATATTCCAGGCGCTGGGCAGATCGCGCGGCTCGACCCGGCGCGTTCTCCGGGGGATCGGTTTGCGGTCGAGCGGCGTGATGTTTATCTGCATTTGTCCAACGGCGTGGCAAGAACGAAACTGACGAACGCATGGTTCGATTCGAAGCTCGAAACCGTCAGCACGAGCAGAAACTGGCGGACAGTGAAAAAACTCCTGGAGATGATGCGTTAGCCGGAGTTATCCAAATGTGCCGCGCGAGCGCACATGGGGCATGGGCCAGTGGCTCGTGATACTGATAAATTCCGGCAGACCGTGGAGAGCCGCCTCGAGTTCGATCTCCGCGAGTAGTCGCACGTCCGCGTCCGGTATAACTTCGAGAGAAGCCGAGTCGCCGCGCAGCTTGCCGGCCCGATACGAGATGGTGCGGAAAGCGCTCGTCGACGGCCAGAGATCTTTCGGCGCGTAATTGCGATTGGTCTCAGTATCCTCGCGATAACGGTCCATGGCATGCGCGATCGCCGGGGTGAAATCTCCGCTTCGGCCGGCATCGATCAGACTGCGCATATACGGAAAATCGCGCGGGTTCCCCGCAATGCAGAATCCGCCCGGAGCGTCCGGATTATCCCGCAGCCTCGCCTGCTTGCGCTCATCCGCTTCCGCGAGCACTGACCGATAGCCGTCCGGAAAGCGGTGAAGCGCGGCGGCGAGTTGGGTATGTAGCGCCGGCAAAGAGCCGGCCAGCCCGGCATCGAGCGCCCGAATGACATCGAACAGATAGAAAAGAGTGTTTCGGTGGATGAGTCGATCCGAATCGTGCCTTCGGGATCCCAGATACCCGACCAGTTCGGCGGCTGGCTGGAAGCTCGATACACGATTTCACCAAGAAGCTCTCGCGCTTCATCCGCCGGCAGAAGGTTCCAGAATCGCTGAAACGACTGCACGAACCACATGCTGCTCGCTTGCCCCGGACGAGGGAGACGAGAGGTGTGACGCCACGCTTCCGCCGCGCGCCGGAAGAGCCTTAGCTGCACGGCGAGATCGAAGCTCGACCCGATCAGTTGCCTGAGCCTGAACTGCGGGAAATCGGAGAGCTCAGCATTCATCGCATACGAGACTGCCGCTTCCACATGCCTATGCTCGATCATGATCCCAACCAGTTGCGCGCGTTCCACGCCTGGCGGCCCGACTTCCGGGGTTGGGATCTCGTCGAGGCGTGAGGGCGCTACGGCTGCGGCAAGCAGGCGGACCTTGCGGGACAGTGCGTGCCCGTATTCTTTGCTGATCTGTCGCGCGAGCTCGACGCCGGTATCGAAGGTCCGTAAGGCCGTGACGTCATCGAAGGTCGATTCGACGCGGGCCATGTGGAGGAACGCCGGCGCTTTCACGTCCGGCGCGAGGGCCGCGGCTTGTTCGCGCAACCGGGCCAGAGACTCGCCGGGCATGATTCGAGAATAGCCGATCCAAACTCTACTGCGCTCTCAACGCAACCCGCAACGCCGCCCGATCGGCATCCGAGACCCCCGCATGCGCCGCGATGTCCGCCCGCGTCTTCAGCAATCCCCGATAACGTCCGAAATAGCCGGTGATGTCGCCGCCATATTGAAAGCTGTACATGATGTCCGCGAAGGCGCGCGTGTGCGCCAGCCCCAGCGCGTGCCCGCTTTCATGAAGACATGTCAGATAAACAATCGCATCGCGCAGCAGCGGATCTCTCTTGTCCTGAACCACGTTCGGCAGCACGTTCACGATCGCGCCGCGCTTTCCCTCGAACATCATCGGCTCGGTCTCGCCGTAAAGGCTCGACGTGCCATTGGCCCAGTGAACGCGAATGCGCGCCGCCGCTTCGTTCGTCACTTTGCGGAATACAATCGCGCCGCCCGACTCCCGCTGCCACGCTTCGAGCGCCCACTTCGCAAGCTCCGGATCGCCTGGCTCGCAGCCGCTCAACTGCGCTGTCTGCCCCGTGCACGGCTCGACCCAATACGTGTATTCTTCCGCCGCGGGCAGCACCGCTGCGGCGGCGAGAAGCAGAAGTAAAATCTTCATCTCAAAAACTCAAATTCGTGCGGAAGACGTTCACCGCATAGAAATACAGCTCGGCATCGAGCGTTCGTTTGATATTCTCCGCCTTCCGGAATCCATGCTGCTCGCCGGAGAACAGCAGATATCCTACCGGCGTGCCTTTGGCCCGCAGCGCGTTGACCATCAGCTCCGTCTGGTTCGGAGGCACTACCATATCCTCATCGCCCTGAAAGAAAATCACCGGCGCGCACAACCGCTCGACAAACGCGATCGGCGAACGCGCGCGATACATGTCAGCCTTTTCCGGATAGGGCCCGATCAGTGAATCGAGATAGCGGGATTCGAACTTGTGCGTGTCTTCGGCGAGCACCGCGAGGTCGCTCACCCCGTAATGGCTCGCGCCGCCTTTAAAATAATCGTGAAACGTAAGAGCCGCGAGCACCGTGTATCCGCCCGCGCTGCCGCCCGTGATCACGCTGCGATTGCCGTCGGCGCGGCCCTGCTCGGCGAGCCAGCGCGCGCCGTTAACGCAGTCCTCCACATCGACGATGCCCCAGTTGCCGTCGAGACGCTCGCGATAGGCGCGCCCGAAGCCCGTGCTGCCGCCATAGTTCACATCGAGCACCGCGATGCCGCGGCTGGTCCAGTACTGAATCCCGAGATTCAAAGTGCTCGACGCCGAAGCCGTCGGACCGCCATGGCATTTAACGACCAGCGGCGGACGATCCTCCGCCGGCGCTTCATAGTCGGGATTGAAAGCAGGGTAAAAGAGCCCGAACGCCGTCTTTCCGTCGGACGTCGGAAACTCCACCGGCTCGGCGACCGAGAAGTACTTCGCAATCGCGGTATCGTCGGCGACAGTGGTGGACCGCTTCAACACGTTCGGATGATCCGAATCGAGATCGAAAACCACGATACTTGCGGGCTCGGTCGACGAACCCGCGCGAAACACCACGCGATTTTTATGCGCGCGAATCGAGGAAAACTCCGTCCACGAAACGTCGAGCGGCTTCAGTTCCTTCGTGGCAAGATCGATGACCGCGAGATGCCCAAGGCCTTTCGAAACGTATGAGCACACCACACGGCCGCTGCCGATGAAGGCATACGTCGACATTCCGAAGACCCACTGCGGCTGGCCGAATTCCGCGTCCATCACAGCCACCGGCTCGGTCGGCGTGCGCGATTTCTGGCGGTAAAGATTCCACCAGCCGGAGCGGTCGGAAACGAAGTAGAGCGCGGACCCGTCCGGCGCCCACTCCGGCTGAAAGATGGATTCGCTTTCCCCGCCAGCGATCAGAATCGGCTGTGCGTCCTCCTGCGTCAGCGAGATCACGTAAAGTCCCGTGCCCACCCAGGGCATGTTCGGATGGTCCCAGGCGAGGAACGCCAGCCAGCGTCCGTCAGGCGACAGCCGCGGAGACGAATAAAAGTCGTGACCCATGGCGAGCACGTTGCCGGGATGCAGTCCACCGTCGACAATATTGATGCGCACGATCGTATTCACAGCCTCGAGATCGCCGTTCGGAAGATCGCTGTGGTCTTCGCGCACGCCGTACCAGACGCGCCGCTGTGTGTCGACCACGCCATCGGCATAGCGATAAGCGCCTTCGGGCGTCAGCGGGAGCGGCTGATGGCCGTAGCGGTCCATGCGGTACAGCCGTCCGTCCGCATTGTTCGAGAAGTAGATCATTCCCTCGGCGGCGGTCCACGCGCTGCCGCCATATTCGTGAGCGCGCGTGCGGACGTTGAATCCTTCCGGCGTGACATCCTCGCTCGACGAACTCCAGGAAACGTAACGCACCACGACCGAACGCCCGCCCTCCTGCGGACGCGATTCGAGCCAGTAAATCTCGTCGCCGTCGAATCGGACTTCCGAAAGTCCGATGGATTGAGCAACGATCAGGTCCGATGTGATGGGCGACTTCCAGGAGCCGTGCGGCGCGTTCATTCTGAGCCATTATCGCAACGGCTTATGAGCCACGCGTACTGTAAGCTCAGGGAGATGAAGGTCTGGGAAGTAGTTCCGGGCAGTACGAGCCTTGAAGGTCTGCGCCGCGCCGAAAGGCCCGATCCGGTTCCGAAGCCGCGGGAGGTACTGATCCGCCTGCGCGCGGCCTCTCTTAACTACCGCGATCAAATGGTCCTCAACGGCACCTACTTCACCGCCGTCGAGCGCCTCACCATTCCGCTCTCCGATGGCGTCGGCGAGGTGATTGCCGTCGGCGCGGAGGTGAAGCGATTCAAGACCGGTGACCGTGTGGCCGGGACATTCTTTCAGGTTTGGAGGGAAGGTCCGCGCGTGCGTTTTTATCCGGCGCTCGGCGTACCGCTCGACGGCACGCTCGCCGAGTACATCGCGCTTGACGAGCACGGAGTGGTTCCGATTCCACCAGGCCTCTCGTTCGAAGAGGCCGCCACACTTCCGTGCGCGGCTGTGACCGCATGGAGCGCCCTGATGATGCTCGGCAACCGGATCAAGCCGGGCGATACGGTCCTTTGTCTCGGCACCGGCGGCGTGTCAGTGCACGCACTGCAGTTCGCGAAGGCAGCGGGCGCGAAGGTCATCATTACGTCATCGAGCGATGAGAAGCTCGAACGCGCGCGTGGGCTGGGCGCCTGGCAGACCATCAATTACAAGACTCATCCCGCATGGGACAAGGAAGTTGAACGGCTCAGCGGCGGGCGCGGTGTGGATTGCGTGATCGAAGTCGGCGGCGTAGGCACGCTCGCGAAGTCATATTCCGTGCTGAACTTCGGAGGGAAGATCGCCCTGATCGGTTTTCTGGCCGGTCCCGCGGGCGAGCAGACGCCCTACGGATTGATGATGAAAGGCGGCAGCCTGCACGGCGTCGGCGTCGGCAGCACGGCGATGTTCGAAGACATGAACCGCGCGATCGAGGCCAACGCCATCAAGCCAGTCGTCGGAAAAGTCTTCCCGTTTGACGAAGCGCCGGAAGCATTCCGGCAGTTCGCGGCCGGCGACTTCTTCAGCAAGATTGTAATCAGGATTTGATGTGGCGCGGGCGCTGCCGGCGCTTGTTTGCATCAAAACCCGTCTAAACCGCGACAGCCTCTGCCTTGCGCTCGCCCACCGCCTCCACCGCCTTCAGATCCACACCCTCCCAGCGCGCCACCACCGCCGTCGCGAGGCAGTTCCCGAGCAGGTTCACCGACGTCCGCGCCATATCCATCAAAGTGTCCACGCCCAGAATCACCGCGACACCTTCCACCGGCAGATTGAACGTGGCGAGCGTACCCGCCAGCACCACCAGCGAAGCGCGCGGCACGCCGGCGACGCCCTTGCTTGTCAGCATCAGCGTCAGCATCATCACGACCTGCGTGGTGAAGGGCACATGCACGCCCGCCGCCTGCGCGACAAACATCGCCGCGAGCGCCAGATAAAGCGTCGAGCCATCCAGATTGAAGCTGTAGCCCGTCGGCAGCACGAACGCCACGATGTGCTTGGGAACGCCGAACTCTTCCATGTTTTCGAGCGCGATCGGCAGCGCCGACTCGCTCGACGCCGTCGAGAACGCCAGCAGGAATGGCTCGCGCACATAGCGAATGAAGCGCCCGATGGGAATCTTCGCGATAGTCGTCACCGCGCCCAGCACGACGACGACGAAGAATACCTCGGCCCCATAGAGCGTCAGCACGAGCTTGCCGAGATTCTTCAGGACTCCAAGTCCCTTCTCCCCGATCGTCGCCGCCATCGCGCCGAAGACGCCCAGCGGCGCGAACAGCATGATGTAGTTTGTGTACTTGAACATCACTTCCGAGAGAGATTCGCACAGCTCCACTATCGGCCGGGCTTTGAGCCCGACAGTTGCGCAGGCCGCGCCGAAGATGAACGCGAACACGACGATCTGCAGCACTTCACCCTTCGCCATCGAATCGATGATGCTGGTCGGAAAGGTGTGCTCCAGGATCTGCGACAGGTTCGCGCTGTTCTGCGCGAGGCCCGAGCCCGTGCCTTTCTGCAACTGCACGCCAACGCCCGGCTTGACCAGGTTCACGGCGCCCAGCCCCACGAACAGCGCGACGGTCGTGACAATCTCGAAATAGAGGATGGCTTTCCCGCCGATCCGCCCCATCGTTTTGACGTTGCCCGCGCCCGCGATGCCGGAAACGAGCGTGCCAAACAGCAGCGGCGCGATGATCGACTTGATCAGCCGCAGAAAGATCGTTCCGAGGATCGCCAGTGCCACGCCCTGTTTCGGCGCCACGGCGCCGAAGCCAATGCCGGCGAACAGCGCAACGATGATCCACGTAGTAAGGGATTTGCTTTTCACGGTTTGTTCTGCTCCATTTGCGCTTCGAAGCGAAAGGCAGACAACAAGGCCGCCGGAAAAAGAAAGTTGTCAGTCTTCAGTGATCGGTAATCAGTTCACAACCGAAGGCTGGATATTCCAGTCTACAGCGGACTGATAACTGAAAACTGATACCTGACTACTTTTAGCGTGCTTTCAGGCGATCGATATCGAACGCACTGAGCGGGAGCCACGACGCGATCAACTGCCTGCCGGAAAGCGCGGACTTCTCCACGCCTTCGGTCCCATGCTGGCTGGATTTCGTGAGCATGTGCACAAGCTCGTGGGCCACCACCCGGCCCATCGCTCGCCCGATCAGCAGGTCGCCGCGTGCGAAATCTTCCTGAGACATGGCGCCCCGAGCCGCATTGACGACGCGCGTGCAATCGACTTCTCCGAACGGCTGCACCTCTCCATTGGTCGTCTTCGTCATGGCCAGCGGACCGATCGGACCCAGCTCGTCGTATCGCGGCGGCGCCGGTTCAAATTCGCACGAACCTTTGAACGTCATCACAACCAGGTCGCTGTAGGTGGCGAAGGGATCCTCGCCCAGCATCTTCCAATCGAGCTCGACGCCGGACGAGCGCAGGATCAAACCCGATTCCCGCTTCATTTCCGTGAGCGACGCCCGCGAATGCGGACCTCTGAAATCCAGAAGCACCGTCAGAACCGACGGCGAAGAATGATCTACCCCCGCGCCCAGCGGCAAAGCCACAGCGGCGATCAGCAACCCGGCGACTGGCAAGACACAATGCGGTAGGCGAAGCATTCTCATTCAGGGAGAAAGCCGGCAACAAGGCTCCGCGATCAGTATATGCGCAATTCATCCCAAACTCCAGTGTTTTGAATAGGGCCGATCAAAAATAGTTATGGGACTGGATCCGCCCTGACTTCCATTAGCGTCACTAATAAATCACGCTCCTGTCGTTGACTTCCTGATGAATCCGCGCTAACTTGGGTTCGTCCCGGTCTGTTACTCAGTCAGGCAGACCGAGGGTCCCTGTTTCCGCCCTCTCTCCACGTCCGGAGAATTTCCCCAGAAGTTTTATTTGGCCCGCGCGTAATCCCAATCGCGCAGCGGTGTCTTCTCTTGGACTAAGGAGCAGATGGTGACACTTACCGGTAAAGAACAGAAAGAATTCCTGCATCGCGGATTTTCGCGCCGGTCCTTCGGCCGCCTGGCAACCGTGCTGGCAGCCGGGTCGACGCTGCCCTTCTATAACGAGTCGGCGCTCGCACAACTCTCTAAAGTCGAGAACGTGCCCGCCGACGCCGTGATGATCAATTCAAACGAGAACCCGCTTGGGCCGTGCAAAGAAGCCCTCGAAGCAGTTCACAGGATCGCCGGCAACGGCGGACGCTACATGTATGGCGAAACCGATAAGGTGCAGAAGCTGCTCGCCGAGCAGGAAGGCGTGAAGCTCGATTACGTACGCATCTATCCCGGCTCGAGCGCGCCTCTGCACCAGGCCGTTCTCGCGTTCACATCGCCGGACCGGCCGCTTATAATGGCCGATCCCGGTTATGAAGCGGGCGAGCGCGCGGCCCGTTACATCGGCTCGAAGGCCATTAAGGTGCCTCTGACGAAGGAGTACGCGCACGACGTGAAGGCTATGCTCGCCGCGTCTCCGACCCCCGGTCTCTTCTATATCTGCAACCCGAACAACCCGACCGGCACGCTGACGTCGAAAGCCGATATCGAATGGCTCGTCGCCAACAAGCCGAAGGGCTCGGTCGTGATGGTCGACGAAGCCTACACGCACATCTCGGAAGCGCCCTTCAATACCGACCTGGTGGCGAAGGATAAAGACGTAATGGTCCTGCGCACCTTCTCGAAGATCTACGGGATGGCCGGACTGCGCGCCGGCGCCGCCATCGCCCGTCCCGACCTGATCGAAAAGATGGCGGGCTTCAGCGCCGGCATGCTGCCCATCACCGGCATGGCCGCCGCCAGCACCAGCCTCGAGCAGAAGACCCTCGTGCCCGAGCGCCGCAAAATCATCGGCGACGTGCGTAACGACACGCTGGCTTTCCTCGCGAAGAATAACTTCCACTATGTGCCGTCGGTTTCCAACTGCTTCATGGTCGACACGAAGCGGCCAGGCAACGAGATCGTGATGGCCATGCGCAAGGAGAAGGTGTATATCGGCCGCGTCTGGTCGGCATGGCCGACTTACGTGCGTGTCACTGTCGGGACTCAGGAGGAGATGAATAAGTTCAAAGCCGCGTTCGTCAAAGTAATGGCCTGACGCCGCAACCAACACGGAGAACAGGTGATGCTCCGCGCCACGGGGAAATATAACTGGGAACGGTTTTTGGGTGATTGCGCGGGCGGCCTGATCGCCGCGCTCATCGCGCTGCCATATGGACTTTCCATGGCAGCGCTGATGGGCCTGCCTCCAATCCTCGGCGTGGTGACTTCCATCATCACCGCGCCGATTACCGCGCTGCTCGGAAGAAATCCCGTTCTCATCGGAGGAACCGCCAGCGCGACCGTTCCATTCATCGCGGCCGCCGTGCGCTCGGAGGGCATCGGCGGCGCGGCCAAGGTTTCGATCGTCGCATCCGTGCTGATGATGGCCTTCTGCGTAATGCGGCTGGGGCGTTACGCATCCAAAGTTCCCGCCACGGTGGTCGCCGGTTTCTCCGCCGGCATCGGCGGGATCATGGTGATCTCGCAGCTCAACGTCCTTTTCGGAGTTGCGGCGCCACACAGCGAGAATTCGCTGATGCAGTTAATAACTGTCCTCGGGGAACTTACTACCGGACGTTGGGGGCCTGTAATCCTCGGCGGTACCGTCATGCTCGTGGCGGGCGCGGTGATGCGGTGGTCTCCCCGATTGCCCGCTCCCTTGATCGGCGTGGTCTTGTCTGGCCTTATCGCTTCGTTCTTTCGTATCCATGAACCTGAAGTCGGTACCCTGCACCTGAGTCTGCCGCCCTTCGCGGGCTTCTCCTGGACTCCCCAAGATGTCCTCAAAGTCCTTCCCACGGGATTGACGCTGGCGTTCGTCTCGTCGATCAATCTGCTGCTGACATCGCGCGCGGTCGAACACTTCCGCGGCCGCCACAAACATCTGAAAGCAGCCGATGCGGATGCCGAGCTGGGGGCTTATGGAATCGCGAATCTGGCGGCTGGAATCTTCGGCGCTCCGATGAGCGTCGGTATCCCGGCCCGAAGCGTGGCCAACGTGCGCTGCGGCGGAACGACGAAGGTATCCAACCTGCTGCACGCGGTGTTTTTGTTCGGCCTCGTGGAACTCGGCTCGGGCATGATGGCGCACATCCCGATGGCGGCCCTCGCCGGCGTGACCGCCTGGATGGGCCTCTATCTTCTGGACGTAAGCACCTGGCGGCGGCTGCACAAGATGCGTCCGGTGGACGCGCTGGCTTTCCTCGCGACCGCAATCGGAGTCTTGATCGTGAACGCCGTCGCGGCCGTGCTGGCCGGTTGCGCGTGCTATGTCCTCGAGTATCTCTACAAGCGGTTCATCGCGCCGCAGTCGGAGATGCAGGGCATCCCCAGCATCGCGAAATAACGCCCCCGCTCGTGGCGCGGGCACTCCTGCC
>DASZLP010000302.1:0-1866 GCA_035552355.1 Bryobacteraceae bacterium | reverse complement strand
GCTTATTCCGCGTCGACATGAACTGACGGTTTGATGACGACGATTACGTTCCCCTTCTTATGCCCGGCTTCGGCGTAGCGGTGCGTTTCGGCGATCTGATCGAATGTAGATGGCTGCCTTCATATTTCGCTTCCGTCCAATACGCCGCGGAATGCCGAAAGTTCCGGCTTGTTTCGTTTACCGAGGGCTTTTACCAGTCACCGCGCGGCATTGCCTTCACCAGTTCCTGTGTGAACGGGTGTTGCGGGCTCGTGAAAATCGAGGCCGGCGGTCCGGATTCCACAATCTGCCTCTTGTGCAGAATCTCCACGCGGTGCCCGATCGAGGCGACCGAGAGCAAATCGTGAGAAATGAACAGAAGCGCCGTTCCGTGGCGGCGGTTCAGATCTTCGAACAAGCGTAAGACGGCCGCCTGCGTGATGGCGTCGAGGGCGCTGATGGGTTCATCCGCCAGCAGCACCGGGGGACGATGCATAATCGCGAGCCCGATGAGCAGACGCTGGCCCTGACCCGTGGAAAGCTCTCCGGCGCGCTTCTCACGGAAATCGCGCGTGGAGGGCAGCTGCACGCTTTCAAGAAGTTGTTCGAAGAAATTCTCTGCAGGGCGCTCGCTCGCATGCGCGCGCCATGTTTCGTCGAGCAGCGTCCGCACTTTCAGCCGCTCATTGAGAGCCGCCGCCGGACTCTGCGGCACATATCCGATCAGCTTCCCGCGCACCGCGCGCATTTCGCGCTGTGAGAGCGCCGTGAGCTCCCTGCCGGCGAGAAGGATGCTGCCCGAAGCCTCTCCGCCGCGATAGTGAAGCAGCCGCAGCAGGGCGAGCGCGAGCGTGCTCTTGCCGGAGCCGCTGAGTCCGACGAGCGCCACGATCTCGCCGGGCGCGATCGTGGAGGCGACATCCTCGAGGACGGCGGTTTTTCCGTAACGAGCCGAGAGGCGGAACGAGAGCGCCGGGGAGGTCATTCAATCCGCAGCGACTCGATGTTCCAGAGGATTTGCGGCGGTGATGCCGTCGCCTGGATGCCCTTCAGCGAAGGCGAGACCGCCGCGAGATAGTCGGCGTTCACGAGGTAGATCATCGGCGATTGCTCGACCACGATGCGCTGAAATTCGTCGAAGGCTTTCTTGCGGAGCAGGCGCGACGGCTCGGACGCCTGCAGCAGCTCAAGCTGATCGATGCGCGCTTCCCAGGGAGTGGCGGGCGTTTTTTCCGAGGGCCACCAGGGATGCTGGGGACGCGAGCTCAGCCAGATGTTCATCTCCTCCACCGGATCGACCTCGACATTCGCGAAGCCGATCAGGCAGGCTTCGAACTGCAGGGTTTTCGAGATGCGCTCGACCAGAGAGCCGAAGTCGAGGGTGACGATGTTGACCTGGATTCCGATGTGGCGAAGATCGTCCTGCAGGATCGCGGCCATGGCCTCGCGCGGACGGCTGCCGGAATTGGTGACGAGGGAAAATTCGACGGCGTGTCCCTCGCGATCGCGCAGCACGCCATCGCGCAGCGCGAAGCCTTCTTTCGCGAAATCGCGCAGCGCTGCCTGCGAGTCGAATGCGAGCGGCTTGAGCGCGGCGTTGAACCAGAAATGGTTGGAGGGGGACACGGGTCCGGCGGCTGGATGAGCGTGGCCGCGGAAGACGACGCGCGCGATGTCGTCCCGATGGATCGATTCACTGACAGCGCGGCGAAACGCGGCGGACATGAACCACTTCCGCTTCCATTCGGGCACGGCGGGCGACGGCGCCTGGTTGAAGAATATGTATTCGGAGTCCAGAGAGGCGCCGAGGTTCCGCGCGGCGGCCGGCTGTTCTTTGGCGATGCGATCGAAATTCTCCGGTTCGACTTTGTTGATGAGATGCAACTC
>DASZLP010000301.1:0-4770 GCA_035552355.1 Bryobacteraceae bacterium | reverse complement strand
CGCCAACCAGCAGCAGGCTGAGGACGCCAACGCCCGCGCCGCCGCCGCTCAGCAATCGGCCGCCGCCTCGGCGGCGGACGCGGCGGCCGCCCGCGACGCCGCGGCCATAGCAGCCGCGCAGACGCCCCCGGCGCCGGAGGTCGAGACGTCGGTCACAACCCACCACTCGGCCACCGGTCATCACTCCACGCGGGTGCGGCGTCACGTCACGAGCCGGGTGAACCCGTCGTCGTCGTCTGACGTCACCACGACGACCAAGGTGATCCCGCAGTATCCGCAGTAGCGCGGCCGAGCGGGGCGCGGTGGGGCGCCCTGGTCTCAGACCGGCGCCCCGCCGAAAGTCGCGCTGCAGCGGGTCCAGGCTCTGGCGCTCGAAGAGATACCAAGATGCGTGGAACACCGGGCTAGCGTGCGGCTTGACGGCCACGCGGTCTTCCGGGCGCAGCACGGAGACATAGAGCGACGGGTGGCGACGGAGGCTGATGGTGGCCGCCCACGTTCGTGGCCGTCGCGGCAGTTGTGTGTGCAACTGGTGCGACAAAACACCACATATGGGATATGATTGAACAAGTATCGTAACGGGTGGGAAAAGGGAGAATCACCATGGCCGCGCGCAAAGTTATCCTAAGCCCACCGCCAAAGCGCCCCGAGCTTGACCAGCTTCTGGCGACGGCCCGCGCCATCGGAGTTTCGGACCAACAACTCCAAGATCAACGTGTAAGCTTTGCTTATGGCAATGCCCCTCTCAGTGACGAGAAGGTGACCAAAGATGCGGTGCGGGCGGCGTCGACACGCAATAGACTGATCTCCGCTGCCTAGCTAGCGTAGGACTCGATGATCGTCATCGAGAGTCAGGAACCGGAACTCTATGCGTCGGTTCAAGAGCAAAACTTGCTCAGACAATATGACCTGCTAACAAACTGCATCGAGATCGGACTGTTGAAGGGTCATACATCCTTCGACCGGTATGTGCTCTGGTCGCTGAATCATGTAGCAGTTGCGAACATATGCCAATTGGGCGGCCGGTTCAGAGAGGAGCCGGTTTATGTCGGCAACCACGTGCCGCCGCATTTCAAGACCGTCCCTGATCTTATGGATCGCTTCATTTCGACGATCCATGAGAATTGGTTCGAGTGGACGCCCACTTACCTCGCAGCCTATGGTTTGTGGCGACTGCTTTGGATCCATCCGTTCGTCGAGGGGAATGGACGCACGGCACGGGCCACCTGTTATTATCTATTGTGCGCCCGATCCGGTTTTCTGCTGCCCGGAGATAAGATTGTCCCTGAGAGAATCCGAGAGAACCGCGCGCCGTACTACGCCGCCCTCCAACGGGCTGATGAAGCGTGGAATGAGGGTAATTTGGACGTCTTGGAGCTGGAGGCCTATCTCGCAGGTTTGCTGACGGCTCAGCTTACAGGTGCTCCATAAGGTAAAGCTGCGGGGTAGAAGACCTCGTAGATTTCCCGTCGGGACCCGCAAGTAGGGCGGTGGCGCGTAGTAATTCGGCGCCGGCGACGGACTTCATGCGGCCTTGGCGCGGGCCATGCGGCCTCGCGGAAATTCCGGGGCGCTAGCTAGCACCGGGCGGAGGAAGGGGCGAGGGGCTGGGTTTCGCTCCGGACAGGTCATGACGAGGCCGGCTTTGACTCTAAACCGAAAATGGAAAGGTTCGCTTCGCGGTAGTAAGCAGAACCCCAGAGCTAACCGGGCTTGACACTGCCGGACGTTCAAAGAGTCCACTTTCGGCCGTTGCCACGGCGTGGTTGCCGCACGATGGTGGCCGGAAGCAGGTTGCGGCGGTAAGGGAGAAGTCTGGCCGTGTCAGGCCTCGCCAAGCGAGAAGTTTGAGGCAGCTCTAAATATGATGATGGAACAGACAGATAGCCGACCACGGCTTGGGTTCTGACATCGACAGCATTACGGTCGAAGAGTTTTTAAAATGGATCGGGGCTGAGCCCAACCCGATCGTTAATGACGACATCGTGTGAGCATTTGGTTTCGGGCCGGCCGAACGTCGGCACGGGTGGAAAACGGGCCTAACGTTGCTCAATTTGGTATATCATCAATGTGGTCCAGCCTCGACATGAAGCGTCTTATGAGCAGGTGAATCATGGAAGTGAAGGAGGCGATACAACATGCAAAGGCATTCGCAACGGACATCCTCGGGGGCGAGGGGATTACGAATCTTGGGCTGGAAGAGGTTGAGCGCGATGAGACCGCAGAGGTCTGGCGGGTGACGCTGGGCTTTTCTCGGCCCTGGAATTCAGTTCGGAACACGCTGACGGCTCTCACTGGGGAAGCGGCCCCAAGACGGGCTTACCGCGTCTTTCTTGTGACGGACGACGGTCAGGTTGTCTCGATGAAACGGCGTACCGGGACTGAAGACTGATGGCCGCTCGCCTCCTGCTAGATACCAATTTGTTGCTTTTATTCGCGGTAGGAGAGACGGACAAACAGTATATTCGCAAACACAAGCGGTTACAATCTTTCGATGAGAAAGACTACCTAATTGTCTGCCAACTAATTATCGCCTCATCGGGATTACTTTTTTGCCCAAATATTGTAAGTGAGACGTCAAATTTGGCCAGGTATGCGCCAGAGCCTCTTTCGTCTGAAATATCTTTAATACTAAGAACCATCGTATCTCGCGTAGATGAGACATTTATTACGAGCAGGATTGCGTGTAATCACAAAGATTATTTGAGATTGGGCGTGACGGACTCGGTGCTGCTTACCTTATCAGAGTCAGGGGCGTTTTTGCTGACGGATGACTTGCCGCTCTACTTAGCCGCAATCACGAGCGGCCTCAATGCAGAGAACTACAATCACATTCGCGAGCGACGATCCGATTTTCTCTCATAGGTCAGCCGTTGGCCACGACCCCCGCCGGGTTACCTTCTTGCCGCCGAGTCCGCACAGACAATGTCGGCTTCTGGCGTATCTTGGAAATTGGCCTGCGACATTCGATTCCGTATCGGTCTTCACAGACAAGGCCGATGCCTAGAGGAGATACCCCGCGCGACCCGCACAGGCGTAGCCGTTGGAATCGTGGTGCGGCTTCAGGGCGACTATCGGTCGCGACCGCCGGAACCGCTTTTGGCAATATGGGCACTCGACGACATAGACCACGCCTGAACCCCGTCCAGCCGACCGTCGCTGCCTGGCAGAGCTGATAACTCCACGCCGGGAGAATGGCTTGCCGAAATAGCCCCGGACGTGCGCCTCGCCTGCCTTGGACAGCTCGATCTCGAAACGGGGATCAAACGTCTCTTCGATCAAATCAAGGCCTTGGATGTCCTGGTGCAGGAAGGTCTTAATCCCGACTTTGGAGTTTCCGCCCGTGCGGTCCCACGCGTAGAAGTACTCAGCGGCGTGCCCGTCCTGCCGCCGCTTGTATGCGAGGGAGTAGGGTTCGATCTCCCGCGTTTGCCCGTGGTAGCCGATCCGCATGAGCTTGCGACCGCTGCCTGCTTCGAGAATGAGGTTGCGATAGTTCGCCGGATAAAACGGCTGGACGCCCCGCCCACCGGATACGACGTCGCCAAAGATGCCTTCGATCGTCGCGTTGAAGGCCTCCATCGCATGTTCGAAGTCGATGCGGCTGATCTTCGGCGCGACGTATTTCGCCCATGCGGCGCGAAAGAACGCGGTCGGAAGGCCGAGTAGGATCTCCTTTGCCGCGCCCGGACTTCGCTCGAAAATGGTCTTCTGCAGAAACGTCCTCAGCACGAGACCGCGGTCCACTGTGATCGAGCGCTCGAAGAATGCGGCGTAGACCAAGTCGAAAAGGTCGTACGAGTGCCGCCGCTGGATCAGACACTTCAGCTTGTTTGCCAGAAGCTCCTCCAGGGCCATGCATTGCAGCTCGGCGCGGCAGAGGTCAGCGTCCGAATAGGAGTGGATCAGCGGGCGCGGCGCGACGGCAAGGAATAGCCGATCGAAGTCTGTCATATCCAGGCGCACACTTATGAGGATCTCGTCTGGCTGGTCGTGGAAGTCCCAGAAATAGACTTTTCCCTTGTACGACTGCCGCAGCCGATCCAACGCTGTCGCCGCGATGAACGTGTTGCGATCAGTCGCGAATTTGACGCCACAGGCGGCCTGTGCTGTTAGGCAGGCCCGGTTGATCTCAGCCTGGAACCGCTCGGGATCGATTCCTGTGCTGACCGAGAAGTCCAGATCGCTTGAGAAGCGGGTGTTGGGATAGAATGCTTTGCGCATGCAGTTGCCGCCCTTGAAGACGAGCAACCGCGCCAGGTAATCGTTCTCGTAGAACGCCTTCAGAAGCCATCCGAATACGTAATCGCGTTCCACATTGGCCACGTGGACGTCCAGCCGCTCCGCCTGCGCTTCGATTTCCTCTTGGTCGATCATGGCCAAAGACTCGCGTTTCGGCCACGAGCATATCACGGCCGAATTGGTGGGGGTGGCCACTGCCCAAGTCAGATGTTGGCCTAAGTCGCGGATGTCTACTCTCCGGCCCGCACCCAACGCTTGCTATCGGCGATACCCGGGTTTCCGGCCGCGGACGCTCAGCCGCGCCCGCGTGGTGTTTCACTTACCCGAGGCGAAGGCGCCCGCCTTTCGTCCGCCCGGGCGGCCATGCGAGGGTGAGCGCATGAACATCGCCTCCCCCGCCTCCGCCCAAACCCCCTCCGCCATCGCCCGGCCGGCGCGCGTCCAGATCCCGCGCCGGGCCTTCTTCGGCAATCCCAGCCGCTCGGCCGCCACGCTCAGCCCCGATGGGCGCCACATCGCCTTCCTGGC
>DASZLP010000300.1:0-14698 GCA_035552355.1 Bryobacteraceae bacterium | reverse complement strand
GTGTTGGCCAGCCCTCCGCCCCAACTCGCCCACGCTGTGCTCTGTTTCGGCGGGGTGCCCGATGAACACTTGTTCGCCAGATCCCCAGGCCGCTGCGCGGCCGTGCTCGCCGTGCCGATCAGGCTCGCGATCTTCAAACGCTCATCCGGGGAGAGCAGGGATGCCTGCGCTTTCATAATGCCCCCGTCGAGCGTTCGCTGGATTGCGGCGGGTGTCATCGTCCTCAGGACCGATACCTGTGGAACACGCCCCGACGCTCCCGTTGCCGAATCATGGCACGACGCGCAATGCTTCTGGAAGAGCTGCCGCGCGAAGGGATCTTCAGCACCGGCCAGCAGGAATGGCGCCGCCAGCAAAATCGCAACACTCGACCACGTCTTCATCGCCTCTACTCCCGGCACTCGAAATTCCGCGCATCTTCCTGACCTTGCACGGCAGCCGAGCCGCCGCTTCCTTTGTAATGCGCGAACTTCGGCCACGCGCACAACGGACGGCTGCGGCCCGGATACGCCTTCCCTGTCGCCACGATTGCATCCGGCGCCGTGCCTTTCTCGACCCAGTTCACCATCGCGGTGAGCGCGTCGAACTTGTCCAGCGTTGCCGCGCCGCCCTGGCAATGGCCCATCCCCGGCACCAGATAGATCCGGCTCTTCGCCGCGATCTGATCGAGACCGCCGTTCTCTTTCGCCATGCGCTCGTAATAGTCGAGCGTGTCGAGCGGCGAGAACCACGGATCGCTCATCCCGTGATAAAAGATCAGCTTCCCGCCATGTCCGAAGAACGAGCTGAGGTCGGTCGAAGTCGTATCCGTCAGCGCCGTGCGCGGATTCGCCGCAATCGCCGCGGCGGCTTCATCCACATCCATGCTCGTCGCAAAATTCGGCTGACCCACCGGACTTGGCCCCGGATTCAGCAGCCCCGGAATTCCGCCCTGCCCGTTCGCCGCAATGCCGGTGTCGAACGGGAAGCCCGCGTAGACGTTCACGCCGCGTGCGTTCTTCGGACCCGCAAAACCTTTCTGAATCGCCTGCACCTGCGCGGCTGAAAGGCACGCGTCCGTCTTCGCGCCCTTGCACGCGAGGGCCGCCGGCTCGAAGCGGCATCCCTGCTTACTGAAGATCAAGCCGTCTTTCACGCCATCCGCCGCATCGCACTGCTGGAGGATCGAATTGACGACCAGCTTCTTGTCTGCATCCGACAGCGCCTTCGCACTGACCGGCTTTCCCGAGTCGTCTTTCGGCGCCACTTGATTCAGCAGGACGGTTACCCATGCGTCGGCGAGATTCGAGTAGCCGGTCCGCATGGCCGGGTCGCCCGAAATCACGCCGTCGAAGTAAAGCGGATAACGCTGCGTCACCAGCATCGCCTCGCGTCCGCCAGTCGAGCATCCGTCGAAGTAGGAATGCTTCGCGGCGGACCCGTAATATTGCGCCACCATCAGCTTCGCGACTTCCGTAACTTTGCCGACACCGGCGTAAGCGAAATCGAGGGCCGCCTGCTGGTCTTGCATGAAGCTGCCGTCGAAGACCGCGCCTTTGTGCCCGGTGTCTGTCGTGACGACTGCGAATCCACGAGCCAGCGCGGGAATATCGCCCGCCGCCTGACCACCCAGCGGCGCCGCAACGGACCCATTCAATCCGCCGCCGCCCTGAAACAGGAATCCGCCGTTCCATCCGGCCGGCAGCGCGAGCGCGAAGCCGATGCCGTAGCGCTTGCCGTCAACGCCGGCGCGCGGATTGATCGTCCCCTCGACGCGGCAATACGCTGGCACGGCAACCGGAATCGTTTCAGGGCCGCGCCCCGGCCGCACCGTCCCCGCCGCGGCCGCCGCGACCGAGTCCGTTTTCGCCATCGCGAGGTTCGTGCCTTCGATTTTGAACTTCGTCAGTTGATCGCACGCGCCGGGCGTCTGAGCCGCGGCAGTGAAGACAGCAACGAGCAGCGCTGAAGCGGTAAGAACGGACCGGCCCATCGCGATTCCCTCCTGAAAAAGCACCACGCGATTATATCGACTTTGACCACGGAGGATAAGATGTGACTTACGAAGCGGCCATCGGTAGTTCGAATCGAAGCCGTGACAACAATACAGCGGAACGAGATGATCGCCCGGATCTCAGACGCAATCAGGTGCGCCGGTGGCTGCGTTCTCGACTTTCGGTTCTTCTCCAATCTGGCTCTCTTTATCGAAGCTGAAGCTGCGACCGCGAGGCTCCATGCTTTGCTCACCGCGCTTGCCGCGACTGAATTGAAACTCGATTCGAGAAGTATCGCAAAACTGCGCGAGCTCTCCGCCAGTTGTTCGCAAGAGATGCAGGATGTCCGCCCGATTCACTTATTCGTCACTTTTATTCACGGTGACCCCGACCTCAGGATTCCGGTGCCGGCGATTCCCGGCTAAGACGCGTGACGCCCGGGCTCCGCGTTATTCTTGAGTTAAGGTGCGCAACCGGCACGGGCTCTTCAGGTCGGCACTTTTGTTTTTGCTGCCGCTCTCGGTCTTCGCCCAGGAATTTGAAGTCGCTTCCATCAGGCAATCGGCGCAGAGCGTCCAGACTCAAACCAGCGCCGGCTTAACAGTCGATGGCTCCATGGTCAGATACACCGCGCTCGACCTGAAGCTGTACCTCGGGATGGCCTTCCGCCTTAAGAACTACCAAATCGCCGCTCCTGACTGGATGAAATCCATCCGCTGGGACATCACCGCCAGGTTGCCCGAAGGCTCGAACCCCGCGAAGATTCCAGAGATGATGCAGACGCTGCTGCGGGACCGTTTTCAAATGAAAATGCATCGCGAAACGCGCGACCTTCCGGTGTACGGACTGGTCGTCGGAAAGGGCGGCATAAAGCTGAAGGAGTCCGCTTCCGAATCCGCCGGCGACGGCGCCGCGCAACCGGCGCAGAGCCTCAGCGCGTCGATGGGCAACGGCGGTACGACTGTTTCATATGGCGACGGAGCCTGGTTCACGGTCGGCAACAATCGATTCGAGGGCAGGAAACTCCCCATCAGTCTCATCGCGGACGCGCTGTCCCGGTTTGCAGACCGGCCCGTGACAGACAAGACCGGTCTCGCGGGAAAGTACGATTTCAGCATGGAGTTTTCACCCGAGGATTTCCGCGCCATGATGATTCGCGCCGCCATCGCTTCGGGCGCTGAAATGCCGCCCGAGGTTCTCAAGCTCGTTGACGCTTCGTCCGGCGACAGCCTTTTCAATGCCGTCGAAAAATTGGGACTCAAACTGGAATCCACCAAAGCCCCGGTAGAAACGCTGGTCATCGACGAAGCGCAAAAGACGCCCACCGATAATTAACGGCAGCCCGCCTTCCGTACTCTACCCTGTATCTAATGGACGCCGCGACCCCGCAGCAAACTCAGGACACCAAACGAATTCTAATCGTCGACGACGACCCCGACATCCATCAGTTCCTTACCGTCGCCCTCCAGCCCACCGGTTGTCACGTGGAAACCGCGTCCGACGGACTCGAAGGTCTTCGCAGGATCGAATCCTCTCCCTGGGATCTCGTCATCACCGACGTCATCATGCCTGAGATGAACGGCATCGAGCTGCTCGAACGCACCCATCGCGTGCGGCCCGCGCTGCCCGTTGTCGTGATGACCGTCGACAGCTCGGCCGAGAGGATTGTAACCGCCATCCGCGAACACGCGTACGCCTGGCTTCAGAAGCCTTTCTCGCTGCAGGCGATTCGCGATCTGGTGGACACCGCACTTTACGATGGCCGGCTGGATAATGACATCGAGATCATCTCCGCCAGCCCGCGCTGGCTCGAGCTCCGCCTGCGCTGCGACATGAAGGTTGCCTGGCGCGCGCTGCATTTCCTGCGCGAGATGGAATACGGGCTATCGCCGGGAGAGCGTGAAAACGTGGCGCTTGCATTCCGCGAGCTTCTCTTCAATGCCATCGAACACGGCGGCGGCAGTGATCCGAACGTATACGTGACCGTGACCTACACGAAAGCCGACGGCGCACTCCTCTTCCGCGTGCGCGACCCCGGGCCCGGATTTTCATTCGACCGCCTGCGTCACGCCGCAATCTCGAATCCGCCGGATTCACCCGTCGAACACGTGCTCACACGGGCGACGCTCGGGATGCGCCCGGGCGGCTTCGGCATTCTCCTGACCCGGTCGCTCGTCGATGAGCTGATCTACAACGAGAAGGGAAACGAAGCGCTGCTGATTCGCTACAATCGCCCCCCGCCTCCAGGATGATAAAAGCGCACAGGCCGCAGGTCCGTTGTGCGCGATTCAAACAAAAGCGCACAGGCCGCAGGTCCGTTGTGCGCGATTCAGACAAAAGCGCACAGGCCGCAGGTCCGTTAGCCGCGGTGGCGCGGGCGCTCCCGCCAGGCGCGCCCGCCCGCCCCGCCCGTTCATCCCCTTCAGGGATGCCGGCTCGGCAGTCATGCCGGCGCTTGTTACGTATCACGACATATCAGCAGCAATAAACGTCAGGAATTCGCCCGGCCCGCGAGCTAAACTCAAGCTCGGTGCTCGCTCCGTCGGCCGAAATACGCAACATTGTCGCGTGGGTCTCAAAGAATCTCGCGAGCGACGTATCCCTCGGCGCTCTCGCCAGCCGCGCGGGACTGTCGCGCTTCCACCTTCACCGCGTCTTCTCCGCCGCCACCGGAGAAACACCCGCGAACCTCGCGACCCGTCTTCGCCTGGGACGCGCCGCCGTCCTCCTCCTTACGACGCGGAACTCGATTCTTGACATCGCCCTCGCCTGCGGCTTTCAAAGTCACGAGACGTTCGCGCGCGCCTTCCGGCGCCGCTTCAAAATGACGCCGCGCAGCTACCGGAAGCGTGGCTTCGCGCAGTCGATCGACGCGCAATCGATCGATCCGGTGCAGGCCACTCGCCACGCCAAACTGGTAAACGAAGTTGCGCCCTGTCTCGGCTTCTACGGAATGAGTCTCAAATCTGAACCAAAGGACAATGCCGTGCCATACACCGTCACAAAAAAAGAAATCGCGCCGCAACCCGTGCTCGTTCTGCGACGCCGCGTGAAGCGCTCGGAAATCCCCGCCACGATCGCGGAATCGCTCGGGCAGATTTTCGCTTTCGCGCAACAGCACGGAATCGCGCTCACCGGCCTGCCGTTCACCCGCTATCCGGATATGGGCCCGGGCCTCATCACCATGGAGCCGGGCATGCGCATCGCGTCAGGCGGCGCCGCCCCAGCGTCAGACGAAGCGGATATCTCGGCTGATACTCTGCCCGGCGGACCCGCCGCAACCACCCTGCACATCGGCCCATACGACGGACTCCCCGATGCCTATGCGGCCATCCAGCAATGGATCGAAACCGAGGGCCTGACCGCCGCCGGGGCGCCGTGGGAGTCCTACGTCAACGATCCGTCAGAGCATGCCGACCCATCCGAATGGAAGACCGAAGTGTTCTGGCCCATCGGCGCGGCTTCCTGATTGAACGCCCTCACTTCACGGCCGGGAACTCAACTGACTTCACCGTTCCCAAATCGATTTTTTCCGGGCCGCCGAGGCGCCGTTCGAGATAGAGTACGCGGAAGCCGTTGAGGAGCGTGATTCGTTCCTGCGTTCCATCCTTCAACGTAAACTCCGCTTCGAGCGGCGTCGCGGTTGCGATAGTTCGAATCGAATCCAGCCGCACGTCGATCAGCGCGCCGCTTTGATCCCTGCCTCTGATCGCGGTGCGCGAACACAGGCTCGCGGTGCATCCGACGCCTTCGAGCTGCACCGTTCGTTTGCTTCCGTCTCGTTCGGTAATTCCTGCGCTCAGGCCGGTCGAATGCCCGTGACCGATACCCGTAATTTCCCTCGACGCCGGCAACGCGCTCGAAGACAGCAGCGCCGCGAAGACGATCCAGAAAGACGACTTGTTCATCAGCACTCCTTTATTCGTCAGTACTGCTATTCGTTCAGTACTGCCGCAATGTCGTTCTCATACTCAGCCCTGGTGCACAACCCCAGGTGAATAGCCGCGATCCGGCCGGAGCGGTCGATCACCAGCGTGAGCGGTATCGACTCCAGCCCCCCAAAGAGTGCCGCGGTTTGCTCGTTGCCCATGACTACCGGATAATTGACCAGCTTTTTCGCGACATAAGGCTTCACCGCGTTCCATCCGCCCTGATCCATCGAAACCCCGAGCACTGAAAAACCGCGCCCCTCGTATCTCTGCTGCAATTGAACGAACCACGGGATCTCTCTTTCGCACGGCGAGCACCAGGTCGCCCAGAAATTCAAAAGCACCACCTTGCCCCGGAATCCGGACAACTTCAGGCTGGCCCCACTCGCGTCGCTCAATGTAAAATCCGGCGCCGTCTTTCGCTCGGCCGCGTTTATATAAGTGCTGCTCGGCGCAGTCCCCAGCAGGAGCGCGCGGACCGACGCTGTCTCCTCCACACACGCCGAAACGCAGCGTTTCGCGAATGCCTGCGTCATCGGGAGGGCCATGATCGGGAGGCACACCGCCATTGCTCCGGCTGCGACAAACCACGGCCGCCGGCGGCTCCTTACTGCCACGCGCCGCTCCCGCAAGAGAACGAGGCCGCGCTGCACATCCGGATTCCAGTCTGCCTCCGGACGGCAGCTCGAAAGCCGCTCTGCAATCATCCGATCGGTATCACTCATGTCCATAGCGCCGAATGAACTCCTTTCGGAAGGCCTGCAACGCGCGGCTGAGCAGCGTCCCGACAGACGCCGGATTCAGGTTCAGCGCCGCGGCCATTTCCTGATAACTGAAATCGTTGCCGCGCAGCAGGAGCAATTCCGCCTCGCGCGGTTCGAGCGCGCTCAGCACCCTGCGAACTCGGTCGACATCTTGCCGTGCCGAATAAATCTCGTCCGGAGCCGGCCCGCGCTTGCCGTACATCAGAAATCCGAGCACCCGCGCGTAGCGGCTGCGCAGCGATCTGCGGCGCAGTTCATTCAAAGCGACGCGCACCGCCGTGCGGTAGAGCCAGCCTTCCGCGTTTTCGCCGTGTGCCTGCGGCGTCCGTTCCCATTTCAGGAACACATCGACCGCGAGTTCCTCGGCACGCGCCGGATTTCTGGTCACGCCGGCTATCACCCGCGCGATGCGCTCGTATTGCGCGCGGAACACCGTCTCCAGATCGACCCGTTCTTCGCCGAGACTCATCCCGGCGACGCTTTCGTTTACCGCGTCCACGTTAGTTATTACCAGAACACCTGAGAACCCGCTCTTGTGACGGAAAACCGTAAGTATTTCTTCCGAGACCGGCTCGCCCGTAACACCCGGCTTACAGCGCCACCGGCCGCGCGGACCGCAGCATCCGGATCGTCCACTCGGCGTGCGGACTTCCTTCGAGCCCCCGAATCTCCCGCTCCACGTCGTATTCGACCCGTCGAATTTGGGGTGTGCCGTCGTCGAATAGCAGGTAAGACGCGCGCGGATCGCCGTCGTACGAAAGACTCACGCTGCCCGCGTTGATCACGGAGAGCCCGTCCATCCGGCGCACAAAAGGAACGTGTATGTGCCCGAACACAACGACGGGCCGCCCCATCGCGCCGTAAGTATCGAGTAACGCCCGGTCTTCCGCCTCCGCCCCCGGCGAGCGCCAGCAACTCACGGGACTCGCGTGCACCAACGCAAACGACTCTTCGGTGATCGAGATCGGGAGCTCCGACAACCAGCGCAGCCGTTCCTCGCCCAGTAATTCCCGATCGCGCGCGGCCATCTCGCGAATCGCGTCCCACATGGTTGCGAGTTGGGGCAGGTGGGAGAGCCGCGCCGCGAACTCGTCGAGCGACTCCGGACGGAACATCAGCTCGTCCCCGTTCCCCACCACGCCCGGCCAGCCGAGATCGCGGATGCGGTCGGCCGCTTCGGCAGGCTGCGATCCGCCATTCGCCAGGTCTCCGCCGTGAAAGACAAGATCGGGCGACATCGACCGCAAGTCAGCGATTACCGCTTCAAGCGCAGTAAGGTTGCCGTGCACATCCGAAACAACCGCAACGCGCAATTTGGTCCACGCCTTTGAACCGACCATGAAGGTCGCGGTTCAAACACCAGCCTTCTTCCTTCTGAAGCAATCCGGACTGTGGTCATCCACCATCCCGACAGCCTGCATCCATGCATAAACGATTACTGGACCCACAAACTTAAATCCACGCTTCTTCAACGTCTTCGACATCTCTTCCGAAAGCGCGCTTTGGGTCGGCACCGGCCCCGCATTCATGACCGGCTTGCCGCCCGCCACCGACCACACGAACTTCGAGAAATCTTCCCCTGCGGCCTGCATTCGAAGATATGCCTGCGCGCCCCCGATCGTCGCGGCGATCTTGGCGCGGGACCGAATGATGCCTGCGTCGCCAAGAAGGCGCGAGACATCCGCCTCCCCAAACCGCGCCACCTTTGCCGGATCGAAATTCCGGAATGCCTTCCGCAGCGCCTCGCGCTTACGCAGGATGATGGCCCATGACAGCCCGGCCTGGAAGCCATCGAGCATCAACTTTTCCCAGAGCGCGCGCCCGTCATATTCGGGCACGCCCCATTCGTCGTCGTGATAAGCGACCATTTGCGGGTCTTCACCCGCCCATGCGCAGCGGATCTTTTTCACTTTCAGGCGAGAGCTTTGCCGTATAGCGCCAGCAGCCGGCTCCATGCTTTCTCGGCCAGCGCTTCGTTGTAGACGCCGGAATCCGGCGGGCACCAGCCGTGCGCCGAGCCCGTATACACTTCGATCTCGGCCTGCACGCCCGCATTCGCGAAGCTATCTTTCATCGTCGTCTTGTCGTTCGGCGACGTCTTATCGTCGCTCTCCGCGATCGCGATGAGGAATTGCGCCTTCGACTTCGCGGCCTGCAGGTGCGGACTGTTCGCGGCCTTAGTCACAAGTCCGCCGCCATGGAACGACCCGACGGCCCCGATGCGATCGGGGACCGCCGCCGCCGTGCGAAACGCCATCGGGCCGCCCATGCAGTAGCCCTGCGTCCCCATTTTCCGGTTCTTCGATACCGAAGACTGCTGGTCGAGCCAGCCGATGAAGGCTTTCGCGTCCGTCATGTGAGTTGTTTCGTTCAGGCTCTGCGCGAGCGGCATCACTTGCTGGATCGGAGTCGCCGCGCCCTTGTCCGCCGTGGGCGCTTTCTGCGTCCGATAGAAAGGATTGACGACAAGCACCGAATATCCCGACTCGGCGAGCCGTTTGCCCATCTGGCGGAACGCCGGCCGCAGCCCGAAGATGTCGGGCCACACGAGAACGCCGGGTGCGGTCCCGTTCGCGGGATGCACGAAGTAGCAGTCCGCTGTGCCATCCGGCGTCTTTACGGTGACTTCTCCTTCGGTAACGGCGGCCGCGTTTGCAACCTTCGGCAGCAGCATGGCCACGCCCACCGCCAGCGTCATGCCGAATTGCTTCCGTGTCACCAGACCGCGAGCTTCGTACTCCAGGCGGTCGTTTTCAAAATGATCCTGATCACACATATTCGCTCCTTGTTAGTCGGGTTTGGTTGCGCGCCAGACCGCACGCGATATTTTATCTCTACCCGGAGCGCCCAGGGAAAGGATGACACCGGCCGCTGACTAACTCACTCCGTACTTTGAACGCAGCAGCGCCGGTAACGCGGCCACACTGTCGATGAGGTCGGTATGCAGCTCAGGCTCCATCGTCTTCCGTGTTCCGACGCCCGAAAGCACGCCGACGGCGCCGCGCATACCGCCGTTCGCCGCGGCCCGCAGGTCGAGTGGCGTGTCTCCCACCGCGACCACTTGGGCGACGCGGTCCACTCGCGCCGCTTCCATCGCGTGGAAGAGCATGTAGGGCGAAGGCCGGCCCTGCGCGACATCGTCGCTGGTGACTCGCGCAACGAAATAGTGTTCCCAGCCAAGGCGCGTCATGATGGCGGAGGTGATCGGCGCGTCAAAGCCGGTTGAAGTCGCGAGCGTCAGACCCATTTTCCGCATGGCGCGAAACGCATCCTCAGCGCCTTGAATGCCTTTCACCGTCTTGTAGCTGTCGATAATGCGAGCGCTGAAATCGGCGTAGATGGCATCAATCAGCTTGTCCCGCTCGACGTTGGGAAGCTTCATGCGTTCGGTGACAAAATGCCGCACAACCTCGCGCTTCGCAGCCCCGCGCCACTGATTGATCTCGGCGGCCGAAACCGCAACGCCCCTCTTTCCAAAAGCGCTCTCGATCGCCTGGGGAACGTCGCCGCGCTCCTCCACGATCGTGCCGCCGACGTCGAGTACGACCAGCCGGATCGGAAGCGGCGCGCCGCCTGCCTTCGCCCTTTCCGGCAATATCGCGCCGGACACAAGGCCTGCCATCGTCCCGAAGGCCTGCCGTCTTGACGGCTTCATATCGTTCATTGAAGCATGAGAGAAGTCGCCGCGGGATGAAACTCAACACTGTTCCCGCCAGGCGCGCCAAACATCCGTGCTCATCCGCGCGGCCATCAATCGGCCATAACGCTCAACAATGCTCGCTGCTTGACACAACACCTGGCTGCGTCGGCTCTTCTGGCCGGCTGATTGCATCGGCATTGGCATGTTGCACTGGTCCCTTATATTCCTCGTCATCGCCCTGATTGCCGGCATTCTCGGATTCACCGGCATCGCCGGCGCAGCCATCGGCGTTGCAAAGATTCTCTTCTTTGTGTTCCTGGCTATCTGGCTGATCGTGTTTCTTCTGGCACGCAAGGCCGTTTAGCTCACGCTCAGGCCTGGGTCCAGTATGCCCGAACCGAAGCCGCGTAAACGGACGTGGCGCATCTGGGCTATCCGGGCCGCCGCGGGAATCGTGGTGGTGATAGTCAGCGGCGTCGCCGTCACCGCAAAGCATTGGCCGTTTTCACGCGACACCGTCGCGCGGGATCTTCAGGGACGTGTCAAGGGGCGTCTCGTGATCGGCCGGTTCCACGAGACGTGGTTTCCTCCAGGCTATATTGCCGCTGATGTGAAGGTATTGCCCGATAAGGGCAACGACAACGCGCTGATAAGCGCGCGTGACCTCGTCGTTCGCGGCAGCTACTACGGCCTGCTGAGACACACGATTTTGAAAGCCAAAGTTGTCGGGCTCCGTCTTGCCATGCCCGCCGGCGGTTGGGACGCGCTCTTTGTCACCGGCGTGAAGTCAAGCAGCAAAAACATCGATGAGCTCGAGATCGACGACTCGGCATGGATTTCCGGCAAGCTGCGCTTTGACGCAAAGCAGATTGTTCTCCGGGATGTCGGACCCAATCGGACCGTCCGTTTCCGGGCCTCGCTGGTGACTGACAAACCACGCGGCGAGTTGAAAGGCGAAGGCCAGGCCGGCCCCTGGAAATCCGGAACCGGCGGCCAGACTCCGATTGCAGGCATTTTCCAGTACGCGAATGCCGACCTCGCCACTTTTGCGAACCTCCACGGAATTCTGGCTGCGAGAGGGAACTTCCAGGGCACGTTGACCAACGTCAATGTTTCCGGCACACTGAGCGTGCCTGATTTCCGGGTCGCCCGCAGCGTCCACGCGGTCGCCCTTACCGCCGCGTACCGTGCTTCGGTCAATGCGCGCAACGCGGATGTCGCGCTCGATCGCGTGGAAGCCCACGTCGCTCACACCACGATCCTTGCGAACGGCCGAATCGACGGGCAGAAAGGACAGGAGGGTAAAACAGCTCATATCGAGCTGGCCGTTCATAAAGGCCGTGTCGAAGACCTGCTCAATTACTTTTCAGAGGAACAAACAGCGTCGATGACAGGCGCCGTCACACTGCATGCGTTTGCTGAGGTACCGCCCGGTCCGCATTTCCTCAGAAAACTGCGCCTCACCGGCGATTTTGGCGTCGACTCGGGCAAGTTCACGAGTCCTTCCACACAGGCCCCGATAAGTGCGCTTTCCGCGAGCGCAAGAGCGAAAGAGGAAAAAGAAGACAAAGCGGATGCGGATAAGGAGGGCAAAGCGGAAAAAGAGGAAAAAGACACCGGTGCCACGGCCTCGAATCTGCGCGCCCACGTCCTCGTGCGCAATGGTATGGCGGAACTCACCGGTATTTCATTCGAGTTCCCCGGTGCAATCGCGAACATGGATGGGACCTTTCAATTGATTTCGAAACAGGTCGACATACACGGCGACCTGCGCACCACTGGATCCCTCTCGCATACAACGTCCGGTTTCAAGGCGCTCATGCTCAAGGTTGCGGCCCCGTTTATGAAGAAAAGGAATACGACCGTTGCCCCATTCGCGATCACCGGAACGTCGTCGGACCCCAGAGTCGGTCTCGACTTGTCCCACAAACGGAAGTTTTAGTCCTGAGGACGCGGTTGGAAGTCCCCGTTGCTTACAGCCGTTCTGTCATTCCACCCCGAAGGAGAGCAGCACATTGCCTGGCGTGCCGCGCAGCGTGCCCGGATATCCGGACGCGGCGAACACCATACCGCCGGCCACGACCGGACCCGCGGAACCGAACGATCCGCCCTTCGCCGCCACGCCGTTCACCGTGGAAAAATCCCGCACCGCATTGAACGACCAGATCACCTTTCCATCGGCGCTGACAGCCCGCAGAATTCCGTCCCATCCGCCCGTGAACACCACCCCTGGGATCGCGCTCGCCGGACCGGCCTGCCCCCGCCGGTCAGCCTCGATCGCAGCATTCCATTCCACCTTTCCCGTTTTGATATCCAGCGCCTTCAATCCTCCGCCCGGCTGCTGCAGCGGATAGTACACGCGCGTCCCATCGGCCGCACCGCCCCAGACCACCAGACCCGACGCCGAGGGCGCCTGGCTTTCCCACAATTGCGTCCGCCACAGGAGCTTGCCTTCGTTATCCGGATCAAGCGCAATCGCCACGCCGCCCTTTCCCGCGGCCAGCAGGATGTCCTTGCCGCCGACAGTTTGCAGAATTGCGGACGAACCGCCGAAGTCGTAATCGGGCCCCAGCTTCTCCGGACAGTTGGAGTCGGCGGCGTTGGCCGCCTGGCAGCGTGCCATGAACGCGTCGCCCTGGAACTCCTGGTGATGCCACATCATTTTGCCGTCCGTCATGCGAAGCGCAATGATCGAATCGCTGGTGGCTGCCGCAATGCGCCCGAAGCTGTTCCCCGTGCCGGCGTAGATGAGTCCGCGTTTGGCATCGACGGTGGGGGTGTTCCATACGGAAGCGCCCGCAGGCCCCCATCGTTGCTTGCCCTTCGCGTTTTCGCCGAGCTCGCGCAGCGGTTCCTCCACGCTCTGCGTCACCCACAGCACCTTGCCTGTATTCGCATCGAGCGCCGCCACCGCCCCACGCGATTTGCAGCACTCGTAGTTGCCATCTGCCCCGACCAGCGTCTCGGTGCCGGACATCGGCACGTAAAGCCGCCCGTCTCGAAAAGCCGCGGTCGCGCTGAGGTTGTTCAACCCGGTGCGGATCTGTGCCTTCCAGAGCAGCTTGCCGTCCTGTGCATCGAGAGCATATGCAGTGGTGGAGCGAGTCACGAACAGGATCGCGTACTTCGTTCCGGCATGGCCCGAGATCGGCGCGGCGATCGGAGCGAACCGTCCGAACATGTCGGCCTGATATGCCCAGTAAAGGCAGCCGGACTTCGCGTCGAGCGAATAGACGACGCCGTTATCGCCTCCGATGAAGACCCGGCCGAACGCCACAGCGGGCGATGAATACATGCTCATCGCCCCGGGAATCCCGAAACTCCACTTGAGCTTGAGCTTCGGGACGTCCGCCGCGGTCAGGCCCGCCTTCGTCTTAAAGCGTGCGTTGTTCTCTCCACCCCAACCCGACCAGGCGGTCGCAGCGTCCAGATTTGCAAGCCGCGCGTTGGTCGGACAAGCGTTCGTCTGCTCTTTTACGAGCCCTTCGATGACTCCGGCCGGCGGCTGCGCAACCTGCGCCCGGGCGGAGCCCGCGAAACAGGCAAGAACTGTGGAGAGCAGGATTGGATATTTCATTCTGAAGCGTATTCTATTGCACCCATCGACTGGCTGGCTGGGTTTGGCTACTAACCGCCCCCCACTTTGGACATGGCGCCGAGTTTACGTGCGGCTTGTCTTGCGGGTTTGTATTGCTCTCGTTGGTTCGCGCGGCCTGGCCTGGCCGGCCACAAAGCCGCTTGCATTCGAAGTTGCGTAAAGCCAGCCGATCTCGGCGTCCGGAACTCCAGCGTGACACGCGGGGCGGGAGAATCCCTGACAATCGTCAACGTGCCGCTGCGGAGGATCATCCCCTATGCGTACGACCTCGGCGGTTTCCAACTGGCGGGCGGCCCCGGCTGGATCGGCGACGAACGCTGCGACATCGTTGCGAAGACGTCCGTGGAGGAGCGCATCGCTGCCGAAATAGCCGAGATAAAAGATGAGACGTCCAATCAGCGTAAGCACCGCGTCGCGCGCCTCCGAGAACGGCTCCGTTCGCTGCTGGCGGATCGATTTGGCCTCCGGCTGCATATGGAACAGAGAGAGCGGACGGTCCTGGCGTTTCGCATCGCCAATGACGTGCAACAGGCATGATTGTCAAGGACGAAACAGGCTTGCGCGGGACCTTTTGTTGTCGATTGGCTCAGGACGAACCTTACGATGAAAAGGATCAACCGACGATCGCCCCAAGAGTATCGTATCCAATGAGCGGCCGTTCCCTCGTCTGGAAATGCCCTCTGCGCGCGGACGCTCTTCGATCCCTATGCCTGGTCCGGAAACCGGCATCTACCAACTCGGCAATGCGTAAGTCATTCAGAACGTAGGGGGAATAGTTTGGGAAGGGGCTAAAA
>DASZLP010000299.1:0-37879 GCA_035552355.1 Bryobacteraceae bacterium | reverse complement strand
AAAAGATGCCTTTATATTTTAATGTCTTGCTTTCGACAGGGCGAATCCGTAGTGTGATATGTAAGCTGTTTGGCCAATGGTTAACGGCTCAATAAAAGGAGGATAGATGATCCGTCAAAACCACGCATTTAAAATCGCGCTGGCCGCCTTGGTCGCAACCTGCGCAGTGCCCGCCTTTGCGGAGAACGTCACTTTCACAACCAGCGGCGCGTTCAGCTGCGGCACGGCGGTCGGTTGCACCACGTCGCCCGATAACTCCAAGATCACAGTCACTAACAACGGCAACACGGCCAGCGACCAGGCAATCGGATCCACGTACACGAACCTCCTTGTCGGGAATGCGGCGACGGCAGATGTCGACATCATGGAATTTCTCGATAAGTCTTCTGGGAATGG
This sequence comes from Bryobacteraceae bacterium, assembly GCA_035552355.1. Classification (GTDB taxonomy): domain Bacteria; phylum Acidobacteriota; class Terriglobia; order Bryobacterales; family Bryobacteraceae; genus BOG-234. Next base: position 37,483 of record DASZLP010000299.1, on the reverse strand, counting down.
CACGTCCGGCGCGCTCGTAAACGGGTCGACGTTCACCCTTACGATCACGCAACTGAATCCGGTGGTGACGCCGAACTCTGGCTCGCTCAGCGGCGCTTTCAGCGGCCAGATTTACTATAAGAACACGAATGCTTTCATTAACTTCGGTAGTAACACGTCGCTCGTGCTGGGCAATGTCACCTACCAGTTGGATTCGGCTGTCTGGGACATGGCCAATCCTGGGCATACAACTGGTATCGCATTCCAGACCGCGCAGGTGACGCCGGAGCCGACCTTCCTTCTGCTCACCGGGCTTGGTTTTGCCGGTCTGGGGTTGGTTGCATACCGGCGCCGACGGGCGTAGTATCATTCGAGTTTGTTTGCGATGGCTGGCGGCGCTTTCCGTAAACGCCGCCAGTTTTGCCGGTCTGGACGTTTCCTGGTTTTCCTCCGTAGTGTCCCTTCTCTTCGTGTTGCTTCCCCGACTTCGTGCAGCTCGTCTCAATACCCCAATTAGTACTAGTACCTGTCCGGTGACTACTCCAGAAAGTACTATCGGGTATATTTTACCGATTGCTCTTGCAAGTTCTCTGGAATACTAGTAACCTCTTGAAGAAAGGTGTACCGGCGCACTTATGTTGGATCACCCGGAGGATAAAGTGACGAACAGAAATCTTGCTCTCAAAATCGGTCTTTGCGTGGCGGCAGCGGCGCTTGCTCTCCCTGCGATGGCTGAAGAAGTTTCGTTTACAACGACAGGTACATTCGCCTGCGGCACGGCTAGTGTGTGCGGCCTGTCCAACGGTGGGTCGACAATCACCATCACGAACAATGGCACTACTATCACCGACACTGCCGTCGGCCGGTCGTATACGAATCTGCTGACCGGCGGCCCGGCGGCGGACGTTAATGTCATGGAATTCGACGATACTTCGACTCCTGGGGGCACCGGTGCCCTCGTGAACGGATCGACGTTTACTCTCAAGATCACACAGTCCGACCCGGTTGTTACCCCGAACTCCGGAACGCTCAGCGGCGATTTCAGCGGGACGATCTTTAGGAAGAACACGGATGCATTCATCGATTTCGGCGCCAACACGACGCTCGTGCTCGGCGACATCACTTACACGCTGGATTCTTCAATCTGGAACATGTCGAACCCCGGTAGTGGAACTACCGGTATTGCCATCCAGACAGCGCAGGTTACCCCCGAGCCGACTTTCATGTTGCTGACCGGCCTCGGCTTCGGATGCCTGGCATTCCTCGCTTACCGCCGCAAGCGGACAGCGTAACCCCTGAACTAAGGCACGGCTGATTTTCTGAGTCACCGCCGATACCCGGAAATAAACGTCCGGGTATCGGCGTCCTTCACACAAGTCCTGTTTTCTCTTCCCCCCAAAATTCTGTTCCAGCGCGCGAACTTCTGTTCCGCGATTCCGCGTCTTACACTATTTCGCAAATCGGCCATCGGTAATTAGCCAAAATTCCATGGCGGCCCATGAGGATCTCTCGCGTCGGCACTCGGCTTGCGGATCTTCGCGCTACAGAATCCCCGTTGTCAAACAGCGAAAGAAGTCGTAGAGTAATTTGTCAGGAGCCGTCATCGTTCAACGGTGTTCCGGGCGTCGGCCTGGCACGCCGGAACGCGGAATGCCTCACTCGAGGGGATCCGCGGCATTGCTATCGGGCTGGTAATTTTCTACCACGCATTCGGCGGCGCCGGCGCGAATTCTGTCTGGACGGCACCGGTCGCCTGGCTGGCCGCATCCTCATGGGCCGGCGTCGATCTCTTCTTCGCCCTGTCGGGCTTTCTGATCACTGGAATTCTGCTCGACACGCGCGACCGGCCGGGATTTTTGCGCATTTTCTACATGCGGCGCTTTCTCCGCATCGCTCCGGTCTACTACAGTTTCCTGGCCGCTCTGTTTTTAATCTCGCGGTTCCACGTCAAGTGGCAGTCCATGCACCTGCTTTGGCACGTGTTCTACCTGTCGAACGTCAGCATGGCAATGCGCGATTCGGGGAGTCTCATCTCGCATCTCTGGTCGCTGTCGGTCGAAGAGCAGTTCTACCTCATCTGGCCTTCGTTCATTCTCGTGATCTGGCGGCCGCGGCGCACGATGGCCGCGATCGCTGGCCTCTTCTGTCTGCTCGTCGGGGCGCGCCAGTGGTTCGGTCTCTTCAGCGCAAACAACTATGTCGTTTACGGCCTTCTCCATCTCGATGGTTTGCTGCTTGGGTCCGCGCTTGCGGTATTTCATCGATGCTTTCCAGTCCCGCGGCGGGCAGACCGGATTGCGCGCGCCGTGCTGCTCGCGACCGGAAGCATTCTGGCGGCGGAGCTGGTTCAAAATCACGGCCTGATCTGGTGGCAGTGGAGAGGTCTTCAGTATTTCAATTATTCCCTTATCGCGATTTTCGGAACCGCCCTGATCGCGCTGACGCTTTATACGGATGCGAGGTCCGGAATCAACCGGGTCCTCGCTTTCCGCCCGCTTGTCACGCTCGGCAAGTACAGCTACGCGATGTATATTCTGCAAACGCCCGTGCACGCGGAGTTGGACAGGCTGCAACTGCGGCCTTCCGGATTCGGGAAGGCACTGGCCTATACGGTGCTGGTCAGCGGTATTTCGTTCGCGGGGGCTATCATTTCGTGGCACGTTCTGGAAAAACCCTGTCTCGAGCTGAAAGAACGATGGTTCTCGTATACGCGGCGCACCGCTTCCGTTCCGGCCGTTGAACGGCTCGTCAGCGCTATGGCGCCGCATGAGCAGCCACTGAGCCGCGCCGCGGCGGCGGGAAACTGAGTACTCGCGGCACCGGTCATTTCTGCCGGATCTCGGCTTCGGCAGGGTACCAGAGGCTTCAGTAGTACTGCCTTCACTGCTAATTTTGGTTAATTGCCGTAAACTGAATTTTCCAAACCCCGCGCTCGAAAAAATAACGAGGAACGCTCCGGTTTCGAGGTTAAGGCGGTTTAGAAAGCTGAAATCATATCGACGAGCACGGGCGGCGCGAATCGCGACCGGGCCGGCGTCAGGAGGAAGACGGATGAATGTAACTGTTATTGGAACAGGCTATGTGGGAGCGGTGACGGGGGCGTGTCTGGGATTTCTCGGACACCGCGTCACGTGCGTGGACGTCGACGAGACCCGCATCGCGAAACTTCGCCAGGGCAAGTCACCCATTTACGAACCGGGTCTCGAAGAGCTGATTGAGATGGCGCGGAGCCGCGGCACGATATCATTCGATACGGACGTCGCCGTCGCAGTGCGGGGCAGCGATGTCATTTTCATAGCCGTCGGAACTCCTTCTCTTCCCTCCGGCGAAACCAATCTCGCGTATCTCGAGTCGGCCGCGCGCTCCATCGGAGCGGCGATGGAGCCGGGCCGTTTCTATGTGGTGGTGAACAAGTCCACGGTACCGGTCGGATGCGGAAATCTGGTGGAAGCACTGGTGCGCGATGGCGCCATCGAAGCGCGCCCGGATTCGCAGATCGACTTCGCGGTGGCGAGCAATCCCGAATTCCTGCGCGAAGGTTCCGCCATCCACGATTCTCTCTACCCAGGGCGCATCGTGCTCGGTTCGCCGAGCGGCCGGGCGATCGTCAACCTCAAGACGCTTTATAAGCCGCTGACGGAGCAACGCTTCGACGCACCAGTTTTCGCGCCGCGGCCCGCTGGGATGGGCGAGGTGCCTATCGTCAGCACGAGCCTTGCCAGCGCCGAGATGATCAAATATTCGGCGAACGCCTTCCTCGCCCTCAAGATCGGCTTCGCCAACGAAATGGCGAATATCTGCGAGCGCGTCGGCGCGGACGTTGTCGAAGTGATGAGCGGTATCGGTCTCGATTCGCGGATCGGCAGCGGGTTCCTCAACGCGGGCATCGGCTGGGGCGGGAGTTGTTTCGGTAAAGACGTCAGCTCGCTGCTGCACACGGCCGCGGAATATGGCTATGAGGCGCGCATTCTCGCCGCCTCGCTCGCGGTCAACAAGCTGCAGCGGTCGGTGGTGATCCAGAAGCTGCAGGAGAAGCTCTACATTCTCAAGGGCCGTACGATCGCTCTCCTCGGGCTCGCTTTCAAACCGGATACGGACGATCTGCGGGACGCGCCGGCCATCCAGATCGCCGAGCGCCTGCTGCGCATGGGCGCGCGCGTCCGTGTCTTCGATCCGATCGCCATGGATGCCTGCCGCGCGCAGCATCCGAATCTGCAGCTCTGCTATTGCGACGATGCGCTTTCCGCCGCGACCGGCGCCGATGCGGTGGTGCTGGTGACCGAATGGCCGGAGTTCGCCGCGCTTGATCTGGAGGAAATCGCGGCCAGGATGAACCGGCGGGTGCTGATCGATGGCCGCAATCTCTTCAGCGCCGAGCGGGCAATGGAAGCCGGATTTGAATATGCGGGCGTGGGCCGGCCTTCGCGCCAGGCCCGTCCGGATCTCGCCGGATCGCTCGCAGAACCCGGCGTGACCGTTCGCGTGGCCGTGGCGAGCGCCGCCGAATCCCGCGCCGCTGTCAACGCAGGCCGCTGAAGCGCCTGCCCGCGGGGGCTTGAAAGTTTTCTCTATGGATCGAACCGCGGCCACGACAGTATTGCGGTCTTCGCAATCAATGAGACCACCGGGCGCGCTGTCGCCGGTCGAATACCTCCACACGCGCCACAGCCGGCCACGTGGGTTTCGGTCGCTCCTCCGGCCAGTATCTGTTTGCCGCGAACGTGGAAACCGAGGGCGTAGTGGAGTTTAAAATCGACCGGACCACGGGCCATCTGACGATGACCGGCACGATTCTCCAAATCCCGTTTCCAGAAGCAATCAAGTTCGCGCCCGCCGCATTCGCGTTTGACCGTTGCTGCGTTACTGCTTGCTGGCGCGCGCGGCTCAGAAAGACTTACCGAGAGCGGTAACGCGAACTTCTGGCACACCAATGGTATTCTGGAGCCGTTGATTGACCGCCCCGCCGCTTTTCCAGGGTATTTTCTTTGTAATCCCTGAGCTTCATGGTTTCGATCGTCGTTCCGGCCTACAACGAGGAAGAAGGTATTGCGGAGCTATACCGCCGAATCGTCGCCGCCGCTGCGGCCTGGGAAGAGGACTTTGAAATCCTCATCGTCGACGACGGCAGCCGCGACCGCACGCTTGATATCTGCGAGCAACTGGGCAGGAGCGACGCGCGTTTCAAGATAATCAGCCTGACTCGTAACTTCGGACACCAGGCCGCTGTGTCAGCCGGGCTGATGCATGCGCGAGGCACGATCGTCTCCGTTATCGACGCGGACCTGCAGGACCCGCCCGAAGAACTGCTTCCGTTCATCCGCAAAATTCGCGAAGGCTGGGATGTGGTGTATGCGATTCGCACCAAACGGAAAGAAGGAATGCTGAAGCGGGCTTGTTACAGGCTCTATTACCGCATCCTGCAGCGCCTTGCCATGCATGACATTCCGCTGGACGCCGGCGATTTCTGCGTCATGCGAGGTGAAGTCGTGGACGCGATCAATCGTCTTCCCGAGCGCAACCGGTTTGTCCGCGGTCTCAGGAGCTGGGTGGGCTTCCGCCAGACAGGCCTCGAATACGAGCGCCACGCACGCCATGCGGGCGAGCCGAAGTACGATTTCCGCAAACTATTGAGGCTCGCGCTCGATGGCATCATCAACTTCAGCTATCGGCCCCTGCAGCTCATCATGTCGATCGGGCTCGCGCTCGCGTTTCTTTCGATGGCGGGCGCGATCTTCGTCATCATTCAATACCTGGCGGACTGGACGATTGCGGGATTTAACCCGCATAATGCGCGCGGCTGGACCTCGCTCGTCTTCTTCATCCTGTTCTTCTCGGCCGTGAACCTCGTCTGCATGGGGATTCTGGGCGAATACATCGGAAGGCTGTTTGAAGAAGTGAAGCAGAGGCCGGCGTGGCTTGTCAGGAAGCGGATCAACCTTCCCGACGAGTCGTGAAGAAAATCAGTGCGGATCGCTGTCGACGCAACCTGCTGGCACAACCGCCGGGGCTATGGACGCCACGCGCGCGCGCTGTTGCGCGCGCTGGCGGCGATGGACACCGGCAACCGCTACACGCTGTTCACCGACTCGGCCGATAATACCGAGCCGTGGCCGGAGCGCGCCGAAGTCGAAGTCGTCGAGACTTCCGCCCTTGCCGTCAACGCGGCATCCGCCGACGGCAGACGCTCGATTCCCGACATGTGGCGCATGTCGCGGGCTCTCTCTGCCGCACGCTTCGATCTCGTTCTCTTTCCGACCGTCTACACATGGGTACCGGTTTTCGGCGGTGCGCGTGTCGTTGTGATGGTCCACGACGTCATTGCCGAGACATTTCCGCAACTGACCGTACCGCGCCTCGCCGCCCGCCTCGCGTGGGACGTCAAGGGGGCCTTGGGACGCTGGCAGGCGGACGCGCTGGTCACCGTCTCCGATTACTCCCGCGACCGGATCGTCGACCGCTTCGGGATGAATCGCGACCGTGTCTTTGTTGTCGGTGAATCGGCGGACCCTATCTTCCGAAGGCTGGCCGATCCGGTCGTCACGCCCGCCCTGGTCAAAGCGGGTATTGTAAGCGGAGAGCACCGGACGATCGCGTACCTCGGCGGCTTCAGCCCACACAAAAATCTCGAAGCCCTGGTCCGCGCTTTCGCTCGCGTGACCGCGCGCCCCGAGTTCGCCGATTTACGGCTTGTCATGGTGGGCGACACTTCCGGCGATGCCTTTCACACCTACTTCGGCACGATCGCGGGACAGGTCGCGCAACTCGGTCTGACGGATCGCGTCGTCTTCACGGGTTATCTGAAAGACGAAGACGTGGTGGTCCTGCTGAATCTCGCGGCCGTTTTGGTGCTTCCATCTCTGATGGAAGGATTCGGACTGCCCGCCGTGGAGGCTGCCGCGTGCGGATGCCCGGTGATCGCGACCGATCAGAGTCCGCTGGCCGCGCTGCTCGGGGAGGGCGCCATTTCGATTCGCCCGGTGGAGACGGAGATCGAGTGTGCGCTCGAAGCGATGCTCTCGTCCGAAGAAACGCGCCTGCGGATGAGCGAAGCGGCCTGCGCGGCGGCGGGCGCGCTCACCTGGGAGAACGCGGCGAGGCAGATGATGGAAGTGATCCAAAGATTCCAGTGACCCGGCCCCTGAACTTCCTGCATCTCACCACGTTCTATCCTCCCTGGAGCTTCGGCGGCGATGCGATCGCAGTCCGGCGTCTGGCCGGCGCGCTGGCGGCGAATGGTCATCACGTCGAGGTCGCGCATTGCGTGGACGCCTACCATCTGCTGCATCCGGCCGAACCCGCGGCGGCGCTGCCAGAGCTCTCCGGCGTGAAGCGGCATGCGCTGCGAAGCGGCTACAAATCCCTCTCGCCGCTGCTCACGCAGCAGACCGGGCGGCCCTGGCTCAAGTCGAAAACCTTGAAAGCGATTCTGCGCTCGCGCGCGTGGGACGTCATCCATTTCCATAACATCTCGCTGCTCGGCCCCGCTATTCTGGCACTGGAACCGGAGGCGCGGCGCGCCGTCAAAATCTACACTTCGCATGAGCACTGGCTGATCTGCCCGATGCACGTGCTGTGGAAGTTTAATCAGGCAGCGTGCGAAAAGCCGGAATGTTTGCGTTGTACGTTGATGGCGAAGCGGCCTCCGCAGCTCTGGCGTTACACCGGACTGCTCGACCGTATGGCGAAGCATGTCGACCAGTTCGTTTCTCCCAGCCGCTTCACGGCGCGCATGCATGCCGAGCGCGGCTTTCCTCGCCCTTTCGATTGTCTGCCGAACTTCATGGACCGGGTGGACGAAGAATGGCGGAACCCCGGACCGCGTCCGCAGGAGCGCCCCTATTTCCTGTTCGTCGGCCGGCTCGAAACCATCAAAGGACTGCAAAGCCTGATTCCGCTCTGGCACCGCGCTCCCGACTGCGATCTCCTCGTCGCCGGAACGGGTACGGCCGAGCAGGAGATGCGCGCGATGGCGGCCGGCAATCCGCGCATCAAATTCCTCGGCGCGGTTCCACAGAGCGAAATGGGACCGCTGCAGTTTCACGCGCTCGCTAACGTGATCCCATCGGTCACGTACGAAACCTTCGGCATGACGAGCGTGGAAGCCTTCGCCCGCAGGACTCCGGTGATTGCGCGGGATCTCGGGGGGCTGCCGGAAGTTGTCCGTGACAGTGGCGGCGGCTTCGTCTATTCTTCCGACGCTGAATTGCTTGACGCGCTCGCCCGAATCGCGGCGTCCGCGGCGTTGCGCTCCGATCTGGGGCAAAAGGGATACGACGGATTCTGCCGGCACTGGTGCCGCGAAGCTCACCTTGAGATGTATTTCAATCTCCTGAATGCGACAGCGGCGCGGAAGTTCGGCGAGATCCCGTGGTCAGAGTAGCCGGCGCTTCCGGCGCGGGGTCGAAAAAACCAGGCGCCGGCAAAGTGCCGAGCCGAGGCCCTGAAGGGGACGATCGGCCGCGGCGGGCGAGAGCGCCCGCGCCACGGGCATTTATTTCAGATTGTGCCGGTTCGGCGCGGGACTTCGGTATACGTGCAGGCATCCGGCGCAAACAGATCCTGAATCTCCGCGTCGGTCAGGTAACGGATCGGCGCGGACTCCGGAATCCTCCGCAGCGTTTCGACCAACCCATTCAGGATCGCGAGCTCCCCGGCGCTCAAACCCTTCCGCAACAAAACCCCGCTATTCTCGATGATGACGAACGGCTCTTTGAGGCTCTGAATTTCTTTTCCGTCAACCGACTCGGAAAACGACAGCGCGCGCGCCGTCAGAAAAAGCCGCTGACAGGGATACAAGATGCCACCTGTAACGATCCGGTGCGCGACCGCGTCTGTCGCCAGCGCGTGAAAAGCCGAATGCTCCGGCAATTGCCATTCGCTCTGCCCGGTAATGCGATCAAGCCCGCGGGATGGCGGTTGCAGGGGGCGAACCGCCAGAGTCGTCCGGCGCTCGACCTCGCTGAGAAGTCCTTCGGCCTCCTCACAATCATCGCCGCCTACCACTAGTCCGTGATTCGCCAGAACAAGCACGCGGGCGTCAGGGGTGCGCGCCATCGCCTCCTGCACCGCGCGCGCCAGCGGCAATCCGGAGCGTGTGTACGGGACCCACTGCCACGGGATGTCGCCCATTCGGCGAGCCAACTCGGCGGGCCCATCTTCACGGACCGCCCATGCGATCGTGTTCACGGAATGTACATGGATTACTACTTTGTGAGGCAGCACCGCGTGCATCGCCGTCTCAACCGACGTGCGCCACGGCTTTTCCGAATTTTCGAGCTGACCTGAGGGATCTTCGCCCGCGTCGATCCGGCGCAGTATCTTTTCGAGATTCAGCGGGAAGAAAATCTCATCGCGAATGGCATCCGCGAGCCATCGGCCCGAGGCCTTAATCCACAGAGTGCCGTCGCGCTTCAGAGAGGTATTCCCTGTAGCCGCCTGGACAAGATGAGGGGTCCTGCCAAGGCGTGCCGAAACCTCGAGCAGGGGACCGATCACCGCGGGTGTGTGGGGCGTAATGATGACCAAGCTTGAACTCGCCCTGGTTCATCAGTTTGACTCCATTGACCGCCATTATTCAAGATGCGAAGTTTGCCCAGTACCAAGGCGAGTACTACTGGTACTCGCCTTGAATCAAGCTAGCGTGTGGCTCGCCCGCGCTGCCGGGACGATTCGGAAACCAGCACCACTTCGGGGCTGGTTAACAATGCGGGGTCGCAAGTCTGCTGATAGCGCACGCAATGATCGAGGTTGCGGCGCCCCGCGAGCTGATTCATCTCCGTTGTTTCGGCGGGGGTCAACAGCAGCGGATCGCATAAAGCGAGGCCGCTCCGGCAGGCGTCAAGATTCTTCCTCCTGAGCTCCGCGTTGACCAGCACCAGATCCTGCTTTCCGAGCGCCGAAACATCGCAGCTGACCACACCCTGCTGGCAGTTTTGCACGTTCCGTTTCGACGACACATCTCTCGCGCGTTTCAATTCGTCATCCGTCAGCAGCAGGGTGTTGCAGTTGGCGTTTCCCTGCATACAGACCTCCGCATTCCGCTTTCGCGCTTCCTGCCGCACCCGCTCCATGTTTTCGCGTGAGAGAGCCAGCGGATCGCACGTCACCAGACCTTTAAGGCACCGGTCGAGGTTCCGGTCGTCGGCGGTCTTCCCGACCGCCACCCGTTGCTCCTTTGTCAATAAAAGCGGATCGCAGATTCCTTCTCCTTTGAGACAGCGATTGAAGTTGCGCCTTTTGGCCGCATCGGCCACGGCGAGAGCGTCCGCGGGAGCGAGAAGTTGTGGATTGCAACTTCCGAGCCCTTCGATGCAGTTATGCGCGTTCCGCGCACGCACAGTTTTTTCAAGGGCGGTTGCTTCCTCGCGTGACAGCCGCATGGGATCGCAGCTCGGCAGACCGGTTTGGCAATTGGCAAGATTCCTGGCCCTCGAAGCATTGGAGACCGCGGTCATCTGCTGTGGGGACAGTCCCGAAACGTTGCATCCCGGGAGACCTTTCAGGCACTTCGCGAACTCGGGGTCGGGATCGGCGGCAAGCGCCGCCAGACAACAGCCAATCAGCAATACTGCGTACTTCATTGATTTCATTGTCCCGCCTGCATTAGAAACGACGCAATATACCGTTAGTTCGGTTGCGGGGTTAACTTTCTCCGGTATTTCCGGAGCAGCAGGAAAATTTCGAGCAGCACCACGCCCAAGGCTGCCGCCGCCAATCCCTCGGCGGCATGAATCCAGGGCAGCGGCGCCCCGGCCTCGCGCATCCAGGTCAACCATGCGGGCGCGAACCGTCGCGCGAAGAGGACGTCCAGCGTTCGCCGGACGTCGTTTTCATGCGGCCACGTCATCAGTGCCATCTGGATCGCCGACAGCCCTGCCAGCGACCATCGAACGAGCGCCGGCAGTGCGGCGGCCGTTTCCATCGCCAGAAGCGCCATCCCCGGAACCACCGGGACGAGATATCGGAAACCCGTAAGTGGCTGCAGCCATGCATACCGGTTCGCGGAACAGAAAAGGAGAAAAGTCGCGAAGTACGTCAAAACCAGCCGCGATTCGCGGCGGGGGATTCTCGGTCGCGCGCGCTTCACAAAGGGCGCGGCGAACGCCAGAATGAGCCCCGGGGCGTACGCGAAGATCCCGAAACGCGGGTCAGCTAAAAGCGCCCAGGCAAGCGCTGGCGACGGCCAGTCGAAGCCGCGGTATCCATGTGCGGTGGGCGCCGTCGGCGTCATGTAATATTGGGCCGGATGATAGAAAGATCCGAACGCCCAAGCCTGGCAGGCAAACAGTATGGCGATTCCGGGAACGACTCCCGCGGCGAACATCGCCAGCGAGCGCAGTCTCGATGATGCTCCATCGGCGCGCTGCCAGACATAGAGAGCCGCTACCGCCACAACGACGGCTCCGCTGTAATCGCAGAGCAGTGCGTAGCCGCAGAGGAGCCCCGCCGTCAGCACGCGGGAAAGGGTGAGGGCACGATCGGAGGGGTCCCAAAGCACGAGCAGAGCGATAAAGCCGGCGTCGGCAACCAGCAGATTGTGGTTCAGAAGCCCAGCCCGGAACAGCAGCGGAGTTGCCAGCCCGCAGACGATCGCCATAAAGCTGGCGGCGGGAGCCGAAACACCGCCCGCGATCAGGCGCGAACAGAGATACGCCAGCATGCCCGCCGTAGCGGGCGCCATCACGAGAGCGGTCGTGAGGAATCCGATCAGGAGGAAATAGCACCCACGTCGCTGGCTCACCGCGATCCGGAACGATTCTCCCTCCCGCGGTTCGCCAGCCGGGGGCGCGGGCTGGCGTTGATTCCAGGAATCGACCCGCTCGAGCACGGGCCGTAGCAGGATCAGCGGAATAGCCGCTGTCAGAGACGCGCCGGGATTGTTGTTAATGAATGCGACTCCCGGGCGAACCGCAAAAATATCGTCGGACCATCGGATATACCGCGCCACGTTGAGTGTGCCGCTCTCGGCCGCGGAAGCAGCGGGATAGTGCTCGCGAATGATGTAGGGCGCCCACGAAACGACGTAGGCGAGCCAGCAGACCACGAACACGCGGACCACCTCGCGGCGAATTTCACTGTGAGACGACAGCACGCTCAGTCTTAGTACACCATTTCGCAAAGGCGGTCACTTATTCGGTCAACCGGCCATCGCTCCCCTACGGTCGCGGCCCAGTAGAATCAGGTTGTTACCGAGCCGCCGCGACCGCAAGGGAGCGATAGTGCACTTAGTCTTCCCCGGCGTGCTTCCGGAGTTCCCGGGGGAATGGATCCGCAATAGTACCAGTACCCCAGGGGTCGCCAGCGTCGCGCTTCCATTGCGCCGCCTGGCTCTCTCACTTTAAAATATTGCTACCGGTACAAATGGCCTCGCCAATTTCGGTCATTATCCCCGTCTATAATGCCGAGACGTATCTGCGGCGATGCCTGACCAGTCTCGCCCAATCGAGCGAGCCGGCTTTGGAATGCATCGTCGTGGATGACGGCTCGACCGATGGCTCGGTGGACGTCGCACGCGAATTTGGAGCCACCGTGCTCTCCACGGAAGGGCGCACCGGCCCGGCCTTCGCGCGCAATCTCGGCGCTAACGCCGCGCGGGGCGAAATCCTTTTCTTCGTCGACTCCGACGTTTGCGTCCAGACCGACACTCTCGCGAAGGTCGCCGGTGAATTCGCGCGCGACCCTGAGATCGACGCGGTAATGGGATCCTATGACGACTGGCCGTCGGCAAAGAATTTCATGTCGCAGTACCGGAATCTGATGCACCATTACGTCCATCAGAACTCGCGGCGGGAGGCCGTGACTTTCTGGGCGGGCTGCGGGGCCATGCGGCGCGCGGTCTTTCTCGAATTCGGCGGCTTCGACGAAGCCTACCGTACGCCGGCCATCGAAGATATCGAGCTCGGCTACCGGTTAAGTGCCGCCAACCGCAAGCTGGTGCTTTGCAGCAATATCCAGGTAAAACACCTCAAGCGCTGGGGGGTTGGGAGCGTCCTCAAGACTGACTTCTACTATCGCGCGCTGCCTTGGTCGGAGTTGACATTTCGCTCCGGCTCGATGCCAAACGATCTCAACCTGCAAATCAGCCAGCGCATCAGCGTCATGCTCGGAGGTCTGCTGGGGGCCCTCGGCGCCTATCTTGCCGCCAGCCGCGGCGTTTACTTTCTGGTTCCCTTTTTTGCGACCTTTTTCATTTTGCTTTCGGCCTACTGGATGGATTACTCCTCGGGAAAGCGCCGCCTGATCATCTACCTGATGGTCGGCGTGATGGCGTTGATCACCCTGTTCGCCTACCTTTCCCATCAGAAGCTGATCATCCCGATGGTCTTGATGGCGGCCGTGGCATTGTTTGCCAGACATCGTTACACATACCCGTACGGCGTCTGGCACCGGCGCACGGGAATCATGATCGGCGCCTATTGCCTGCTCGTGATCGCCTTTGTGTGGATCTATCTGCCAATGCACAAGCTGGGCACGGGCTTCCTGGTCGTCCTTCTGACGCTGGTCTGGCTGAACAAGCAGTTCTATCTCTTTCTTGCCGGGCACCGGGGCAAGATGTTCGCGCTGGCGGCAATTCCTTTTCACATCCTCTATTTCATTTCCAGCGGATTGGCTTTTGCCCTGGCCATGGTGCGCTACCGGCTTGGATTGTCGAAGCATCGACCATCGATCGGCACGCCCGCGGCCAACGCGAGAGCCGCCGGACGATGACGGACCAGCGGTCCGCGATCCTGACCTGGCACTCTCTCGACGATTCCGGATCGGTCATTTCCACCAGACCGGACATCTTCAGGCAGCAGATTGAATCCCTCGCCGCGTCCGGCGTTCCTGTCGTCCCGCTCGAAAGGGTTGCGGGCTCGCCCGGCTCGATAGCTCTCACCTTCGACGATGGCTGCTCGAATCTTGCCGAGCACGCGTTTCCGCTACTCGACCGGCTGCGGCTTCCCGCCACCGTTTTTGCCGTGAGCGGCTATTGCGGCCTGGACAATTCCTGGCCCGGCCAGCCTGCCGGGGCGGTCCCCGGCCTGCGTCTGCTTGGATGGGACGAGCTCGCATCGGCGCCCGCCTCGATCGAGATCGGCGCCCACACCGCGACCCATCCTCATCTCACGAGCCTTTCCGCGGCCGAATGCGATCGCGAGATGCAGGAGTGCCGCCGGGAAATTGAAGCCCGGCTGGCGCGGCCCGTTCGATCGTTTGCATATCCCTATGGCTCCTGCTCGCCGGAAGTGTGCTCCACCGCGGCGCGGCATTTCAACCTGGCCGTCGGGACTTCGCTTGAATTCGTGCGGCCGGATGCCGACAGGATGAAGCTCCCGCGCATCGACATGTTTTACTTTCGCAACCAACCGTCTCTCGACCGCCTGTTCTCACCGCGGACTCGCGCTTACCTCGGAGCGCGCAACGTCGCGCGCGCGGCACGAAGCTATGTCGCGGGCTGAGACGGCGATCGATAGTCGCTTGCCGCCGGCAGCCCATTCGAACCAGAGGAAGATTTCCATCAAGGGGCTTCCCGTCTATTCCGGAGCTCTGCTGGCGCAGGACGCGCCGGTATTCGGCTCGCTCAATACGCGGGAAGACTTTATCGCGTTCGCGAGGAGGCTGCGCGGCCAGTTCAGCATCGTGATCGAAGATGGAGCAACAACGATTGCTCTCACCGACTTCGGCTGTTCACGCCCCATTTTCTATATTCCGGAGAACGGGGGAAAGAGCTTCCGCGTCGCCTCACGTCTGGAGGATCTCGTCCCCTTGTCGAACAACGAGGTTTCGCGCGAAGCCCTCTTCTTTTACGTGGCGCGCGGAGGCGTCGGAATCGATCCGCTTTACGCCGATATCGGGGAGCTTCATCCCGCGCGCGTGACGTGGTTTCGCGGCACGAGCGTAGAATCGGTCCCGTATCTCGATTGGGGCGAATTCCTCGAAACCGTTCCAATCGAACCCGGAGCGGCCGAAGAGCGTTTCCTTGAGATTGCATCGGGTTATCTGGGGGCCATCGCGCACGGCCGTGGTCCGATCTCGTGTCTTCTCTCGGGCGGCATCGATTCGGCCCTGATCGCCTGGTTACTCCGGTCCATCGGCGGGACCAGCCCGGCTCTCACAGCGGATTATCGCTGGAAAAGATACTCGGAGTTCGACAGCGCTTCCGCCAATGCGCGCGCGCTTGGAATCCCGATCGAACGCGTGGAGGTCACGGCGGCGAGTCGGCGCCGCGCGTTTCGGGCGCTCAACTCCGGACGTCATAACGCTCCCTGCTGCCACTCGCAGAGTCAGATCCTGTTCGATTTGGCGCGGTATGCGAAGGCCAACGGCGTGTTGACGCTCGCGACGGGGGACCACGCGGACTCTCTTTTCCTCGGTTTCGATCGTTTCTTTGCCGGTTTTCCGCCCGACACCGCAGGCTATGCAAGAGCCGCCGGCGCGCTCGAAAGCAGCGCGAAACTCGATCGCCTTTATCGCGCGCCCACTATCCCGCCCGCGGACGAATCGCTGCTGTCACCATTCGGGCTGAGCGCTGCCGCCTGTCTTGCCTGGGAGCAATCGATCAGCGCCGGCGATCGGGCCGCCATGGCCACGTGGGCGGCGCGCGCTCCCCTGCACGTGCTGCAGCAACTTGCCGGGCAGATCTGGGCGGGAATCTCGTGGCAGAATGCTTTCCTGCCGGTAAGTCAGGCATATGACGACGAGGTCGAGTTCGTCAGCCCGTTTTTCGATATAGAAATGATCCGGTTCGCCTTGTCGCTTCCCGTCGAATACAAATTTCGGAATGGGGCGACGAAGGCCTTGCTGCGCGCAATCGCAAGCCGGGTTCTCGGACGCTCAATTCCCAAACGGGCATCGCCCAACCCGTCGAGAATCTGGCGTCTCGCGCCCGACCTTGCCGAGCGCCGCGCCATGCCGGCATCGCTCCGTCCGGATTATGATCGGCTGGTGCGGACCAATCTTCTTCAGGCGGGGCGATGGTGGTCAGCCATTGACCAGGTCGCGGCGTTCGGGCTCTGGATTGGACAGCAGCCGGTGGGGGCTGCGCTGGCGGAATGAACGAGCGCCGGCAAAAGTGCCCGCCCCACCTGAAAACAGAAGGCCCCACCGGCGGCAACCGCTGGTGGGGCCATTTTTCTTTTGAGGTACTGACTGGAGCCTAAGCTTCTGACGACTGCTTCCGGGCCTGCCGGATGCGCGTAAATACGATCACCCCGGCCAAAGCCAGCGTCAGACCAAAGTACACTGGTTCCGGTGTCGGATTCTCGTGCGTGATAATGCCGTTCGAATCCACCTGCACGAGAAACGTCTGGTATGCCGGATAAGCCGGATTGCCGAAAAGATCGGCTGGACCGTCCAGCGTGCCATTCGGTTCGGCCGGAGCACTGATCACCGCCCAGGCGCTCGTGTTGACATTCTGCACGTTCCCTTCGGCGTATTTGACCCAGCAGGCGTAATTCGTATTGCCGCCAGCCGACGACACAGTCTCACCGGCTCCGCAGGTCGCCGGACCTATGTCCCCGGGGGCGATGGTTGCCCACGTCGCGTTCGTCTCATAATCGGAGTTATAGGTGATGTACCAGATCGCTTCCTGAATCGCCCTGTTGACCAGAGAACCACCCTGCAGGTTTGTCGGATTCGGGGTTGAAGTGGAATCCACGTACTGTGAGACCAGGGCAGCAGTCAACGTGTACCGGTATGCCGCGCTGTTGGAGTCGATGCCGGCCGGTGCCGTGAGAGAGTTGGCCCAGCCACCGGGCGCTGCTCCCGTCGGGTCGACGCTGTCCAGATTGCCGTACCGAACGTTCGGATCAGTGGGCGTTCCGATGGCGTTCAACGTGGCAATGTTAGCCTCATAGGTCGAGCCGCTCGTTACATCGAGCTGGTAATCCACACACCACACGTTAGTCAGGATGCCGGTACCCGTGGGGCCAGAAACATTGGGACCGTAGACGGTGGGAATGAAACTGCCACCGCAGCCCGCGCTAAAACAGATTTCGCTCGAGCTGGGGAATGCTCCGCCGCCGAACTGGACGTAATCTGTGGTAGCCCCCGTGAAAGTGGAGGGCAAGGGTTGAGGATTTGCAAGCGCCGGCAGACTACCCAAAGCACCTGCTATGAAAACCGATAGAATCCTTATTTTTTTCATTTTAAAAACAATGCTTGTAAGAAGGATAGTTATCCTCTTACAGCCTCCGATAGATAACAGCGTAACAGAGTGGCGGACTTAAGCAAGTACCAAAGTGCGGGACTATAGTACCAGCGGAATTCGCGGGTTCAGTTGTTATCCCGGAGCAGCTGTGCGATCGTGTTGCGCTCTTCCTGATTACCAGTAAGTTTCAGCGCCGCCTCGAGTTCCGAACGCCCGCGGGTGCGATTTCCGGTCGCAAGAAGCGCCTCGCCCAAATGCATCCGGTAAGCCGCTGCGTCGGGATCTTTGTCGCGCGCGCCCTGAAACAGGTGGAGAGCGCTCTGAAAGTCCTTCTTTTTGAGATATACCCAACCGAGGGTGTCGCTGAAAGAGGCGCTTGCTGGATTCAGGCGCAGCGCGTCGCTTGCCAGCTTCAGGGCGTCGTCGAGGCGCTCGCCTTTGTCAGCCAGCAGGAAAGCGAGATTATTCATCACCCACGGATTACGTTTGTCGAGCTCGAGACTCTTCTGATAACTGGCGATAGCCTCCGCCGGCCTGCCAACGTCCTCAAGGGCCTTACCCAGGTAGCCCCAAACGGCAGCCGTTTCCGGCGCCAGCGTCTTCGCTCGCTCGAATTCGCCGATCGCGCACTTCAGATCGCCCTTTTCCTGGCAGACGACCCCCAACTGTATAGCGATAGCCGGAGCTTTGGGCTGGCTCTGCTCGAGGCGACGGTATTGCTCAATCGCCAGATCGTTATTGCCGGACTCGTGGGCCACCTCCGCCAGCAATAGTCTGACGGAATCGTATTGCGGCCCTTTCTCCAAATCCTGCCGGAGAAGGGTCAAAGCCTGATCCAGCTGCCTTTGGGCCCGATATATCGCGATCAGCCCTTCGAGTGCTTTGACATCGCCCTTCCCACCCACGTAGTATTTGCGGAACCTGGCCTCCGCCTGGGAATAGTGCTTCTGCTCGACGTCGAGGAGTGCAAGCTGCAGCTGCGTGTCCCGAAGCCGGGGATTCTGTGTCTCGACGCCTCTCAGAATCGACCGGGTCTCGTCGAATCTCCCCTTCGCGGCGAGAGCGGCCGATTTGACCAGCGACATTCGGGCGTCCGACGGATTCAACGCCAGCGCGCGATCCGCATACGTGATGGCATCGTCAAGAGCCTGCCGGCGGATGCTCAGCTCGGCAAGGTTTTCAAGGGCCGGAATATTCGCCGGCTGCCTCTGCACCGCCAGCAGATACTGGGCTGCGGCCGGATCGTTCTGACCGCCGGCCCGCAAAGCCTCCGCATATTCGTAGTGATAGCGGGCATTTTCCGGCATGGCTTCCACCAGTTTCCTGAACGTATCCATGGCGAGCGCCTTTTTTGCGGGATCGCCGCTGGCCATTTGAAGGTCCGCGCGGGCAGCGGCGGAATCATGGTCGTTCGGGTCCTGCTTCAGAATCCGATCGAGAAGCTGCGCGGCCGAGGCGGAATCCTTCGTCGTGAGCGCTACCGCCAGCAGGCGCTTGGCATAGAGTGTTCCGGATTTCGGGTCGGACTGCTCGCCAAGATTGAACTCACTCCGCGCCTCGGCCCACTGCCGCCCTTCGACGTAAAAGTCGCCTGCATCGAGGTGCGCCTTCGGAAACCGCTTCGGGTCGGCGATCATCGCATCGAGCACCGCGCGCGCATCCACGCCGCGCCCGGCCTTGGTATAGAAACGGGCCAGTTCGATCCGGTAAAGGTTACTTTCCGGATTCTTCGCGATCCTGGTCTTCAGAATCGCTTCCGCGTCGCCGATCCGCTTCGCTCGCACGTAGTACTGACCGAGGATCGTGTAGAGCGGGCCGTAGTCCGGTTTTTGTTTCAGGAAATCCAGCGCGAGTTTCTCGGCCTCGTTGGTCTGACCGCTGCGCACCAGGTTGTCAAAGAGCGCTGTGACAACGCCGGCCTCGTTTGGTCTCATTTGATGGGCTTGCTCAAGCAGAGGAATCGCCCTTGCGGGATCGTTCTCGGCAGCGGCGAGAAATCCTCGGAGCTTAATGCCGTCGAAGGACTGTGCGTTTCGCTGGATCAATTGATCCGCGGCGGATGAGGCCTCTTTAAAGTAAGCCGCCGGATGCCTGGGATTTCCCGTATACTCGACCACCAGAACGTTACCCAGTTCCGCCAGCGGTTCGTCGCTCCCAGGCATCAGCGGCACGGCTTGGCGGAAGGCATCCGCCGCCCCGTCGGAATTTTCAAGCTGTTCGGACGTTCGCCCCAGCCAAAGCCAGGCTTCGCCAAAGTTGGGGTCTTTCTGGATAGCCTTCTGGAATTCAATCGCGGCGGCTTTATAGTCGGCCTTCTGGTAGAGTTGCTTGCCGCGCGCGAATGCAGTCTGGCGCGCCTTTTCGGCGCTTTGGCCGCAGGAGATCATCCCGAAAGCGATCAGGAGAAACAGCAGGGCGGCTGGGAATAACTTGCCGCGGACAGACAGCATATGAACTTAATGTTAAAGGAAGCAGGGCCGCTTCAGACGCCGGGCGCGGCTCTATAAGTACTGGAACCAGGCGACTGGCTGCCAACAGTTATCACAATCCCGCGCTCGTGCGCTCGCGTTCGAGCGCTTGATGCAGCAGGGATTTTATGTATGTCTGATAGGGTAAACCCTTCTCAGCCGCCAACTTGCTCGCGGTAGCCAAATCGGTTGCGCTGAGCCGAATGCTGATCAGCCGCAACTCCGGCCGGGCGAAGATGCCACGGACCCCTCCCTTTATACTTTTGATCTCCGGAATATCGCTCGTATCGATCTGTTCGTCCGGCATGGCCGCCAGAGCTTCCAATTCTTCCTTCTGCGTTTTTGTCATGGGCCTTTTAGTCATCCTCACCCGCATATAGCCTCCTTTCCCTCGGTGTAGCCTTGCGCGCCGAAATGATACGAATCAATTCCTCGCCCTTCTCGTCGCCGATGGTGTGAGCAACCGCGAGAACAAGCGCAACTCCGTCGGCGAGCCCAATCGTGAGCCAGCGTCGCTCGCCTCCGACGATCCGCTCCTCGAAGGCGACAGCGTTTGGGTCGTCGAAGGCATGCGATGCCGTATCGAAGTCGATACGGTTATGGAACCACCGACGGATCGGTTAGACGGCCGCTTCCACTTTGCCGGTCAGCCGCTGCGTCCAGGAGTCGGCGATCTCACGGAAGATGTCGCCCAGCGACTTCGTAATTCCCCATCCCGGATAGTGCTCTTTCATCTTCCGCAGATCGCTGTAATAGCAAATGTGGTCGCCGATCCGGTTTTCTTCGACGTAACGATATGTCGATTTAACCCCGGTGACTTCTTCCGCCATCCGGAACGCCTCAAGAATCGAGCACGAATTGTCCTTGCCGCCGCCGAGATTGTAGACTTCGGCGACGCGGGGGGCCTGAGCGAAGGCGAGCATGAACCGCGCTACGTCCTCCGAATGTATGTTGTCGCGCACCTGCTTGCCCTTGTAGCCGAAAACTTTGTACTCGCGCTTCTCGATGTTGCACTTGATGAGAAAACTCAGGAAGCCGTGCAACTCGACGCCGGAATGGTTGGGTCCGGTCAGGCAGCCTCCGCGGAGGCAGCAGCTCGGCATGTTGAAATACCTGCCGTATTCCTGCACCATGATGTCGCCGGCGACCTTGGACGCGCCGAACAGCGAGTGCTTGGATTGATCGATCGAAAAATCTTCCGCAATGCCTTCGAAGTAAGCCGGATCCGCGTAGTCATAGCGCGTTTCCAGTTCATTCATCGCGATCGTGTTCGGCCGGTCCCCATAAACCTTGTTCGTGGACATATGGATGAACGGCGTTTCCGGCGCGTACTGCCGGGCCGCTTCCAGCAAGTTCAAAGTGCCGACCGCATTGACCTCGAAGTCAAGGAACGGGATGGCGGCGGCGCGATCGTGTGACGGCTGGGCCGCGGTGTGGATGATCAGGTCCGGACGCAATTCCCTGATCAGCGGCAGCAGCTTTTCGCGATCGCGAATGTCGAGCGCTTCGTGCCGGTAGCCGGGAATCTCGTCGCGCAGGTGCCCCAGCACCCAGCTCGTATCGCCCTCGGGACCGAAAAAGACCGCCCGATGATTGCTGTCGATCCCGGTGATCCGGAAACCCTCGCGCGCGAAGAAAAGGCAGACTTCGGATCCGATAAGACCACACGAGCCTGTCACCAGAACGTTTTTAGCGGCCATAGTTGCTTTCAAAAATATACCAGCGGATGAAAGTAATCGTTACTGCCGCGCGGCGGCTCCGTGGCCACAACAACCGGCGTCCGGGCAACCTGTGCGGAACCATGAAAGCCCCTCTTGAGCAAATCCTCATTTGAACCTGGGTTCTCGCCGCATATACGGCGACCCGCGCCAATCAACTTCGGCAGTGCAGTGTTCCGGCCGGGACGCCCCGGCACCCAGTACTAGTACGCCACCCCGGGTGCCTGCCCCACCCGAAATGCAGTTTTCATGATAATTCCGTTTGGCGGCGGGTTAGAATCAGGCTTACGCACAAACGATCGGGGGAATTTCCCGGCAGTGTGCTATCTTGACCTGATCCTATGGACTCGCTAAGCCGAATTGTCCGTCATACCCGGATTACGTGGCGCAACCGGCAGTTTGAGTCGGGCCCGCCATTCCTGATCCTCTTTATCAACTCGATTTGCAACCAGAAATGCGGGCATTGCTTCTACTGGAAAAGTCTGAACAGCCGCGACGATCTGAGCAAGGATGAAATTTTCGCCCTTTCCCGTTCGCTCGGACGCATTGAAAACCTGAACCTGTCGGGCGGCGAGCCTTTTCTGCGCCCCGAGTTCGGCGAGATCTGCCGGCAGTTCATCCAGCACAACAAGGTGCGGCAGATCTACGTACCGACCAACGGTTATTTCACCGACCGCACGATCAAGCAAATCACGGAAGTTCTCAAGGAACCCGAACTCGATCTGTTCGTCGCCGAAATCTCGCTCGACGGGCTTGGCGAGTTCCACAACAAGTTCCGCGGCTCGCCCGGCGCTTTCGACAAAGCGATGGAGACCTACGAAGCCCTCGCGAAGCTTCAGGAGACCGACTCCCGGCTCCGCATCCACTCCATTTCGACGGCCACCGACGTCAATATGGACGAGATCCGCCGCCTGACTTCCTACCTCTACGATCGCTGCCCGAAGATGGACCATCACAATCTCGCGATGATTCGCGGCGACCGGAAGAATGCGTCTCTCAACGGTCCGGGACTGGAGCAATACCGCCAGCTTTACGAATACGTGCGGCGGCTCTGGATGGCGCGCGAGAAGGGCCGCTACGGCTCAATCGTGGAACCCATGCTGCAGTGGGCGAAGTCCCGCACAGCGGTGGCGCAAACTCAAATCGTGCCGTGTCGCGCCGGGATTCTCAATGCGGTGGTTTACGCCAACGGCGATGTGAGCGTTTGCGAGAACCATGGGCCACTCGGCAACCTCCGCCAGAAGAGCTTTCCCGAAATCTGGAACTCGCCGGAAGCCAACGCGCTGCGGGAATCGATCGCGGCGAAGACGTGCTCGTGCACCAATGAGGTCTTCCTCTGGCCGAGCATCACGTATCAGCCGGCGCAGTTAGTGCGCGCCATGGTCGGCGCCAAAGTCTGGCAGAGCACTACACCCCTCCGCCCGGAAGAAAAGATCACTGCGACGATCGAGGACGGCTTGCTCTCCCCCGATCATGCGCGGCTGGTCAGTATCACGGCTCCCGCCGGTAAGCCGTAATGCCTCCGGTCCTGGACAAACCGGGACAATCCAGGAACGTCCCGGAGCTCGCTGAACCCGCCCGTACCGGCCGCAAATTCGCTTTCAACTTCGCCGCACTGGCCGTGGGCGAGACGACGGCGAAACTGCTGACCTCCGCCAGTCTCAGCTACCTCGCGCGCACGCGGGGGCCATCCAATTACGGCTTCATCGAATTCACTCTAGCGGTGATGGTCTTTTTCAGCCTGCCTGCCGACCTGGGACTGGCGGCGTATGGCGCGCGCGAAATCGCCCGTTCTCCGGAGAGCGCGGGGCTGCTGCTCCATGCTGTCACCGGCCTGCGCATGGCGCTGGCGCTGGTCTCGATGGCCTTGCTCGCGGGTTTCATCCTGCTGCTGCGCAACAGTTACGAGGTGAAGCTGCTTCTCGCTCTTTACGGGCTTAGTCTGCTCGGCGGACCGTTTCTGCTGCGGTGGTTTTTCCAGGCCCACGAGTTTTTCCAAGCCAACGACAAGATGCGCTGCGTTGGGATAGCTTCCAGCATCCGGCAGGCTGGTTTCGCGGCGCTGGTATTTCTGTTTTGCCGGCGTGGAATGCCGCTGGCATGGGCCACATGCTGAGGTCCGGCGCCTGGCTTATCGCCGTGGCTGCTCTTTGCGTGGCGCAAAGCCCGCCGCCCGGAGCCCATACACTGGCGACTTTCAAAATGGCCGAGCTGTTCGGCGTCTCCTGGCCGGAGCAGCCAATCGAGTTCCGTTACGACGGCGGCCGCCCTCCCGCCGAGTCCACTCGAATGATCGGGCCGGATGGCCATGAAACCCCGTGGCAATGGGTGACCTCCTGTTCCGATGCCACCGCCGAAAAGGGATGCATCCGTGTGCGCGCCGAACTTCCGGCCAATGCATCTTCGGTCTGGACCCTCCAGACCGGTGTCGCGCCTGAGGTTAAATACCGGAATCCGGTTCGCATCGCGGAATCGGCGGGCAGCTACGAAATCACCAACGGATTAACGGGCGTCCGGTTCCTCTCCGCGGCGGGTAATCCGCAGCCGTGGAACCGCGCCCCGATCCAGGGCGTTCTGATGCCGAACGGTGTCTGGACCGGCATCGCCGCAACACCGAACATGCTCTACGCCGAGCGCCCGGGCCAGGCGGGCGACGTGGGCGCCGCACTGCGGACCCCGATGTCGAACGTCACCGGCTACAACGTCAGCGTCATCGACGCCGGGCCACTGAAAGCCGTGCTGAAGGCTTCGTACACCTTCCGCCGCCCGCGCTACAGCTACGCCCGCACTGAAGTGAGCCCCGCCGGTCAGGGCCATTACACGATCACGGTCACGGTTTATGCCGGTACGCGGTCCGTGCTGGTTGACGAAGACTCGGACATGCAGTTCTCTTACTACCTGCCACTCGACGCTCAACTGCAGGCGGATGAAGCCCGTTACCGCGGCCACAGCTCAGTCGCGGCGGATGGACAGCCGAATCCGGCGTGCGGTTATGAGACACCGGCCGCCGTCCGCGACGCCAGTCCCAATTCGCCCATCGTAATCGCCGCCCAGCAGGGCCTTTCGAACGGACAGCGCGTTCTTGTTGCCGGCGTCGACGGAAACATGGCGGCCAACGGTTTGTGGTTCGCGAAGACACAGGGCTACGCCCCCGGCCAGTTTGCCCTCTATTACGATGCGGCTTTGTCGAGGCCTTCCGCCGGCTCGGGCCGCTACACGGGCAACGGAATCGTGAAACCGGCATACCGGGGCGCTTATCTGAAGCAGCGCCGGACGGATGCTTTTCTCGACCTCACGTTCCGCTCCGATCGCGCGGCTTCTTACATCTGCGACGCGAAGAGTTACCGGAAACTTATGTCGAATTACGGGCCCGCCAATCCTTCCGCCGGATTCTACCTGATGCTTTACCGCTCGGCCGGCGTCGCCAGCGATCCCGTGGTCGGAATCTACGCGGGGCGGCCTTCGCTGCAGCAGTATACGGCGCTTGGCCCATCGCTGCCCGGCATCTACAGCAGCGACAGGCACTGGATTTCCGGCGGACGCGATGCCGGAATTCAGGTCGATAATCTCCTGCGCAGCCCCAGCGGCAGGACGACCCGGTTCGTGCACCGCAACTGGGGAATCTGGACCGCCACGCAGGCCGACATGCTGCCGCCCGCTTCGCATCAACCGATCGCCGCCGAGCAGAGCGCACTCGCCAGCATCAACCTCTCGCACCTTTATACGTACAAACTGGATTATCCCGATCCGCCGGATGGCTGGAAATGGCTCTATCTTTCCTCGCGTGGCGCCAACGAGCTGGTGAAGGCGATTCGCGACGGCACGCAGGTTTGCGGCTCGGTGAATTGCTACTCGGACGTTCTGAAAGCATCGGACGGGTCGGACTCCGCGCGGGCGCTTCTCGCGATGTGGAAGGCGGGAAATTCCGCGGCCATTCAGGCCGCCCTCGACAGCGCAAAGGGTCTCGCGGGCCGGCTCTCCTCGGTACTGGCAAACGGCGACAACCACTTCGACACGCAGATCGCGTATTACGAGCTCGGCCTCCAGTCAACGCCGGAGAACACCGTTCTGAACGCCATCCTGATGGACCGCAACGCCACTCCGGAGCAGCGAAAGCTCGCCCGTGCCGCGCTCGCGCTTTTCGGTTCGGTGTTCTGGGACAACGACTGGTTTCCGATCGACAACGAAACCGGCGAAGGCGGCGGCCTCAGCAACCAGGTGCAGCAGTATTTCCAATATCGGGCGCAGGCGGTCGCGGCGGCGCCGTCGCAACCTTATCTCGCCTCGAAGCTCCCGCAGGCGCTCAAGTATGTGGCCAACGACTTCCGCGACTCTTTCAGCCCGACGGGCGCGCCGCCGGGCTCCACCCATTACCAGTCGGCATTCTTCGAGCCGCTCATCCTGAACTATGAAAGTCTCGCCGGCAAAGGCGAGCTGACCATGGCGGATCCGAAATGGGCAGCCTATGCGAACTGGGAGCTCTCCATCCAGACACCGCCCGAGCCGCGTTTCGGCAACCTCCGCAAAGGCTACAGCAACGGCGACGGCAACACGGAAGGAGACGTGCGCACCGCCATGCTTGCCACCGCGCTGAATCCGGTGAATCCAGGCCTGGCGAGCAATCTGATGTGGGCCTGGCAGCAATCGAACAGCGCCCGGACCATTACGTCCGACTCGCAGTTCGTCACCACGCTCGCCGCCATCGACCCGACGGTGCCTGCCGTGGCTCCGCGCCTCGCAAGCACAAACATTCCCGGCTATCATTCGGTCGAACGCTCCGGCTTCGGCACGCCGTTCGAGACGGCCCTGTGGTTCATCAATGGCGGCTTCTATTCGACCGGAGGCCATCGCCATTACGACGATGGCCAGGTGTCGATTTACGCCCTGTCGGCGCCTCTCGCCATCGACTGGAACGCGAATCTCTACAGCCCTCACATTTCCGGACGCGTCATGCATGACTCCGTCGTATTCGATGACGAGTCGAAGCATCCCTGGTCGGGCGACAAGCCGGACCTCGAGGATGTCTCCACGCTGCTGCGCAATCCCACCAGCACTGAATTCGCGGCGTTCGGCAATTCGACGACTGCGTCCGCGACGTTCACCACGGAGGACGGCACCGTGTGGACGCGCACCGTTCGCCTGATGAATTTCAATCCGGCGGATCCGGTGATCTACGTGACCGACAAATTCGCCGGACCCGGCGCCGAAAAAGGCAAAACGTTGACGTGGAATCTCATGGCGAGCGGCGCGGTGGAAACCCCCGCGGGCGCCATTATGCCCGTCTCGCGCTTCAGCAAGGGATGTCAGTCGCCCGCCGGAGAACTGCCTTCAAATGGCCCGATCAACCATCTGGCCGCCGGCCTCAACCGGTTCCAGTTCACCGGCGCCGCGTGGCTCAGCCATCCGACCGGAGGAATCGATTGGGACCTCTACATCGCATCCGATTCACCAACCCAGCAGTTCCTGATCGGAAATTGGGGACACGGTTGCCAGGACAGCCGCGAAGCGGACGAGTACAAGCGCGCGAACCATGCGCCCTTTGCCGAGATACAGGATATTCTGCGCGTGCACGACACCGGTTCTTTCACAACGCTGATTCTTCCGTATCGCAAGCGTGAAGCTCCCGCCCGCGCCGTTACGAGCACCGCCTGCGGCACCCAGATTGTGAAAGGCGGCGAAACGACCTGCTTCAACGACGCGCGGGCAACATGGACCAGCGGTGGCACAAATATTCTGACCGTTTGGAACGACGCCCCGCAATCCGGCTTCGGGGTCACGGCGTCGGGCGGTCCGCAGGAAGTCGTCGTGAAGTCCGGTCAGATTGTCTGGACGATTGCAGGCGCGCACGGCGGTCCGCGTAGTTTGTTCCTGCCGGATAGCTGGAAACCGGACCGGCCGATCAGCCGCACGGCCGGCGCCTGGAGCTTCACGTATGCCGGCGGGCTGCAGGCGTCGCCCGTCCAGATCGTGTTCACGCCCACCGCGGCACAGCGCTAGAAAAATGTTGCGGTTCATGGCGATACACACCTTATTTTTCAGCGCTGGCAGGCTGCCAGCCTGCCGCACATGCGCGGCAGGGTTAATATACTACGGAATACGGCGAATGCCTGTTGCCGCGCCCGCTTCCATTCCATCTGTCATGGGTCCGCCCCCCGATATCCTCTTCCTGAATGACTTTCCACCTTCCAACCAGAATGGCGGGACTGTCCTCATTCGCCGGCTTCTCAGCGCCTACCCGGCTGCCAGCCTGATTGCACTCACGGACAGACGGCACAACAAACGTCTCGAGCCCGGCTTGAAGTGGTGTGCACATCACTTTTCCTTCTATTCGAAGAACGAGAAAGGGCGGTTTGGCGTCGCGCGGCTGCAGGCCGTGTTCAACCTGTCACTGGTTCCGTTGATCGCCATCTACGCGATGCGCATCATTCGGAGGAAACCGGTCTCGGCGATTTTATCGGTGGTCAGCGGCACTTACTTTCTCGCGGCGGCGATGGTCTCTTCCTGGATGCGCACGCCGCTGGTCCTGATCGTCCACGACGACTGGGTCCCGATTGTGGCGAGCTTTCTGCCGCTGCCCCGGCGTTTCTTCCACTTTCTCATGGGCTGGGCTCTGCGCAAAGCGAGCCACATATTCTCCGTGAGCGATGGCATGCGTGAGATGCTGCAACGCGAATACGGCGTCGATTCGGAAGTGCAACTGCCGGCGACCGAGCGTCTGGCGCCGGGCGCGTTCACCGGCGGCGAGGAAAAATCCGCGGGACAGCTTCGCCTCCTCTATATGGGCAACGGCGTCGGCGCGTGGGAGAGCCTGATGCTCCTGGTCGATATGGTCCGAACGGAGAACGCGAAACGCCGCGGGCTGCCGGATATCGAGCTGCACCTGTGCGCACCGTTCAAAGTGGACACCGATCCGAATATCGTCCAGCACGGCTGGGTCAGCGAAGCGGAAGCACGGCGGCAGGTTGCTCTGGCCGACGTCCTGTTCCTTCCCTACTCGTTCGAGGACGAATGCCGTGCCATCACGCGGGCTTCTTTTCCGGCGAAGTCGGCGGATTATCTGGCGTCCGGCAAAGCCATCCTTGTGCTCGGGCCGGAGGATTCCACTGTCGCCATTTATGCCAAACAGTGGCAGTGCGCCGAGATTGTAATGGAGTTCGACGAAATCAAACTCGCAGAGGCTCTGGCACGCCTGGCGGGCAGCGAGGAACATCGCGGTGAACTGGCCGCCAACGCCCAGCGGGCATGGGAGGCAAACCACAATATCGCGCGCCAGCAGGAGCGCCTGTTGGAAGTCCTGGGAAATCTGGCCGCTCAGACATCCTGACGGCGCTGCGCGGCAATGCACGCGGGTGCCGCCAGTCCGGCTCGCAGTACATGCCGAGTTCCGCAAATCGCTCATACAGGCGTCGATCGTGTACGGCTTGTGGACTTCGACATTCAAACAGCCCACCGTCTATCCGCGATTCGGCGCGAGGCGGCACCTCGGCTTCCGCGCCTCGATATCCATCCTGACGAAATCGATGAAAGGCCCCAACGATTGAGGAGCGCCGTCATCGAATAAGCCGGGGCCTTGTTCTTACCGCCGGCGTCGACGTGAATGCCCCACTCCTCATCTCCGCCATAAGCGCTTTCATGTCGCACTACCAGGCGGCTCCGTGCAACACTTCGCACCGGTCGCTCAGCGCCGCGATGTTTCGCCGGCACAGCGCGTAATTGCCCCCGTCGAGCTCGACGCCAGGAATACGCGCCGCGGGGAACAACCGCGCGTAGTGAACGATCGTGGTTCCGCTATTGGAGCCGAGGTCCGGAATTGTTTTCGGACGCAGGCCAGGCGGCGCGGCAGATGATACTGAACGACGAACGTATCGGTGAAGACCTGGGCGTCCGTGGTCCCGCCGCGGTATTCGACGCGGTATCCATCGCGCAGGTGCAGTGAGAAGACGCCGGCGGAAGCATCCTGCTGCCGTTTGCGGTTACGGATCGATTCCGATGGTAACAAAACCGTTCCAATGCGCATCGGCGCGCCTTTTCAGCACTGCGCCGGATTCTGCCGGTCGTCACTTCCCGTCTTTGCTCTCGTGATATTCCATCTCGGTGTTCAGTGCCCAGATGTTACTCATATCGGTTCGACCCTCGATGATATTGTCGACCGCTGTCATCGCCGTCAGCATCGAATGATCCTGATTGTTGTACTTATGCATGCCGTTACGGCCCACGAGGAACAGGTTGTCGAACTTACTAACATAGTCCCGCACCTCGTCGAAACGGTCGTAAGTGCCGAAGTAAGCCGGATACGTCTTCGGCACCCGGATCACGCACGCATCGAGCACGTCGGCCGGGTCGATGATTCCGATCTTCGCCATTTCTTCCTTCGCAAATTCGATCATGGCGGTGTCCGGCATTTTCCAGAGATCGTCCGTGTCGTTGCAGAAATATTCGAGGCCGAGCCAGACATTCGCCGGATCGCCGACGAGATACGGGCTCCAGTTGTTGAAGATTTGCATGCGCCCGACCTGGACATCGGGCTCCTGAATGTAGATCCAGTTATCGGCGAGAAGCTTCGATCCGTGGGGAGTATCTTCCTTAATCTTCAGCTTCTTCAGCAGCATTCCGACCGTGATGAAATCGCGATAGATCAGGCCGTCGCTGACTTCGAGCACGTTCGGCGGAATGGGTGCGTCGATTTGCCGCAGCAGTTCCTTTATCGGCATGGTGGAAAAGAAGTAGTCGGCTTCGATCCTTTCGCGCTCGCCGGTTGTATCGTTTACAGCTTCCACGGCTATTATGTGAAACCCGTCGGCGTGCAGCTTGTCGACCGCCCAGCCGGTTTTCACCACGCCCCCGCCGCATTTAACGTCTTCAGCGATATATTCCCAAAGTTGCCCGGGGCCGAATTTCGGATACATGAACTTCTCGATCAGGGACGTCTCGGTCCCCTTCTGCAGGAGATCCGCAGTGTTCTTCCGGGAGAA
Source organism: Bryobacteraceae bacterium (assembly GCA_035552355.1). GTDB lineage: Bacteria > Acidobacteriota > Terriglobia > Bryobacterales > Bryobacteraceae > BOG-234. Next base: position 7,218 of record DASZLP010000299.1, on the reverse strand, counting down.
CTGTTTCTTCAAAATGTGTTCGATCGTCTTCTTGATCGAAAGACCTTTGATGCGCTGCGCGCCCCACTCCGCGCTGATCTTGTCGCACGGAACGCCCCAGACCTTTTCCGTATACGACTTGAAGAACGTCAGATACAATTCCCTGCCGAAGCGGTTGATGAAAAACTGTTCCAGCGTCTTTTCGGGCTTCAGTTGACTTATCAGGCTCTTCGTGTAACTGGCCCCGATTTTGATAGTGCGGATCAGGCCGAGGCCTTGTAACGTTTTCACGCTGAGCTGAATCGGATAATCGAAGAACTGCCGGAGAAAGTAAATGCGCGACTTCCGGTTGCGGATCAGCATCACGCGATCTTCCCGGTTCGGATCCACTTCGCCGGTGGACGCGGACACTTCGCGGCTCTGCCCCTGGTAAGCGATGCGATGGCTGCCGTTGGGGGAGCCCTCGAGTGGCATCACCTGCTTCCACCAGTTCATGACACGGTCGGATTTCGAGAAGAACCGGTGGCCCCCGATATCCATGCGATTGTTCTTGTAGCGCACCGTGCGCGAGATACCGCCCATCGCGTGGTCTTTCTCCAGCACGATCGGCTGGATATCGGTGCGTTTTACAAGTTCAAACGCGGCGGTGAGCCCGGCCGGGCCGGCGCCAATGATGAGAGCTTTGCGGGAAGCCATTCTGTCGTTGCAAAAGTGTCGTTGCGAACTGCGTTTCCGGCTCCGCGCACGCGTCCTCCGCGCCTCCGCGAGCTGTCTTTTTATTATCTATGGAGCGCCCTGCCGGATGACCTGAAGACCCTCGAACATAGTACTAGTGCTGACTTGCCGGAATTCGCGTGTGACCGGTGCAACGTTATCGCAGCAACGTTACCGGCTTGCTGACGCGCGCGAGCAAGTGGTACTAGTATGGCGCCTGTTTTCTTTCCTTCCGGATTCGACTGCTTTCCCCGCCAGGCGCGCTAGAATGAGTTCTTTATCGGGTCGGAGCGTCCCGCGCAGGCGTTGTGGCGGGCGGAAAGGACGCATTTTGAAGAGGGTACTGGTCAACGGGGCGGGTGGGTTTATTGGCGGTCATCTTGTCAGGAGACTGAAACAGGAGAACCATTGGGTACGCGGCGTGGATATCAAACGCCACGAACACATGGAGCCTCCAGCCGACGAATTTGTCGTCGGCGATCTCCGCGACCCGGACGTGGCGCGCGCCGCCGTCGACGGCGTCGAGGACGTCTATCAGCTCGCCGCCGACATGGGCGGCGCCGGCTACATCTTCACCGGCGAACACGACGCCGAGGTGATGCACAATTCCGCCACCATCAACCTGAACACGCTCGAATTCGGCCGGCTCGCGGGTGTGAAGAAGTTCTTCTATTCCTCCTCCGCGTGCATGTATCCGGAATATAACCAGCTCGATCCCGACAATCCGAAATGCTCGGAGGACTCTGCATATCCGGCGGCTCCCGACAGCGAGTACGGGTGGGAGAAGCTTTTCAGCGAGCGCCTCTACATGGCCTATATGCGGAATCACGGAGTCCAGGTTCGGGTGGCGCGATTCCACAATATCTTTGGGACGCTGGGCACCTGGACGGGCGGCCGCGAGAAAGCGCCGGCGGCAATCTGCCGAAAAGTAGCGGAGGCGCCGGATGGCGGTGAGATCGAGATCTGGGGCGACGGACGACAGACCCGCTCCTTCCTGTATATAGACGAGTGCCTCGAAGGTATTCGCCGCCTGATGGATTCCGATTTCACGGGGCCCGTGAATCTCGGGTCGGAAGAAATGGTCACGATCAACCAGCTTGCCGAGATGACCATCGGGCTTTCCGGAAAGAAGCTCTCTCTCCGGCACATCACCGGCCCGCTCGGCGTGCGCGGGCGTAACTCAGACAATCGTCTGATTCGGGAACGTCTGGGCTGGGCGCCGTCGCGGCCACTGCTCGCCGGCATGCGCCAGACGTATGAATGGATCAGCGGCGAGGTCGAAAAATCAGCGGATGCCGCACTTGCGACAACCGCCGACAGCGCCCGATAAACAATTTGGCCGGTGATCTCGTCTCCGGCGTTTGATACTCACCGCACAAATGCATCCCCGTGCAGGTACGATGCAGCACGGTATTTTTCTTCATTTGCAGACAGGGTACCCTATTGTACGGATTGACGTCCGCCGATAGGTATATCGTCGCGGATGTTAACGATGCAACATGGAGATCGCCACTCGCTGGCCTTCAGATTGCTGCGAAGACTGACCGATGGGTGTCCCGCTGTTTAAGTCGAGTGATGGAAAATTGGGGCAAGCTGTTTCTTTTCCGTCTCTTACGGTATATTCTCGCGGATAACAGTTAATGAATTCCGCGTGACGTTAAAATATCTGACCGGTGTGGCGCCAGATGCGACGAGTTTAGGAAGGAGCGGGAGATGCTCGGATTAACCATAACGGCGTTTTCAGCAATACTTGCCCTCGGTCTCGTAGTCTGGCACAAGGTGATCGTCCCGTTCGACCGCATGAATCAGCTTTCACGGGAACTGGATGATCCGGGATACCGTGTTGAACCGGCCCCGGAGACGGCGGAAGTTCTTCCACAGGACAATCACGCCAGCTTCACGAACGACCTTCAGATGGTTTACAAGGCGACCCGCCAGATCCCAAGCCCGGTCTCGGCTCCGATCCCGGAGCGCTCGCCGGCGAACGTCTCACCCTCGCGCAGGTGAGAGTCGACGGCGCTGGAACACGGCGCCGCTTTCGCTAACGCTTTTGCCTCGAGCGCGGACGGCACTTTCACGGTCATCCATCAGGACTCGCCCGATCAGTATTATGTTCTCGAGACGGTCCAGACGCCACTGGGTCCGCGCAACATTGGGCCCGACTCGGCAAGCCACAAGATCTTTCTGGCCTCGGGAAAGTTCGGCTCGGCGTGATCGAGCGGCAATAAGCAAAGCGCATCTGAGCACGGTTCGACTGATTTCGACTAATCAGGAGGCGGCTTTCAGTGCTTTGGCCGCGGCGCGGATGGCTTCACGGCGACGTTTCAATATCCCTTCGGCGTCCGGAGCCGCCATGATGATCATCTCCATGTGTTTGCAGAATTCAGGCTCGCCGCTCGCATTGCGCAGTTCGGCGAGAAAAGGATGAATCTTGCTGAAGGCCGCGAAAATCTCGCCGTGCGCGGCCAGAAACGCGTTCGCATCGAATCGCGCCGGTCGTGACCAATGATGCGGCCATGTCCCAATAGCCGAGCACTATTCGGAACCAGGCGTTGCGCTCGCCGCCGGCCATGGCGGCAAGTTCGGTCAGGCTTTCCGGATTAAATTCCCGCAGGAACCAGGACCGCGCTTCCCGCAGTACAGGCTCGCGTCGTAAATCGAAGAGCTGCAAATTGAGCCGCGCGCTCTCAAACGGGGTCGGCATGCCGCCAGTATAGAATCTCTTCTGTCGATTGTGCAGTGACACCGCGGCTGTTGGTTGAGCCTTTGCTTCATGAGTTCCATAAACCTTTTGGCCATTTCAGTGCTGGTGTGGTCACGGGCCTGAACAGCGGCCGTTCCCCGCGCGGCTCTTTCCAAGCCCCACGCCCGCTCATCCCTCGCTATACTCTCTCTCGAATGGGTGCCGATCTATCGCGGGGGGCGTCGTGACGGGGAAGCCGTTGGGTCTGGCGCCGTTTCAGGCACACGTCCAGTTGCTGCGACTTTTTCTGACGCATCGCGAAGATATCGTCGAGAGCATAGAGGCCGTGCTGAACGCCCAGCGAAAGCCGGCCCGCTACCTGCAGGACCGGTCTCTTTTGTCCCGCCATTTCGAGGATTGCTTCTTCGAACGCTCTGAGGTCAACGCCAGCCAGACTCGTCTCAGAGGCCAACTGGAAGAAGCGCATTGGGCCCGCGGATTCAGACCTCGTCAGGTTCACTATCTGCACAACGACCTGATCCATCCGGCGGAGATGATGATTCGCGGCTTTCATTGCTGGCAGCAGACACGGTGGCCGGGCCGTAACGGTCGCATGCACTACGCACAGACGCTGTTCAACTTGTATGTAATCCGGTGCCTTGAGCTGCTGAGCATGCGCCTCTGGGATGAGGACCCCAACAGCGCGGGCGGACGGCTCGCAGAAATTCAAGTCGTACTCGATGACCTCTGGAGAAGCTCACCGGCCGATCAGCCCGTAATCGTGCGCGACGCGCGCTGGCTGATTCCATTGGCCCAGAGCCTCATTACCGATGAGCTGGCGCCCTATCTCGAGGTCGCCGGGCAGGTCGCAGAGACGCTTCAGGAAGCGGACGCCCTCGAAATCCAGAAGGCCCAGGTTCGAATGCTTGGCGGGCATCTGACCTCACAGATTCGTTACTACTGCACGAAGGAGGGCGTGCGTGTCAACGAGCATAGCGTCGTTGTTCGCACGCGCACCTCCAATGCGCTCGATTTCGCCCTGCTGGTGCAAGGTCTGGTGGCGTTGCTCAAGGCCTATGAGCGCGCATTGCGGAGCGGCGATGAGCGAATGCAGTTCGACATGGCGGGAGCCATCAGTCAGGGCATATCCGCCGATCCCGAGCTGTTTCTGAATCGCGTCGACCTGTTGCACGCGTACAGCATGATCGAGCATGTTTTCATCGTCACGGGGATAAAACAGGACGCCCACGAGCCGCATGTCGCTTATTCGCCGCTGGGAGAGCGGCATGTGCGGCTGCTAAAAGAGTACGGCGCACTGATTGAGCGATTGACGAAACCGTTGCGGGACGATTTCCCGCGATTCAGGCCGGTTGACGGCGGCTATTCTCCATATGGCGTTATATTCGGGATACCATCCAGTCTGATCGAACTCATGGCGCTCAAAACCCTGGAGCGCGATGCCGAAACGCGATTCGGTCTGGAGGATGTCTTTGTTGATGGGGACACCGACAATGAGAACACCAGCGCGGCAAAGCTTGCCTGGGTGAACGGCTGGCGGAAATTGCCCCACATCGACAGCGAAGTACAACGGTCGTACGAGTACCCGCAACAGTTCGCCGAAGACATTTACGGCCGCGTTGAGCACGAGCTCCGGCAGCGCCGCTCGAATCTCGCGGCATGCGTCGGTTCAGGAACCGGGCGCCTCTATATTGTGTCCGGGGACGACCCTGAGACTGATTCGAAGGTGTCGGCGATTCCGGAACTGCCGGCCCGGTACTTCGGCTCTTCGGACAGGCAGATGGTCGCGGCGCACAAGGCTGAGCCTTGTGACCGGGCACAACTGCTGCGCGAGCGGCAGGAAGGGCATTTCCTCGTTAGTTACGAAACGCCACGCGGATGGATTGGCGTCAGGAAGGAACTGCTCGCGGAGATCCCTGGAGCGGGCCGCGATGCCAGAATTCTCGGGCTGCCGCCCGACGCGGCTCAGGTGTTGCGGTTCATGTGCGGCGATCTGGTGATACCGCAGAACGTGGTCGACCAGGCGAGCGTGCCGTCATCAATCGAGAAAGCCTGACCTGTGACGTTGCCAGGGCTTCGGGTGGCGCAGGCGCTCGTGTCCAGATGTGAGGTAAGGGGCTAAGCGCCGACGGTTCCGGGAAGTTTGCCGGGCTTCAGTCTGCGTAGAAACTGCTCTGGAGCCCCGGATAACGCATCAAGCCTGCGGGTCGCGCGCTCGAGGTGCTCAATCGCCCAATGGGCGCTTGTGCGCAGAACGTACTGGTGAATGGTCGAAACTCCGGTCGAAGACTCTGTTGACAAGGCGGCTCCGCCTCCAAAGCTCGGAGATCGGCTTGCGAAAGCGCTCACGTGGCTGCGGGAGCACCGGGCGGCATGGATCGCGCTATGGGTTAGTGGGGCTATCCTTCTTGCGATCGTGATCGGCGCCGGCGCCCTTTATCTCAGGTACTCATTCTTGATCGATGCGCGGCTGCGCGCAGGTCCTTTTCGCGACGCAGTCAATGTTTACGCCGCTCCAGTCGAGATCTCCGTTGGCGACCCGATCACGCCGGTCGAGCTTGCGGCGGCATTACACGCCGCGCAGGGTTCGTGGCGCGAATCGAACGGCGGCGCGATGGAGGTCCACACGGCAGGCGGCGGGGGCCGGTCGGCGACCGTCTTCCTTTCCGGCGACCGGATTACGCGTATAGTTTCGCGCGGACAAGAGATTCAGAACCTGTCGCTCGGCGCGCCGCTGATTACGACGCTTTCCGCCAACGCGAAAGACGGCGACAGCGCACCACGAAAAAGCGAGGAACGCATCCTCGTGACTTACAACAAGATCCCGTCGCTGCTTGTCCAGGCGATCCTTTCTGCCGAGGACAAACGCTTCTTCTCCCATCGCGGTCTCGACCTGCCGCGTATGGCGAAGGCCGCTTACATCGATTTCAAAGACGGCCGCAAGGAACAGGGCGCCTCCACTCTGACGATGCAGCTCGTGCGGGGGCTCTGGCTCGAACCCGACAAACTCTGGATGCGGAAACTCGCCGAAGCGATGATGACGATTCATCTCGAGCGCGAATGGTCGAAAGAAAAGATCTTCGAGACTTACGCCAATCAGGTTTATCTTGGGCGGCAGGCGGCTTATAGTGTCCACGGCTTCGGGCAGGGCGCGCGCATATTTTTCGGGAAAGACCTGCATGACATAACGCTGCCCGAAGCAGCGCTCCTCGCGGGGCTGGTGCAGCGGCCAAGCTGGTTCAATCCGTTCCGGCATGCGGACCGCGCGAAAGAACGGCGCGATATCGTCCTTGGGCTGATGCACGAAAATCGCTACATCACTGACGCCGCGTACAAGGCCGCTGTTGCCAGCCCGGTGCGCGTGACAGAGAACGCATCGCGCGAAGCTCCGGCGCCTTACTTCCTTGATCTCGTCAACGAGGACCTGCAGGCGGGCCAGAACGACGACTCACCCATCCGTGACGTCTACAGCACGCTTGATCTGAACCTGCAACATGCTGCCGAGGAATCCATCACATCGGGCATGCGTGATGTCGACAAGCTTCTCGCGAAGCGGAACGGCAAAGGCGGCCCGCGCGCCGAGGCGGCACTCATTGCGATTGACCCCCATACGGGCGAAATCAAGGCGCTCGTCGGCGGGCGCGACTATGGACAGAGCCAGCTGAACCGGATTCTGGCCAAGCGTCCTCCTGGATCGGTGTTCAAGCCGTTTGTATACGCCGCCGCACTGAACACGGCGCTCTCTGGCGCGCCGATGGTCTACACGCCGGCGACGGTCGTCGACGATACCCCGGTGACGTTCTGGTCGGGAGGCAAACCTTACG
>DASZLP010000298.1:0-8538 GCA_035552355.1 Bryobacteraceae bacterium | reverse complement strand
CCCTGCGTGTGCGACTGGTCTTCTGAAGCGTAAATTTCAGCCACCGATTCCGGTGTGGAGAGATCCAGATCGCGGTCGTACCATGCTTTGACGTGAGGCTCGTTGTGCCACCGATGCAGGAGGGCGATGTCGGCGCTCTCGACCTTCCGGAAACTTATGGCCGGCTCGATCACTCCCTCGTAATGCTGACGCGAAACAAATCGCGCGGCTCGCCGACGCGCTTCAGCGCATAACCCGGGAACCGCTCTTCGATCCCGGACTTCAGCGCATCCCACGTATCGTCGCTGTTCGGCGCGAGCAGGCGGTCGTTGACAGCCACCTCGATCTTGTCGCGGTCAAATTTCAGCTTGCCGCGGAATAAGTCCTCGGCCTCGAGCCGATCGCACGCCGAAAGCGCCGCCTCATGCGCCTGCTGGATGCGCGAGGCGAACGTCCCATCGAGCGCGGCCTTGCGGTTGTAGAGCAGCCCCAGCCGATTCTCCCGATTGTCGAGACTGTAATTCGCCTCATGACCGATCAGCATGACGCCCGGACCCGCCGGCACGTGCTGGTAATCCGCCACGTCGATCATCATCTCCGGGCAGAGGTTGTCTTTGATCCAGCGATGAAAGACAGGGATAGCGTGATCCAGCTCGCAGGTTGCGCCGGGGGCCAGGAAGATCTTGACGTTGATGTGATTCACCGCGTCAGGGTCCACGCTCACGCAGTCGCCTTCGCGGGCGCCGCCGTCATGCGCGCGTGGCAGCTATAGCACGCTTCGATGAATAACTGCGCCTCTTCGATTAACTGATGGGCCGTCTCCACCGTGCGTCTGGTCCCGGCCTCTTCATGCGCCTTGAAGAAATCCTGCGCGAACTTTCCGCGCACGAACGGATCGAAGAAGATCTCGGTATCGAAGAACTGCGTGCGAAATTCGTCGACGACCTTGTCGGGGTCTTCCGGCGCAATCAGAAACTTAAACTTCAGCAGCGCCTGCGCTCCGTGCAGCATGGCTTCATAAGCCATCTTCGAAGCCTTGTCGATGTTCCCTGCGTCGAGCTGGAGCTGCGCTTCGAACGCCTCGCGCTCGCAGGCGACGAGTTCGAACTCGATCGGGAACACCACCTCACCGGCGCACTCGCCGACGCCAATGTCTCCGAGTGAGAACTCCCGCGGATCACCCCAGTCGCTGTAATACGACGCATCCTCATCGTGCGTCGGGACAGCCGTGAACTCGTCGAGCATCTTCTTGCACTCGGCCTTGCCAATGCGCTTCACGAACGCCTGAAAAGTCTCGCCCTGCTGGCGTTCAGACCGGTAGCGCCCGGTAATCCGGTCGACGGTCTCAGGAATTTTTTTGGACGGCACGGCGCCGATGGCCAGGCCATAGGCGCCGGCGTTGTTCGTCCACTCGCCGCCGAGCAGGACCTGGAAGTGCGGGACCGTGTAGCCGTTCTTGTTGCGACTGACGCCGTAGAAGCCGAGGTCGGCGACATGGTGCTGTCCGCAGGAATTGAAGCAGCCGCTGATCTTGATGCGCAGCCCGCCGATGGCTTCGTCAAGCTCGGCGTTCTTCGAGGCGAGACGCATGCGCAGCTCACCGGCGAGGCCACGAGACGACGCGATCCCGAGCTTGCAGGTATCCGTGCCGGGGCAGGAAGCGACATCCACAATCGTGCCCGCGACAGCCGTGGCCAGTTCGGACGCCTTGAGTTCGTTATAAAGCGCGGGAAGATCGCCCTCGCTCACCCAGCGCAGCACCAGATTCTGTTCGACCGTGCTGCGGATCGTTTCTTTTACGTACTTGCGCGCGATATCCGCCACAGTCCGAAGCTGCGTCGAGGTGATGTCGCCGAGCGGCAGCGCGATCGTGACCGTCGCGTAGCCTTCCTGCCGCTGCCGGTAAACGTTGTTGGCGTGCCATTTGTCGAAGCCTTCAGGCTTGGCGGCGCCTATCTGAAGCAGCGAAGCGGCCTTGAGCGGCTCCTCCTTGTAGTGGGGAACGTCTTTGAGATAGTCGGTCCAGCGCGGGTCGTGCGGAAGAATCTCGCGCTCCGCCATGACGAGCTTTTTGAACTCGTCGATGCCGAGCTTGCTGACGAGAAACTTCAGGCGCGCGGTATTGCGGTTCTTCTTTTCCCCAAGCCGCGCAAACACACGGGCGATGGCCTGCGCGATCGGGAGAATCTCTTCTTCAGGAACAAATTCGTCATAAAGACGGGCCTGCTGGGGGACAGGCCCGAGGCCGCCGCCAACCCACAGCTCGAAGCCGCGTTTTGTCTTCCCGTCGACTTCGCGCGTCGCGGCGATCGCGCCGAAATCGTGCAGCCGCACGAGGGCGCAGGCATTCTCTTTGCAGCCGGAAAAGGCAATCTTAAACTTCCGGCCGAAGGATTGCGCGTCCGGATGCCCCAGCATGAAATACGTGATGGCTTTCGCATAGGGCGTGACGTCGAACGTCTGCTCGCGGCATACGCCAGCGATCGGGCAAGCCGTGACGTTGCGCACGGAATTGCCGCACGCTTCGCGCGTTGTAATTCCGACCGACGCCAAACGCCGCATCAGCGCGGGAGTATCCTCGATGTGGACGTAGTGGAGCTGCACGTCCTGCCGGGTAGTAATGTGAGCGATGCTGTCGGAATACTCTTCGGCGAGATCGGCGAGGGTTTCGAGCTGCGTCGCGTTGAGTCCGCCGAAGGGGATTTTGATGCGCTGCATGCCGGGCGCGTCCCAAAGAGTGTTGGGGCCCTTGGTGTTGGTGGAGGGGTAGTTCAGAGTTCGGGTCGTCGTGCCATCGGAGCGCTGGCCATTGTCGTAGCGCTGGCCATAAGCCCCGCGGCGAAGGCGGGTTTCGGCGAAGACGCGGTCCTCGATCTTGCCCTGCTTTTTGAGGGCGATCTCGTGCTCAAAAACGTCGAGCTCGGCGGCAAGATTGTCAGGGACGCGGTCGCCTAACCGGGCCTTCCATTGGGTGTTACTGGCTTTCATGGGAGAAATACCCCTATGTATATCGGGATGGTCAGATTTGATTATAGCGAATCCGATTATTTCGCCAGCGTATGTCCAGCGGCAGTGATCTCTCCCCCAACTTCGGCGCGCCGCCGGTACTCGGCGGGAATCCGAAAATGACCCGCAAGCAGACTACGGGAAAGGGCAGATTGCCATCCAGCCCCACAACTGCCCAATGGACCGGGCATTCAGTTACTTAATACACGCAGGGCCGCCAGTGCTTCCGCCACATGGCCCGCGAAGTTGGTTTGCGAGGAGCACACGTGCCGGATAACGCCCTCCCGATCGATCACGAACGTCACGCGCCGCGGAATGACGCCGAGAATCTTCTTCACCCCGTAGAGCTTTCGCACGCCGCCGCCTCTGTCGCTCAGCAATCGGAACGGCAGGTTGTACCTGGCCGCGAACCTCGCATGCGATTCGCTCGAGTCGTCGCTGATTCCGAGAACCTCGGCCACTCCATGAAACTCTGCCTGCTGGTCCCGGAACCCGCACGCTTCTATCGTGCAGCCCGTCGTGTCGTCCTTCGGATAGAAATAAACGACGACGGCGTTGCGGCCACGATAATTGCTTAGGCGCACGGGGTTTCCTTCCTGATCCGGCAGTTCGAAATCGGGCGCGGTTGCGCCTTTGGCGAGAGCGGGCATATTCAGGGAATCATGGCATGCGCCCGATGGAAGTTGGCATAGTGCAGGTCGTTTTCGACCATCAGGCTCGTATTCATGAACTGGCGGTGGATCACATGATCCGGCGCAAGTCCAAAGCGCGAAGGCCGGTAATCGATCGTTGCTTCCGTTCGGATCGTATACTTCTTCGCGGTTGGTTCTTCGGTTGCGATCGTGATTCGCAGCGGCAGAAGATCGCTCGCCCGGAGCCAGATCTCGCCCGCCGCGGGCTGCCGGTTTTCTGTACGCTCCTCGAAAAATGTCAAACCCTGATCGCCCGCTGTCTGAAGATACCGGAGCACAATCGCGGACGCGCCATCGAGCGTCCCCGGATTCCCGAGCGAGAACTCATAATCCCTCAGCAGGCGAGGCGTGAAGAGGAGGATGATCTGCCCGAAGTCCGTGACCGCGCCCTCAAGCTGCTCCTGATCGAGATTTTCCAGCAGCCTGCGCTTCGTCTCATCGTCGGTGGAGCGCGTGCCGATAGTCATGGCGTGGCGTGCTTCCGTGTCAGGGGCGCGGTCTTCGCCATCCATCTTCACGATAGTCCGAACCTCGTGCAGAACACGCCCTTCGCCTGCTTCTTCGAGCCGCCAGGTCGAGATGACCCGATGCGCGCGGAATTCGTCGGGCAATTTGAAATCGGCGCTCCTGACTTTATTGTTCTTGCCGCGCAGGATTTCCATGAAGCCACGGCGTCCGCGCTGGTCGAGTGTTTCGTCGGCGGCGAGTCCGGGCGCGGTGACCGAGAAGGTAGCGGCGGTGCGAGCGAGCGCGTCGAGATATTCGGCGAGTGGGGCGCTGTTGTTTTGCGCGGCCAGCGAAAGCGCCGGGAGTATCGCGATGAATACGGCACGCGCCCTCAAGACGCCAGTTTAGCCCGGCACGATACCTCACATCAGGAATGGCATGGCTTCCGCCACGATCCGATCGAGGACGCTCAGCAACTCATGATCGGAATCGAGCTCGACGAGTCGCGTGTTTGTGTGTGCCGCCGCAAATTCGCGCGAGCATTCCACCGGAACGGTCTCATCGTGCTCGCCGTGGAAGATCAGCGCCGGCTGTTTGAAATCGGGCGTGCCGGAATACCGCAGCGCATCCTCTATCAGGCCGGCATGGACCCGCCGTATCCTGCCCTCGCCGTAGTGAAATACCGTGAAGCCGCATGGCCCAGGTTCACCCGGATTCGTCGCACGCACCTTGTCCCGCCATCTCGCGGCGAATTCAAATGCCGGCGCCAGTAACACCAGCCGATTCACTTCGGGATGAGCCGCCGCATACAATGATGCGACGAGACCGCCCATGCTGGAACCGACAATATCCACGGGCTTCGATCGAATCGTCTGTTCGAGAATCGCCAACTGGCCGGAGATGGTCAGGTGCTCGAAATCCCCGCCATCCATCGCGGGGATTTCAATTGGGATGCCGCGCGCGTCAAGCGCTTTTCGGAAAGCCTCGGCCTTTGCCGATTTTGGCGACGAGGCAAACCCGTGAACGTAGACGACCAATTTACCCGATCATTACCTTCCGCGGATACCTTCCGTTGTCCTCGAGAAAAGTTTTCTTCCGCTTCAAATCCGCGGCTGCGGGCTGCACGGTTCCGCCCACCTCCGTCACGCGCGAAACGAGGGTGTGCTCGCCGGGCGTCGCGCCTTCCCATCGATAGGTGAACAGCTTCCAGGAATACTGCGAGTTCGCGGCATCGAGCGCGGCTTTCTGCCACTGGCCGTCATCCACCTGCACCTCGACCGACTTCAACGGGGACCCGTCGTTCAGCACAAATCCGAAAACCTGATACGCATCGCCCTTCTTCCGCACGCGCGCAATCACGGACTTCGGGTGCATACGCGTCACTTCGGTCTCCACCCACTGGGTTTGGGGATCGTCGTCCGCTCCGGTGCCGCCTTCGCCTCGCAGCGTCCGATACCAGCGCGCCTGGAAATTCCCGAGATAGCGATCCTCCTGCAGATGCACCTCGGCCAGCCATTTCACGTTCGCGACGCCATACCAGCCGGGCATAATCAGGCGCAGCGGAAAGCCCTGATTCAGTGTGAGCGGCTCGCCGTTCATCGCGTATGCCACGAACGGCTCGGGCTTCATGGCGTTCTCGAGCGTGATGCTGCGGCCAAACTGCTGGGTGAGCTTATACGTCTGCTGGCGAAAGGCAATGTCGAGCGGGCCTCGATCGGCGCCGAAAAAGACAACCTCGCGAGCCTTCGGATGCACCCCGGCGTGCTTCAGCAGCGCATTCAGCCGCACGCCCGTAAACTTGCCGCACGACGATAACCCCTCCACGGAACGGCCGCTGTTCCCGGAGCACTCAAATCCGTTCACCAGTTCAACCGGCTTCATCGCCTTCAAATCGGCGACAGAAAACTCGACCGGCTTCGTCACCAAACCGGTAAACTTCAGCCGGTGCGCGGCGCCGTCTATTTCGGGTTTGGCGAAGTGCTGGGTGGTAAAGAACTGATCTCTCGGCGTCAGCATGCCATCGATCTTGCGGATATCGAGCTGCCGCGTTGCCGCATTCGGATTCGCGCCGGGATTGAAATTTTTCGGGAGGTCGGTGAACGGGACGTCGGTCTCGTCCTCGGCCGCCGCGGGTATCGTCCACTGCGGCAGCATGCTCAGCAGGGCGCTGGCCGCCAATCCTCTTTTCAGACCCTCTCTTCGGCTGATGCGTTCGACCATGGCCAACTCCTTGGTTTTGCGATCATCATACTACTCTGGGCCGGATTCGAAGCGATAGCCGATATCCCGAATCGTCTGGATGTACGCCGGCCGCTCGAGGTCAGGCTCGATCTTGGCTCGCAGCGTCGCCACACACCGGTCGATACTGCGCGGTGTCACGACAATCGAATGTCCCCAGACATTGTTCAGGATGTCATTCCGCGCGAGCGCGCAGCCGCGTCTTGAAACCATATAGGCCAGCAGCCGGAATTCGCGCGGCGTGAGCTCGATCTCACCCGCACCGCGAAACAGCTTATGCGCCGCCAGGTTCAATTCGAAATCGCCGAAGCGGAAGATTTCAAGCTGCTTTGCCTTCGCGCGCCGCAGGAACGCATTCACGCGCGCGATCAGTTCACCTATTCGGAAGCTCCGCAGGCCCGGCAAACAGAGCGAGAACGTGCTGCCCGCGCCCGGCCGGCTCGAAACGCGAACCGACCCGCCGTGCGCGCGGACGATAGAATCCGCGATGTTCTGGCATGCGACGCAAAGCTCCTCGCCATTTTGAACGAGGGAGCGAAGGGCCCGCCGGGCCGCGCGCATCAGCGGATGATTGCGCTGAACGGCCCGTACAAGAATATTGGTGTCGACCAGAACCGGCATCTACCAGCGGTCTGGGTAAAGATTCTCGCGGCTGAGCGCCTCATCCGGGATTGGAGCCACTTCGGGAAAGCTGTCCGCCCATTCTTCGAACTGCGCCGTCCATTGTTCCGGGCTGAGCCGCCGGGCCTTTGAATATTCCGACTTCTCTTCCATGACATGCCACAGAAAGTCTTCCACGGAAAAACCACTGGATTGCGCCATGGCAATCAGACGCGCCTCAATGTCGGGGTTCAGGTTCAAGCTCATACGTGCGCCTCGTCCTAAGAATAGTTTCCCCGACTTTAGACATCCTGCGCGGAACATTACGGCGCGGCGTACAGGTTTTCGCCTCCGGTTGAAGCACATTCCAGAGCGGGACAGTCTGAGGGGCTTGCGATCCTCGGGAGGGTTACCTCGTCCGTATCAGCGCGCTTCGCCGCCGCCGCGTCCACCACCGCCGCGCGCGCCACGCCCGCCCGCCGGATTACCCGTACCGGGCTTGGCGCCCTTTTCGGTGAGGTAGGCGATCACGCTGTTATAGCGCAGCGCCTTTGCGCCGTCGAGCGCCGTGCGCCCGTCGGTGTTTGCCGTGTTGAGATCGGCGCCAAGCTCGACAGCCAGCTTCACGGTTTCGAGCGTCAGGGCTTCGCGCTCAAAGGGCTCGGTTTCAACCCACGGCTTGATCCGAACGATGCCGGTCGCCGCCATCAGCGCCGTGGCGGTCTCTTTGCGCTGTACCTGCCCGAATCCCTGCTCGGCCACGTAGTCGGAATGCAGCACGAACTTCGGGTCAGCGCCATGCTTCACCAGCAACTGCATCACATCGGGCTCGGTGAAGCGCGCCGCCAGCCAGTAAGGCGAAGCGCCCACGATGATCGGATCGAAGTTCCAGTCTTCGGAGGAGCGCCGCGTCGGCGTCCACATTTTCAATGGAGCATTCGCATCCGCGCCATGATCGAGCAGCGCCGCGACCGTCTTCGTATCGCGCCGCATGATCGCTTCGTCAAGCGCCGTGAATCCCGCTGTCGCGAGATTCGGGTCCGCGCCCTTGTCGAGAAGGAACGCGACCAGATCGCTGAAGCCCGAGTGTTCGGCCAGCACTGTCGCGCTCACTCCCCATGCGTCGGCGTCGTTCACGTTGGCGCCGGCCGCGACGAGCAGCTTCGCCGACTCCAGATCGCCGACGCGCGCTGCGAACATCAGCGCGGTCTCAGCGCCATGCGGGACCGCTTTGTTGTACCCGAGATATCCGTGCGGCGGGACCGCCATCACGTCCGTCCACGTATCCGACTTCAGCTTGATATCCGCGTGGTGGGCCAGGAGCACCTTCACCACCGCCGGATGCTTCTGCGAGACTGCCCACATCAGCGCCGTCTGTCCACGCGTGCCGTGGGCGTTCGGATTCGCTCCTTTGTTCAGCAACTGCTCGACAACGTCCGGATAGCCGGAGCGCGCGGCCACCATCAGCGATGTTTCGCCGGAGAGTAAAGCGAGGTTGGGATTCGCGCCCGCTTCGAGCAGGCGCTTCACCATTGCGGAGCTGCCGTTCTCGCTGGCGGGCCACAGCGGCGTCACG
>DASZLP010000297.1:0-10447 GCA_035552355.1 Bryobacteraceae bacterium | reverse complement strand
GCGCAACGCAACGGCGCGCTGCAGCTTGGGTTCGCGTTCGCGCAGACGAATACCGGCCACGATGCGCGCAAGGAGCCGAGCGGGACCTTCGTCCTGAATAACCCCGGAAAGGCGATCGATTACGCGTGGCGCGCCGTGCACCTCACGGCGACGACCACCAAAGACATTACGCATGACTACTACGGCAAGGCGGCCGCGCGGTCCTACTGGAACTCCTGCTCGAACGGGGGCCGGCAGGGCATGCTCGAGGCGCAACGCTTCCCGGAGGATTTCGACGGCATTGTCGCCAACGCACCGTGGGTCGATCAGACCGGCTTCACGATCGGGGCGATGTGGAATCAGAAAGCGCTGACGGCGGCTCCGGTGACTGCGGAGAAATTGGCGCTGGTGGCGAGCAAGGTGATGGAGAAGTGCGACGCGATCGACGGGCTGAAGGACGGGCTGATCGACGATCCGCGCAAGTGCAGCTTCAATCCGGCGCAGGATGTTCCGGCATGTGCCGCGGGCGCGGACGATCCGAACTGCCTGACGGCGGCGCAGGCTGAGGCGATCGGCAAGGTTTATAGCGGTCCGATCGGCAATGGGAAGCAGATCTTTCCGGGCTATATGCCCGGCAGCGAAGCCGTGTCGGCGGGACTCTTCGGCGGCGGCACCGGCAGTGGCTGGCTCAACGTAATCGTCGGGGCACAACCGAACGCGAAACCGGCCGATTTCAACCTGGCGGAGGGAATCATCCGTTTCCTTGTTTTCAAACCGCCGCAGGCGAACTACGACTACGAGACGTTCGATTACGATCGCGACGTCCATCTGCTGGATAACTGGAGCAAGGAAGCCGACGCGAAGAATCCCGATCTCGCGAAGTTCAACCGGCGCGGCGGCAAGTTGATCATGACGCAGGGGTGGGCGGATCCAATTCTGCAGCCGATGGCCAGCGTGAATTATTACGAGGCGGCGTCGGCGAAGAACGGCGCGGGCACGCGGGAATTCTTCCGGCTGTTCATGGTGCCGGGCATGTCGCATTGCAGCGGAGGGATTGGTCCGGACCGCAACGATGCGGTGACGGCGGTTATCGACTGGGCGGAAAAACGGAAGGCGCCGGATTCAATCGTGGCGAGCCGCGTGGTGAACGACAAGGTGGTGCGCACGCGTCCCTTGTGCCCGTACCCCCAGGTGGCGCGGTATTCGGGGCAGGGCAGCATCGATGAGGCCGCGAACTTTCGGTGTGTGGCGCCGTAACGAGCCGGTGGTCAGCCCTGAGGAAGTGGATAGAGGCGCAGGTCTTTCATCGGAAAGTCTTTCACATTATCGGTCATCAGAGTAAGCTCATGAACGAGCGCAACGGCTGCAATGGTAATGTCTGCAAGGGTCAGCGTCTGTCCCCTGCGCCTATGATCGCGCTTGAGCATTCCCGCCAGGCGAGCCACCGGCCAGGTGAGGTGATAATACTCCAGGCTGCTGAGGAATTCTTCCGTGGCATCCTCCTCTTTCGGCCGGAGCCCGGCATAGATTTCCGTCACATTAATTGGACAGCATGCGAGCAAGTGTCCCTCTCTGACGATGCCGAGGAGAAGATCGCGACGGCCTCGTTTATCATTCAACACGTCGATGATGACGCTCGTGTCGAGTAAATACGTGGCCACTATCGCGGAGTCGCTCTCTCGAATCGCAGGTTGCTTTCCTTGCGGAGTTCGCTCACCCAGCGCGCTGCTCCTCCCTTCAACTCGGGATGCTCGCGATCCTTCCAGGCGCCTCCGATCTTCTCCAGCGCCCTGATCTGCCGAAGCCGAAGCAGTTCCCGTTCAGCCGCCTGAACGATAAACTCGCTGCGGCGGCGTTTGCCGACCAATCGGTCGATTTCGTTCACAATCGGTTCGGGAATCACGATGTGAGTTCGGTGTGTGCTCATTAGATCCCACTTCATGTTAACAACGTGTGGGACTGGAATGCATAGCTCAATCACAACACCCCAAATTGTTCCGACAAACATACTCGCCGGCCCCCGGGGTTCCCGGGTCGACAAGGTTGCTTCATACCAATTTTCCGATGGTTTCTCTACGCGGTCGATTATCAACACGTCCAACAGGGTTTTGGCAGCCTGCAACCGAAGACCCGGTTGCCGTGCAAGGCGGCAAAGATAGATCGTTAAGGGCCTCGCCCTCTGACTGAACATCGGGCGGGAGGCCCGGTTGACCGCAAATCGCGCCATTTTCACCTGGTTCGGGCAGCGAGGGCTGTCAGGCGAGCTTGCCTCAGCTTTTCTTTGCGTCCTTTGCGCCTTTGCGAGAAATGGCTATTTTTACTTCTTCGCCGAAACCCCGAGTCCCGCCTTCTCCGGATGCAGTGTCAACTTCTGCAGCCTCCAGTTCAAAATCTCCGCCACGTAGACCGTGTTCTCCGCCGGACAAGCGATCTCATGGATCCACCCGAACTCCTTCGGCTGCCGCCCCGTGCTCCCCAGCATCCCGAGCACCTTCCCGTCGAGCGTCATCTTATACACCCGTCCCGGAAACGCATCCGAAGCATACAAATACTGCGTGGGACCCGGCGTGATACACACCGCCCACGGCGCGCCGCTCTGCATCGTACCCGGCTGATTGGGTCCCTGCGGCGGCTTCGCGCCCATCCATGTCACCGCATCGGGCGGGACGGGCACATCAATCTTCATCTCGCGCAGAAATCCGCCATCGGAATCGAACACCTGAATGCGCCGATTGCCGCGGTCCGCCACATAGATGTTCCCCTTCGCATCGGATGCAATGCTGTGCGGCGTATTGAACTCGCCCTGCTTGTTGCCCGGCGTGCCCCACGACTTCACCCAGCGGCCATTCCTGTCGAACTTCGCCACGCGCGAGTTGATATAGCCGTCACTGAGGAAGATGTCGCCCTGCGGGTCCCAGGTCACGTCCGTCGGTTGCCGGAACTGTCCATCGACCGCGGGCAGCGGCGGACGCGGATGCTTCCACGCCTCGGCTCCTTCATCCGATGCTTCTTTCTTTCTCCCGAACACCATCGACACACGGCCGTCGGGCGTGAACTTGATCATCATGTCCGACCCTTTGTCGACCGCCCAGATATTGTCGTCCTTATCGACGCGGACCGCGTGCGCGAACGACCACGCATAAAGGTTATGGCCGATCTCGCGGATGTACTTGCCGTCCGGACCGAATTCGAGCAACTGCGCCGCCGTCGCCGCGTACGCAGGGCCCGTCGAATTCCCGCGCGAAAAGATGAAGATGTGGCCCTTCGAGTTCACCGCCACGCCCGAAACTTCGCCCACATACAAATCCGGCGGAAGCTTCAACAGGTTCGCGTTGGAATCGAATGGAATCTCGGGAACGGAGTCCTGCGCGAACGCGGCCGTGCCCGCGAGCATCGCGGCGATTACGATAAGTTTCATCAGAGCCTCCCGGCGGCCCAGTGTATCGTGCTCCGCTTACTCGAAACCAACCTGCCCAAACAAAGACGGAGCCGTCCCCGCGATCCGCCGCTCCCACGCGAGCAGCTTCTCCTTCAATGGAAGCCCCCCGCCATATCCCGTCAGCTTTCCATTCGACCCGATGACGCGATGGCACGGCACGATGACCGCGATCGGATTCTGCCCGTTTGCGGCGCCCACCGCGCGCGATGCCGCCGGATTCCCCACGCGCCGTGCGAGTTCGCCATAGCTGATCGTTTCGCCGAAAGGGATCTTCACCAGCTCCGCCCAGACGCGCTTCTGAAACGGCGTTCCCTCGGGCGCGAGAGGGAAATCGAATGCACGACGTTTGCCCGCGAAGAACTCCCGGACCTGGCGCGCCGCCTCGGCGTCCTGGCCTTCTCCATCGCCATAGCCGAAGCAGAACTCCGTCATCGCGCCGGATCTGTCGACCGACGCCCACGCGGGACCGAACGGAGTCTCAAAACGCATTTCCGGCTCGGCACTACTTCAACTGCAGATTGATTTTGGCTTCGGTGTGACTGTCGAAGGAGCTCAGCGTCTTCGTCGCGCTGCTCCTTCCGTTCGAATCGGCTTTGAGCTCATAATCCACGTCGGTCGAAAGCCCCTGGAATATGTATTCGCCCTGCTCCTTGGCAATGAACGAACGCACCTGCAGCGTCTTCGTATTCTTGAGCTGCACCACCGCGCCAGGCACCGCCGCGCCGCTCGCATCCGTGACGATTCCGCTAACGGACTTTTCCTGTGGCTCCTTGCTCTTTTTCTGACCGAACGCCGCGGCCGCCAGAGCCAGCACCGTCATCGCCACCAGGATTCTCTTCATCATCTCTGGTTCCCAGCTTAGCGCTTGCATTTCTTAGGCGCACAACGGACTTCGCCTGTGCGCTTTTCCTAACGCGCACAACGGACTTCGCCTGTGCGCTTTTCGGAGATCACACCCACCACGCAGCCCCAGGCTTGTCCTTAATTACAATCCCATCGAGGAACTTCACTGCTTTGGTCAGACCCTCTTCCGCCGAAAGCAGGCTGTCCTCGTGCTCGATCGAGAGCACATAGTCGTACCCGAACATCCGCAGCGTCGATACAAACTCACTCCACCACTCGGGACCATGCCCGAACCCCACCGTCCGGAATATCCACGCACGATTGCGTTCATCGGTGTACGGCTTGGTATCGAGCACGCCCATCCGCGGCAGGTTGCGATCGTAAATCTGCGTGTCCTTTGCATGCACATGGAAGATCGCGTCGCCGAGCACGCGAATCGCCGCGATCGGATCGATCCCCTGCCAAAACATATGGCTCGGGTCGTAGTTGCATCCCACAGAATTTCCCGCGATCTCGCGCAGCCGCAGCATCGTCTCCGGGTTGTAAACAACGAACCCCGGATGCATCTCGACCGCGATCTTCACATCGTGATCGGCCGCGAATTTCCCCTGCGCCTTCCAGTAAGGCTCGACCTTCGTCTCCCACTGCCACTTCAATAGGTCGAGATAATCCGGCGGCCAGGGGCACGTCACCCAGTTCGGATACTTCGCGCCTTCGCAATCGCCCGGGCATCCCGAGAAGTCGATCACCACCGGAACGCCCAGCTTGCTCGCCAACTCCACGGTGCGCCGGCTGACCTCCTGATGCGCCTTCGCAATCTCGGGATTCGGATGCAGCGGATTCCCGTGGCAGCTCAGCGCGCTGATCGTAAACCCGCGGTCGTCGATCTTCTTTTTAAACTCTTTGAACGCCAAAGCGCCTTCGAGCATCGCGAGCTTGCAGTGCGGATCTCCGGGATAGTTGCCCGTGCCCAGCTCGACTGTCCTGATGTTGAGCGCCCGCAGCTTCCGCAGGACGTCATCGAGTGATAACTGAGACAGCAGCGCGGTAAATACGCCTAATCGCATTTACTTCACCCCCCCCATTGGATTCCGGCGGTCAAACCGTTTTATCCGCCGCATAGCATACCGGATCGAGCCTGCATTCAGCGCATTTCGGCTTACGCGCCACGCATACAGCCCGCCCGTGATGGATCACCTGATGCGAGAACAAAATCCACTTTTCGCGCGGAATGATTTTGATCAGATCCTGCTCGACCTTCACCGGATCGTCCCGCTTCGTCAGATCGAGGCGCCGCGAAACCCGCAGCATGTGCGTATCGACGACGACGCCCGACGCGATCCCGTATCCCGTCCCCAGCACCACGTTGGCGGTCTTGCGCGCCGCCCCCGGCACCGTAATCAACTCCTCCAGCGTTCGCGGCACCGCGCCGCCGAACTCGCCGACGATCTTCTTCGCCGCGCCCACGATCGACTTCGCCTTGTTGTTGAAGAACCCTGTCGACCGGATATCCTGCGCCAGTACTTCAGGCCGCACCGCCGCGAAATCGCGCGGCGTCGGATACTTCCGGAACAATCCCGGTGTGACTTCGTTAACGCGCTTGTCCGTGCACTGCGCCGAAAGAATAGTCGCGACCAGCAGTTCCCACGGATTCTTATGCATGAGCGCGCAGGTCGCATCCGGATACATCTCGTCCAGCAATTTCAGGATCGCCGCCACGCGCGTTTTACGCTCCGCCTGATTCTTCGGTTTGGCCGGTTTCATTCGTACCTCAGGACCTCGACCGGCGTAATTCTCGTCGCATTGTTCGCCGGATAGAGCGTCGCCGCGAGACTCACCGCGAGCGCCACCGCGGCTATCCAGACTCCATCGGCCAGGCGCGGCTGGAAGGGGACGTAGCTGAGAGCATAAACCGACTCATCGAGCGGAATCCAGCGGTAAACGCCTGCGAAATAGCTGAACCCGTATCCAATCACCAGGCCGATCGCGGTTCCGATCACGCCGATCATCGCACCCTGCATCACGAAGATCCGGCGGATCTGCCCGCGCCGCGCTCCCATCGACATCAGCACGGCGATGTCTTTGTACTTCGTCAGCACGATCATCGTCAGCGTGATCAGGATGTTCAGGGCGCCCACCAGCTCGATCATGCCAATCGTGATGGCGGTCACGACACGCTCCAGTTTCAGGGCGTGGAAAAAGTCCCCATGCTGCTCCTGCCACGTGATAGCGCTGATGCCGGGGCCGGCCGCGCGTGTGGCCGCAGGCGCCACCTGCGGCGCCAGATCCGGATTGTCCAGCCGGATCTCGATCGAATTCACGACGTCGGCAACGGAGTGCAGCCGCTGCACCGAGGCCAGCGATGCGTATGTCCAGGAATCGTCCACGTCGAAGAAGTCCGTTTCAAAAATACCCGCGATGCGGAATCTCAGATTGTGCGGCGCCGGCCCAAGCGGCGTAAGAGCGCCCATCGGATCCACCAGCGTGATGACGCTGTTCAGCGCGAGTCCTTCCTCCGCGGCGAGTTTCACACCGATGACGATTCCAGGCAGACCCTCATCTTCCTTCAGCCGCGCGAGCGATCCCGACTTCAGATGCCTGAGCGTGTCGCTCGTCGCCAGTTCGTCTTTGATATCGACGCCTTTGAGCTCGATGAGCTTCGGACCCTGTGCGCCGCTCAGTATTACCGAGTCGTAGAGCACGGGCGCCACCGCGACTACATGGGGCAGCGCGCGCATCTTCGTAAGCAGCATCGGCCAGTTGTCGATGCCGACGCCGGGATCTTTGTTCAACAGATTCAGGTGCGCCGTTGCCGCCAGCATGTTGCGCTGCAGGGTTGTCTGGAATCCGTTGTTGACGGCCAGCGAAATGATCAGCGCCATGACGCCTGCCGCGACGCCGATCACGGATATGACCGTGATGACGGAGATCACCTTCTCTTTGCGGCGCGCGCGCAGGTAGCGCCCGGCGACGAAGAGCTCAAAGGATGAGGTCATGTGGTGTGCCTTTCACCCTGCGGCGTCGAGGCTCCGGAGCTTTTCCGCGATACCGATCTCGCCCTCCGGCCGCAGCAGCGGAAACAAAACCACGTCGCGGATCGACTGCGAATTCGTCAGCAGCATCGTCAACCGATCGACCCCGAGCCCCTCGCCGCCCGTGGGAGGCATCCCGTACGCCATCGCCCGCAGATAGTCCTCATCCATCTGATGTGCTTCTTCGTCCCCGCGTTCGCGCATTCCCAATTGCGCATCGAAACGCCGGCGCTGCTCCATCGGATCGTTCAACTCGGTATAAGCGTTCCCGATCTCCATGCCGGCGATGATGATCTCGAATCGCTCGACAAGCTCGGGCTCATCCGGTTTGTTTTTCGAAAGCGGCGATACTTCCACCGGGAAATCGTAAATCAACGTTGGCTGGATCAGCTTCTTCTCGGCGTGTTCTTCAAACAGATTCGCCAACCCTTCGCCGGCCGTCAACTTCCCGGTCTGGCGCTTCAGCCATTCGGGATCGCGCACGTCGTCGAGCGACGGCTTCCCCGGCCCTTCCCAATGCTCGACGACCGCCTCGCGCATCGTCATCCGCCGCAACGTTCCGAAATCGAGCTGCGTGTCTCCATAAGGCGCCACCGTCCCGCCTGTCGCATCGATCGCCAGTTGCCGCAGCATCTGCTCGCTCAGATCCATCAGCCCGCGATAGTCGGTGTAAGCCTGGTAAAACTCAATCATCGTGAATTCCGGATTGTGGCGCGTCGAAATTCCTTCATTGCGGAAGTTGCGATTGATCTCGTACACACGCTCGAGCCCGCCCACGATCAGCCGCTTCAGATACAGCTCCGGCGCGATCCGCAAATAGAGATCGATATCGAGAGTATTGTGATGCGTCACGAACGGCTTCGCCGCCGCCCCGCCGTAAACCGGCTGCATCATTGGCGTCTCGACCTCGAGATAACCGCGCTCTTCAAGCTGCCGCCGCAGCGACGAAATAGTTTTCGCGCGCGTCTCAAACACCCGCCGGCTTTCGGGGTTCGCGATCAGATCCAGATACCTCTGGCGGTAACGGATCTCGACGTCTTCAAGACCGTGCCACTTCTCCGGCATGGCGAGCAGTGTCTTCGAAAGGAACTCCAGCTTCTCGACGTGCAGGCTCAACTCGCCCGTGCGCGTGCGAAACAGATAGCCATCAGCCCCGATGATGTCGCCGATGTCCAGCAATCCAAAAAGCTGGTAGTCGTTGTCGGGAACCGCGTCCTTGCGCACATAGCACTGCAGCTTTGCGCCGTTCTGCTGGATGTGCATGAAGCCCGCCTTGCCCATGCGGCGGATGGTCTGAATCCGGCCGGCGACCTTCAGACGAATTTCGGGGACGAGCTGCTCCGCGGTCTTCTCGCCGTGCTCGCGCAGAACGTTCGGGATAGTCGTTGTGAAATCGAATCGCTTGCCGAACGGGCGGTAACCCAGGGCTTCGATTTCACGCACACGCGCCGCGCGCTGCTCAAACAACTCGTCTTCCAGCGACAATTGTGACCTCTCTCCTCTTTTCGACGCGCACAACGCACGCGTCGCGGACTGTGCGCTCAGTTGGGAATCCGTTATTATCACACTTTGCCCCGATCCATCTCGGTCATCATCCCGGCGTACAACGAAGCTTCAAGACTGCCCGCCACGCTCGGACGTGTCGAGAAATACCTCCGGGACACGCACTGGGGCTTCCACGAAATCATCGTCGTGGACGACGGCTCGACCGACGGCACCGTCGCCGCCGCGACGACGTTCGCCGACGCTAATCCCACTATCCGCGTGTTGCGCAATCCAGGCAATCGCGGGAAGGGCTATTCGGTCCGCCATGGAATGCTTGAAGCGCACGGCCATTGGCGGCTCTTCAGCGATGCCGATCTTTCCGCGCCCATCGAGGAACTGGAGAAACTCTACAAAGCCGTCGAGAACGGCAAGGACGATATCGCCATCGGATCGCGCGCGCTGGATCGCTCGCTCATCGGCGTCCACCAGCCAGGCATGCGCGAAACCATGGGACGCATCTTCAACGGCGTGATGCGCGCGGCCACGGGACTTCCGATCGCCGACACGCAGTGCGGCTTCAAACTCTTCCGCGCCGATGTCGCCGAGGCCGTCTTCCCGCGCCAGAAGCTCGAGCGCTTCGGCTTCGACGCGGAGATTCTTTACATCGCTTATCGCAAGGGCTATGGAATCGCCGAAGTCCCCGTGCGATGGAACCACGTGGACGGCAGCAAAGTCGGCATGCTCAACGGACTCCACGCTTTCGGCGAGTTGCTGGAAATTCGCATGAACAGCCTGCGCGGGCGCTATCGCTGATGAATTTCGTCCATAAATTCCAGCCGGGGACTTCCTCACTCACGCTTCTTCTGCTGCACGGATCCGGCGGTGACGAGAACGACCTGTTTCCCGTGGCGGCGGCGCTCGCACCGGGCGCGGCGCTGCTGAGCGCGCGCGGCAATGTTCTGCAGCATGGCGCGCGGCGCTTCTTCGGGTATCCGGGTCCAGAGGGATTCGATCGGGATGAGATCGCCGGACGCGCTGCCGAACTCGCCGAATGGCTGGAACGGATGACGGCCCAATACAAGATCGACGCCAGCCGCCTCTATGCGCTCGGCTATTCGAACGGCGCCAACATGGCCGGAGCCCTGATGCTGCTGCATCCAGGGTCGATTGCCGGCGCGTGTCTGCTGCGGGCGCGCGGAATCGTGGATGCGGCCGCGGATTTGGCCGCGGATTTGAACGACGCGCCGGTTCTGCTCTCGGCAGGCCAGTCGGATGAGGTAATTCCCCTGAGCGGCGCGGAAGCACTCGCGCGGGCGCTTACAGCGGCTGGAGCGCGCGTGGATTTCGTGGTGCAAAATGCCGGGCATGATCTGACGCCGGCGGATTTTTCGATCGCGAAGCAGTGGTTGGGCAGGCTCGGCTGAGGTGCGCGGCAGCACGGACGACGCTGCGAATTTCAAGTGCAGCGCTGGGTTATAGCGCGGAAATCTCACAGTATCGAGGGGGCCAGGCGCCGGCAGAGTTACGCTTCGTTACGATGTCGCCCGAAGCCCGGGCGATCGCCCTACTCTGAGCCTGAGCTCGAAATGAGCATGACGAGCGAATCGGTTTCTGCTCTCCGCAGTCGAATGCACAGTGGCCGATCACGTGCGCTCGGTACCTCCGAGGG
>DASZLP010000296.1:0-27707 GCA_035552355.1 Bryobacteraceae bacterium | reverse complement strand
GCGATCGCCGCCACCTTCGCGATGTCGAGAATGTTCATGCGGGGATTCGCGATCGTCTCGCCATAGACCGCGCGCGTATTCGGGCGGATCGCTTTGCGGAAGTTTTCCGGATCGTCCGGCTCGACGAACGTCACGTCGATGCCGAGGCGTTTGAACGACACCGAGAACTGCGTGTAAGTGCCGCCGTAGAGCGTCGCGGACGACACCATGTGATCGCCCGCCTGCATGAGGCTGCTGAGAGCGAGGAACTGCGCGGCCTGTCCGCTGCCTGTGGCAAGAGCCGCGGCGCCGCCCTCGAGCGAAGCCATGCGCTCTTCGAAGACGGCGGTCGTCGGGTTCATGATGCGCGTATAGATGTTGCCGAACTGCTGCAGGCCGAAAAGCGCGGCGGCGTATTCGGAGTTCTCAAACACAAAAGACGTCGTCTGGTAAATGGGAACGGCGCGCGCTCCGGTAGCTGGGTCGGGCTTTTGGCCCGCGTGAAGCGAGCGCGTGGCAAAACCCATGGCGCGATCTGGCTGGGTCTCTTTTTCTTCCGGCATTGTTTGATTGTACGGCTATACTTGGTGGAATTAATGCGTTTTGAGTGTCAGGCCGGCTGCACGAAATGTTGTGAGCAGCAGGGGTTCGTCTATTTGACGGAAGGCGATATCCCGCGCCTCGCGAAGTTCCTGAAGATGACGCAAGCGGCGTTCGAGAAGCGCTACGTCTACCGGACGCGGCATTTGCGGCGGTTACGGGTGCCCAGGCACGCGCAGTGCGAGTTCCTGAAGGACGGCGGATGCTCGGTGCATCCGGCCAAGCCGCTGCAGTGTGCGGCGTTTCCTTACTGGCCGGAACTGGTGGGCGACAAACGGAATTGGAAGAAGACGGGCGAGTGGTGTCCCGGCATCGACAAGGGGCCGCTGGTGCAGATTCAAATGGCGCGCGCGGTGGCGGAGGAGATGAAAGCCGCCCACCCGCATTTGTATTGAACGTGCGCCGGCACTCATGCCGGCGCTTGTCGTTCATACCCGCAGTTCGTAACCGAGCGCAGTCAACCCCTCGATAATCCCGTTCCGCATGGCCGTAATTTCGACTGCTGTCAGCGTACGATCCGCCGCCCCCGCGATGATCCGGAAAGACACGCTCTTCTTTCCTTCGGGCAGGCGCTCGCCCTGATACTCACGCACGTACTCGATCTTCTCCGCAAGCTCTCCCGCGAAGCGTCTGATTTCGAGCTCGATCTTCCCGGCGAGCTCGCGCGCGCCGGCGACAACGGAGATGTCAAACGCGCTCGTCGGAAACTTGCGCACAGGTGTATAAGTTGCGCCCGCCGGTTCCAGTTCGCGCAGCAGCGAGAGATCGATGTCGAGGACGGCGGCGCGGCCCGATTCCATGAAGTCCGGGTGCATCTCGCTCAGGCGGCCGATTTCGCGTCCCTGCCACTCGAGGGCCGCGCAACGGGCGGGGTGTTCCCAGGAACGCGGCTCGGCCGGTCTCACATGTACGCCCGGTGCGAGACACTCGGCGATGCGCTTGAGCTCAAGCGGTCCGGCTTCGCTGTAGAGAGCCGCCATCAAGCGCAATCGCTCGCCGGACGCGTGGATCTCATGGCCCGTTTCAAAGATGCGGAATTCCGCGAAGTGCCGCGCGTTCTCGACGATGTTGCGATGAATGCCGGGGAGGAGCGAGGTCCGCAGCAGCTCCTGTCCGGCCGCGATGGGGTTGAGAACGCGAAGATGATCGGCGATGTCGAAGCCGAATCGCCGGGCTTCCTCCTCGCTGATGAACGAGTAGTTGGAAACTTCGGTGTAGCCGCGCGCAGCCATCAGGCGCTTGATGCCGCGCAGAAACTCGCGCTCCGGCGGATCGTACGACGGCGCGCAGGGAACAAGCGGCGGACGCGGCTCGATCGAGTCGTAGCCGATCATGCGTCCGACTTCTTCGACGAGATCGTCAGGCATCGCGACGTCTTTAGTCGCCCGCCACGAAGGAATCGTGACCGTGAGCTTCCCCGGCGCGGCTTCCGTCACTTTGAAAGCCAGGCTTTCGAGAATGCGGATCACTTCTGCCGCGTCGAGCGTGCGTCCGAGCTTGCGGGCGAGCCAGGCGAGGTCGAGTGAGATGGGCGCGGGCTGGCGCAGGGGCGCGCCGCTATCGGCAAGCCCTCCGACGAGACGCGCGCCGGGCGAGAGGAGCGGGAGGAGGTCCATGGCGCGCGCGAGGGCGCGGACGGTGTTGTGCGGGTCCTGCGCCTTTTCGAAGCGCATCGAGGCATCGGTGCGCAGCTTCAGCGCGGCGGACGTCTTGCGTACGCTCGACGCGTTGAAGTTCGCCGCTTCGAGGACGATGGAGGTCGTTGCTTCCGAGATCGCGCTGTCCTTGCCGCCGATTACGCCGGCGATCGCGATCGGCCCCGACTCATCCGCGATCACGAGATTGGAAGGCGCGAGCGCATAGTATTCGTCATTCAGCGCCGCGATCGATTCGCCTGCGCGGGACGGACGCGCCCAAATCGTCTCGCCCGTGAGCTTCGCGCGATCGAACGCATGCATGGGCTGGGCGAGCTCCGCCATGATGAAGTTCGTCAGGTCGACGATGTTGTTGATGGGGTTGAGTCCCACGGCCGTGAGGCGCGCCTGCAGCCAGAGCGGCGACGGCTGCACCCGGATGTTCTCGTAAACCAGCGCGCTATAGCGCGGGCAGAGGCCGAGGTCTTCGATCTCGACGATGACCGGTCCGCCGGGCGCGGGCAGGCCGCCGATCCAGACGGGATCGCGCAGGGTCTTGCCGGTGATGGCCGCGACTTCGCGGGCCATGCCGTGGTGTCCCCAGAGATCGGGCCGATGGGTGATGCTTTTGTTGTCGATCTCGATGATGCTGTCGGAAAGCGGAATCTCGGGCGTGCCGCGCAGTTCGACGATGCCGGCGTGATCGCGGTTGATGCCGAGTTCCGCCGCGCTGGCGAGCATGCCGTCGCTTTCGACGCCCGATATGACTTTGACGCCGAGAGGAACGTAGATCGTGCGGATGCCTGGCCGGCAGTTCGGCGCGCCGCAAACGACGGTCTTGCGCCCGTAGCGTCCGGCGTCGACGACGGCTTTAACGTTGTGGCTGCCTTCGATCGGCTCGACACTTTCGACGATCGCGGCGGCAGCTTCAGCGAGGAGAGCGCCCGCGGTTTCGACGCCCTCGCATTCCGCCGTCTTCATGGTGATGAGGCGCTCGAGGGCTTCTGCGGGAACGTCGAGGCCGTCGACGAAAGAGCGGATCCACGAGTAGGAGAATTTCATGGATTCAAAACTGCTCCAGGAAGCGCAGGTCGCCGCTCTGCAGCCAACGAATATCGTCGATCGCGTACCGCATCATCACCAGACGCGTGAGACCCAGTCCAAACGCGAAGCCGTTCCACTCCGCCGGGTCGATACCGCTCGTCCGCAGCACATGCGGATTTACCAGGCCGCACGGCAGCAGTTCGACCCAGCCGCTCTGCTTGCACACCGGGCAGCCGCTGCCGCCGCAGATCAGGCAGCGGATATCCAGCTCGAACCCCGGCTCGACGAACGGAAAAAAGCCGGGTCGCAGCCGCACGGTCACATCCCGATGGAAGATCGCGGTGAGCAGCGTCTTCATAAAGTAAATCAGGTTTCCGACCGACACATCGCGGTCGATCATCATGCCTTCGAGCTGATAGAACGTGTGCTCGTGCGACGCGTCCACGCTCTCGTTGCGGAAGACGCGGCCGGGCGCGATCATGCGCAGCGGGGGGCCGAGCTTCTCCATGCCACGCACCTGCACGGGCGACGTGTGGGTGCGCAGAAGTTTCCCTCCGTCGAGCCAGAAAGTGTCCTGCATGTCGCGCGCCGGATGATCCTGCGGAATATTCAGCGCGTCAAAGTTGTAGTATTCGGTCTCGACTTCGGGCCCATCGAGCACCGAGAAGCCGAGGGAGCGGAAGAGGTCCTCGATCTCCCACTGGATTTGCGTGATGGGATGCAGGCTGCCCGGCTTGACTCCGGGCGCGGGCACAGTGAGATCGAGCCATTCCGCGTCGAGACGCTTTGCCAGCGCGGCGCGCTCGAAGCCGGACTTGCGGCGCTCCCACGCCTCTTCGAGCGATTGCTTCGCGGCGTTGATGAACCTGCCGCGGGCCGCGCGCTCCTCCGGCAAAAGCTTGCCCATGTCCTTGCTGAGCTGGGTGATGACGCCCTTACGGCCGAGCACTTCAACCCGGACTGCTTCGAGCTCTTCGGCTGTGACGGCGGTTTCAATTCGCGCGAGAGCGCTGTCGACAAGGTCCTGCATTACGCGGCGGGCCGCCACGCTTGCCGCGCCGATGCTAACTCCCAATCGAGGTGATTGATGTAGAAGAGAAGCAGCGCCTCGGGGTATTTGCCTTTGAACTCCTCCCACGTGCGGGCTTGCCAGCCCTCGGTGAGATACTGCTTTGCATCGAGGTCCTTGCCGAAGAAGCCTTGCTCGTTCGGAATGCCGAGAAAGTCGAGCACCGCCGCGATCATATCCAGATGGGAGATGAGGATTGCCTGCGACAGATCGGTCGCGAATTCTTCCTCCTGAGCGTTCAGACGCGTCCAAAAACGCGCAGCGGCTTTGCGCAGATTCTCAGTGTTGACTTTGGCCAGATGGGTGCGGGTTTTGAAGCGTTCGTAAAGCTGATAAGTCTTTAGTTTTCCGATGGAAATGCCGCGTAACAACAATGGCAGGCGCTCTTCGCCAAGCTCGACAAATACGCCTGAAAGCTGCATAAGAGGCCAGCGTAACACAGTGCGTTACAATAGCCCGTTTGAGTAATATCATCATTCTCGGAGCTCAATGGGGCGATGAAGGCAAGGGCAAGCTTGTGGATATGCTGGCTGGCCGGTTCGATTACATCGTCCGGTATCAGGGCGGCAACAACGCCGGCCACACCATCCTAATCGGCGAGCGAAAGTTCGTGCTGCGGCTGGTCCCGAGCGGCATTCTGCATCCCGGCAAGACCGCCGTGATCGGCAACGGACTGGTGGTCGACCCGCTCGCTCTGCTCGAAGAAGTCGGGCAGCTCGCGGCGGCCGGCATCAATGTCGAACGGCAGCTTCGCATCAGCAATCGGGCGCAGGTCCTGCTGCCTTCGCACCGGCTGGTCGAGAAGATTTCCGAGCTGGGGGAGAGGGCGATCGGAACGACGCTGAAGGGCATCGGGCCTTGTTATGAGGATAAAGCCGGGCGACGCGGCATTCGCGTGGCCGACCTGCTCGACCGCGACTACTTTCCCGAAGCGATGACGACCCTTATGGGGGATCACCGCACCCGCGCGCGCGCTTTCGGAATCGACGAGTCGGAGTACGTCGCCGGCGATATGGCGTCGGTGGTCGATCGTTACATCGAAGCGGCAGAGCGCATTCGTCCGATGGTTTGCGATACGGCGAAGTTGCTGGCGGACGCGCGCGCGGCGGGCAGCAACCTGCTGTTCGAAGGCGCGCAGGGGACGATGCTCGACATCGACCACGGCACATTTCCGTTTGTCACGTCGTCGAGCGCGTCGGCGGGCGGGGCGTGCACGGGCGCGGGCGTGCCTCCGACGCAGATCGACGGCATCATCGGGATCTCCAAGGTGTACACGACACGCGTGGGCGCCGGCCCGTTCACGTCGGAAGCGGCGGATGGCGTGGGCGAACTGATCCGCAGGCGGGGCCATGAATTCGGATCAGTGACGGGACGTCCGCGGCGCTGCGGGTGGTTCGACGTGCCGCTGATTCGCTATACGTCAGGGATCAACGGCTTCGACAGTATGGTGCTCACGAAGCTCGACGTTCTCGATGAGCTGGATGAAATTCCCGTCTGCGTGGCGTATAAGATCGGCGGCCGCGAGACGTGCGAGATTCCGGCCACGTGGCGCGAGTTGGCAAAGGCCGAGCCGGTCTATGAAACGCTGCCCGGATGGAAGAGCGAGACGAAGGGGATTTCCGACTGGGACGATCTTCCGGCGGCGGCCCGGGAATATTGTGCGTTTCTCGAGAGGCAGTCGGGCGTGGAAGTGGGCTGCATCTCGACCGGGCCCGAGCGGAATGAGACAGTGCGGCGCGCCGGCACGCGCTTCGAAGAATTGACAGCATAGTCTCGCGGCGCCGGCATTCCTGCCCGCATGCCGCTTGTGCCACCATCTTGCTCGCTTGTGCCACCATCGTGCTATGGAGAAGCTGCATCCCGAAACTGACGTGCTCGTCCGGGGCTTCGATCCGCGCCTGTCGGTAGGTTCGGCGCGGCCGGCGGTCTTTCGCAGCTCGACGTACGTTTTTTCAAGTCCCGAGGAGGCGGAGCATGCGTTCGCCTCGATGAAGGACAATCCGCAGCTCATCTACTCCCGCTTCAACCATCCGAACGCCGAGATTCTCGAACAGCAGTCGCTCCCGCTCGAACCG
This sequence comes from Bryobacteraceae bacterium, assembly GCA_035552355.1. GTDB lineage: Bacteria > Acidobacteriota > Terriglobia > Bryobacterales > Bryobacteraceae > BOG-234. Next base: position 21,306 of record DASZLP010000296.1, on the reverse strand, counting down.
GAAGCGCAGGCAGCGGCCGTTTTCAATTCCGGCATGGCGGCGATCATGACGGCGCTGCTCGCGGTCGTGCAGCCGGGCGACAGTGTTGTCTTCACCATTCCGATTTACGGCGCGACCCAAACGTTAATCGCCGATTTTCTCGGCGACTTCGGGGTTGAGAGCCTGCCTGTGCTGGCCGGCCGCACCGGTGATATGGCGGATGCCATCCAGTCGGCGCGGAATCCGCGGGTCGTGCTGATCGAGACGCCGGCCAATCCGACTATCGTGATGACGGACATTCGGCACGCGTGCGAAACCGCCGGCAGAGTGAGCGGGCGCGGTGGCGAGCGGCCGCTCGTCATGGTGGACAACACGTTTCTGGGGCCGGCGTTCCAGCATCCGCTGGCGCTGGGCGCGGATGTCTCGATCTACTCGGCGACGAAGTACCTCGGCGGCTACAGCGACATCATCGGCGGTATGGCGTTCACACGCGATACCGCGCTTATGAAGAAAATCCGCGCGAAGCGGAGTCTGTTCGGAAACATCCTGCAGCCCGACGAATGCTGGATCCTGAACACGCGCCTCTCCACCGTCGGCCTGCGCATGAACCGTCAGAGCAAGAGCGCACAGAGGATTGCGGAGATGCTGAAGCGCCATCCGAACATCGAGAAGGTTTACTACCCGACGCTGTTTGAAGATGCCGAGCAGACCCGCATCTTCAAATCGCAATGCGATTTTCCGGGTGGGATCATTTCGCTCGATATTCGCGGCGGCAAAGCCGCGGCATTCGACTTCCTGCGCAAGCTGAAGATCGCGCGGAATGCGGTGTCGCTTGGCGGGGTTGAGACGCTGGTGTGCCATCCGCGCACGACGACCCATTCCAGTTGGACAGCGCAGGAGCTCGACGACGGCTCGATCGGCGAAGGCCTGGTGCGGATTTCAGTGGGAACGGAAAACTGGCGCGATCTGCTGTCGGATTTTGAAAAGGCTCTGGGGTAAGCTTTAGTTCCTCACGCGGAACCCGTATTCGTGCAATACCGCGCCCGAAGTCGTGTACAGGCGCACGAAATAATCTCCCTGGCCCAGCCGCTGCTTCACTTCTACCCTGACGCCCGCGGGACCACTCTCCGCCAGTCCCTGCCACATCGAAGCGCCCTCCGCGTTCACAATCTCCACCCGGAACGGACCGCCCTCTTTCGGACCATCCGCCAGCGTCAGCTCGAATTGCCGCGCCGGGGCCGTCGCGGGCATGTCACTGCGCACTGCCGTCAATCGCAGCGTCGCTACGGGCGCGAGCTTCGTCCTAACCTGCGAGAACAATCCCACCACCGCGATCAGAACGGCGAACGCGAACGCCATCGAAACCGCCGGACGGCGCACCGCCGCGAGCAGCCAATCCATGAATCCGCTCTGTCGTGGGATAATCGCGCTGACCAGGTCGTCGGTCAAGGCCGTCCGAAAGGCAGCGCCCGCCGCCTCGAACTCATCCACTTTCTCGCGGCAGGTATCGCAAGCCATCAAGTGCTCTTCGAGCGGGGAAATTTCCGCGGCGGGCAGGCGTCCCAGAGCGTATTGCTCCAGTTGATCGTCTGAGCCATGCGCGCTCAATTCCACACGTTCCTCCACTAGTACCATTATGGGAATAGTGTGGGACGGCGGAGTTCCTCTCAGATTTTCTTCTACGTATTTTTCCGGAATCGCCTCCCCGTCCCCTCGGCGAATCGCCTCCCCAGCTCCCCGAACCGTGCCTTGGCCCGCGATTTGAGCAGCCGGAACTGGTTATAACTCAGCCCCATGTCGGCGCAGATCTGCTCCTGCGATTGTTCCAAGACATAGAAACGATTGAGGATATCCCGATCGCGCCGTGAAATTCCGTTCAGCACCTTCCGCGCGATCTCGGCACGCTGCAGCGCGATCACGTTGTGTTCGGGGTTATCCCGCCAGTCAGAGAGGCCGAACATCGAATCCTCGAACTCGACCCGCGACCGCCGCTGCTGCACCGCGATATCGATTGACGCGGCGATCTGCCGTTTCACTACGGTCCGGACGTAGCCCATAAGCCTTTCCGGCTCCCGCAAATCGCCGTTTTGGATCGCCTGGGTTACGATCACAAAACAATCGTGAACCTTATCATCCAACTCGGCCGGTCCCAGATTCCGCAGCAGGAAGTAACGTATTCCCTTGGCGAAAATTCCGTACAACTCGGCCATGGCGGCCGGATTTCCCTCGCGGATGCCGGTCACGAGGTTCGACCAGTCCGGAATCTGCAGCCCCTCCGGCCCGCCTTCTCCGGAATGCTCCGGATCTCCCCGCTCGCGAGCTGGCTGTTTGCCGGTCATAACCTCGACTCCTGACGCCGTAGACATATGTCACTCCCTGCCCAGCAGGAAGTAAGCGGCGGCCGCCGCCAATCCCTTCACCGGGGTCTCGCCCCTCGATACCTCGCTCTGCAAGTACTTAAGCTGCGCCTCCCGCAGCGCGCCTGACGGACCGCCCTCGGGATGGGCCTGCAGGGCGCGATAAAAGGCGGCCATCATCGACGCGCCCGCGTCGTCGGCGATATCCCACCGCGTAGCCAGCACGGAGCGGGCACCCGCTCCGATCCACGCGCGCGTCAAACCCATCAGCCCCGTGCCTGGCAAAGCATCGCCCTGCGCGGAGTGGCACCCGTTCAACACGATCAGACGCGGCGAGATCGTGTGCGACACAATCTCGGTGGGGCCGAGCAATCCCATCGCGCCGGACCGGTCCAGACTCAGGGCGATCAATCCGGAGGCGTGCTCTCCGGGACCCTTCACAACATGCGTCGCGAAATGGATTACGGCCGGATTCGACAGCAGCGCTTCGCGAACCGGCGCGATGCCCGCCTCCGCTCCCGTAAGGATGCGCGCCTTCGCAGGATTCCACGCCCGCGCGCAGGCTTCGATCTCCGCGCCTGTCCCAGCGATGCGTGGGAGCGCGACGACCGGCCGTTTTCCCTGGTAGCGATCGTCGGCGGCGTTGTAGATCGCATCGCCGATTCCGAGAAACTGCCCGTCGCCGAAGGGCTGCCGGCGTTGGAGCATCAGAGCGCCGGGAATAGTTTCGAGCACGGCGCTCTCGAAGAGAAATTTGGGTCCGTTTTTTCCAGGCACCAAAGCACCGAAGGGAAGATCGAACAACGGACCGTCCGGTTCCAGGAGCCATCGTTTGGCCGCCGTATACCGCGCCGGGGCGCCACCAAACAACAATCCGTAAAGACGCCGGCCGAGAGGCACGGTTTCGGGATCCCCGCGCTCCACCGCGCCGGAAAATTCTTCCACCGCCGCTTTCAGGACCCGGGCTGACGGGATGGGATATACGCCAGCTCCCTGGGAGTCCACCGCCCAGGCCCATCCGCCGGCGGCGCCCACATGGAAGCTCCACAGCACGGTCTGCGGTTCAAGGACGCGGCGGACGCGCACCATCGCCGGCTCTTCGCCCGCTGCGAAATCGGCCGGGCGCGAACCATCACCGGCGGTTGCCTCCAGCTCCTCCAGCTCGCGTTGCAGACTCGAAGCCTGCCGCGCAAGAGCAGCCGTCGATTTTGCAAGCAGCGACCGCTCCACCGATTGATACCGGGCGAGCACGTCCCAATACCGGCCCGGCAGCCGGCTGCGCCAGTCGCTGGATTCCGGGTCGAGCGCGCGCAGACTCCAGCGGCGGTCTTGTTCGGCGGCGTCGAACGTCTCCTCCAGCAACGCGGCATCCGAGGTCCGAACAGCCAGCCGATTTCCCGCTTCGATAAGCCCGGACATGCCGCGGCTCAATCCGCCTTCGAGCGCCACCCGATCGTGGTCGGCCGGCACGATATCCGCCCGCATCTCCGCGGCGCTGCGGCGGGCTTCGCGAAAATCGGCGAGAGCGCCCGCGAGATCGTTCCGGCCAAGACGGAATTCCCCACGGTCGGTGTAGATCATCCAACGGGGAGTGATTCCGGGCGGAGCTTCGATTGCCGCCTCGAACAGTGCCGCCGCCGATCGCGCATCGCCCTGCCGGGCTTTCAATTTCGCCAACGCCCGCAGGATGTTGGCGGAGGGATCAATTCGATTGAGCCACGCGACGCGCAGTGATTCGTCGAGGACGGCTTCCGCCTGCTCAAGCCGGCCCGCTTCCAGGCACTCGCTGCCGAAATTCCCCAGCATCAGGGCCATGCTCCAGGGATCGGCCTGGCCATCGAGCTCTTCGATCGACTGCCGGTAGATCGGCTCGGCCTCGTCGAAACGGCCCAGGCGGGCGAGAGCTGTCGCGAGCTGAAAATGCAGCTTCGACATGACATTGGGATCCGGATCGTCACCCGCTGCCGACAAGCCCTCGCGGGCAATCCGCAAGGCGCCGGTGGTATCTCCCATCTCCATATAGAGGTTCGCCAGATTGTTCATCGTCATGCGCAGCGATGCGGTGAGCCGATATTTTTCCGCCGTTTGCTTCGCTTTGAGGAGGTCGGGCAGCGCGCCGCGATAGTCGAGCCGCGCCAGAGCGGACGCCCCGCCGTTGTTCCAGTTCACGGCGGCCCGGCGCATCGCGCGGTCACCCTCGGCTCGCACCGCCGCTATTCGAAACAGTTCCCCCGCGCGCGTGAACTCCCCGGCGATATAGAGCCGCACGGCTTCATCGTGAAGCGCCGCTTCAGCCGGAGACGACGCAGAATTGGTGTCGGGACGCCATGCTGAACCGCACAGCGGAAACGCGACCAGAGCAGCGCCAAAGATCGCGCAGTGTCGGATTGTCGTCCGCACCCGGAACTCGCTTCGGGAGGGTAATAGAGGTACAAAAAAGTACGGCTACAACGTCACTCTATCAGAGTTCAACGGCGGTGCAAGTACTGGGGCCGTATAGTACTTATCTTCAATTTAGCTTCCGGACCACCCGGCGAGCGGGCAAAATGCCGCGCCCGCAGGGTGCTTGTACCGGACTCTTTTGACGCTCCAGGCGATTTACCGGATTTTCCGGTTTGTTTTCGGCAGGAATGCGCTCTGCTCACGCATAGAGAGTTACTTACAGAAACAGGAAATTTCCGATAATGATAATCGGATCGCCAGACATTCTGGTTTTCGCTTTCTGTACTCCCGTTTGCCGAAACCGGGAGACGCCCCGAGGGTACAGGGCGCGACCGGCCGTTCCGGCTTGTGTTCTCTCCATGTAATTGAAAACAAGCAGTGAGAAAAACAGTGAGACGGTGTGAACCAGCATTGCGGCTTGGCCACAACGGGGGATGAAACGGGCTGGAGGCCGGGTTGGTTCTGGAGCTTTGGCCTTGTGTCTCGGTTTGGCCGCCTCACTCGCCGCGACGGAACCGTTCACCCCGCAGTTCCCACGCAAGGTCGAGGCCTCCGGCGTCCAGATTGCGATCATGCCAGTTCACCACCGGCGTGCTCAACCGCATCAGATTGTCCGCGCGCACCCAGGCGGATTGTGAAAAACAGGGAGTCGTGGTTCTCGCCTCGGCGATCGAGATCATGCCGGCGCTTCACATTCCGGATTTCATCGCGAAATACCACCCGGATTTTTATGCCTGGATATGACCCGCAGGATTATGCGACGATCTTCCTCGGTTATCCGCACAACTACCGCTGGTGCTGCCGCAGATTCTGTTCATCGACAAGACTGGCGTGATTCAGGTGCAGTTTGCAGGAGATAACAGGCGGCTATATGCGGTTATATAAAGAGGTTCAGGAAGACGTTGCGGGAAACGCTCGACCGCGTGCTGGCCCGGAAGTGACGTGGCAGCGCGCGGCGTTGATGCCGGCGCTGCCACGCATGTCAAGTTAGCGGAGTGAGCTGGTCGGCGCCCCGATCGGCTGGCCAATCACGTCACCGCTGACGACCATCTCGACACGCCGGTTCTGCTGCCGGCCGGCCGCCGTATCATTCGAGGCCACCGGTCCTTCCTTGCCCAGACCGACCGACTGCACATTCGGTGTCGCGATGCCGTTCGACACCAGATAGTCGCGAACCGCATCCGCGCGCCGCTGCGAGAGCTTCATATTGTATTCGTCGCTCCCGACGCTGTCGGTGTGTCCCTCGACATTCATATGCAGGCTCGGATACGCGAGAAGAATGCCGGAAACTTTCGCCAGCTTCTCCTTCGCGCCCGGCTTCAGCGAAGCCTTATCGAAATCGAACAGCACGTCAGACAGGTTTACGATCAAACCGCGCGCCGTGTCGCGGGTCTGCAGGATGGCGTTGAGCTGGTCACGAAGCTTTTCGCGCATTGCCTGGGTGTCGCGCTCGGCGGATGCCCTGGCAGCCTGCGCGGCGGCGTTTTCGTCCGCCAGACGTTTCTGTTCGGCAAGCGCAGCCTGACGCGCAAGCTCGGCGTCATGCTGGGCGCTGAGAGCCTTGGCCGTCGCAATCTCGGCTTCGTGTTTTTCGCGCTCGGCGGCGGCGCGATCGGCGTCCGCCGCGGCGCGCAACTGCGCCTGTTCATCGGCTTCCGCCTTCGCGGCGACGGCTCGCTCGCGCGCTTCCCGCTCGCGGCGGGCGGCGGCTTCTTTGGCCGCAATGTCAGCTTCTTCCTGCTCCTTCACGAGGCTGATGCGCCGCGCGTCTTCAGCTTGCTGGGTCGCTTCGCGAGCGACGGTGTCGAGATCCTTCTCGTGTTTGCTGATGTAATAGCCCTCGGCGTTCTGCATATTGACGGCGACTTTCGCCATCACATCGGGAGCGTAGTGATCGGCGCCCTGCGCTTTGGCGATGGCGATCGCCTCACGCGCTTCGCGCAATTGCAGCGGGACCCGCAGATCGGTCGCGATCGGCGCCAGAGTCCCGGTCGAAATGTTCATCGTGTACTGGCCGCGCTTCAGTAATTCGTACTTCGCCTCGACGGTTTCGAGTGTGCCCGAAGTATCCTTGCGCAGAAAGTTCTCCATCACGACGACATCAGAGGGCTGGCTCACCGAAAAATACGGCTCCGCGGTCACGATCATGCCGTACGACTGCAGATCGGTGGTCGCATAGAGTTCCGCCGCCTTGTCGTTCGCGTCTTTCAGCGCTACTTCGCCGAGACGCTCGGCGCGCCCTTCCGGCGTGATCGCCCACAAGACATAGGTGAGATATTCCGGCCCAAACTGCGCGGGATTCGACAGATGGTCAAACTTCAGTGAAATTCGTGTCGCGCCGGTATTGGCGTTCACGCTCGCTTCGCCGCGGGCTTCCGGCATCAGCGAGGTCCCCCGAAAATCGATATGCGTCGTGCCTTGCCGGTTGTGATAGTTGACGGCCCGGACCGTCTTCGAGGTCACGTCCACCCGGAAGATCGGCTCGTTGCCGTTCGGGTTCGTGGCGACGTTTCTCTGTACCGGGCTGGGCGCCTGCGCGAACAGCGCGCCCGCCGCAAGAAGAATAGTAAATCCGGAATACTTCATTTCAAGACTCCCTCCATCGCGGAGGAGTGAAGCAAATGTGGGGCCAAACTCACATGTGTAAGGCAATATGGGCGTCAGCACTCTCCAGAGCAGGATCTGAAAAACGGCCTCGCGTTGCCGCTTGCTCACCCACGCGGTTCAAAACTGCTTTTTGAATCGCGACCGTGAGGGAGCGCCCAGAAGCGTTTTCAGCCTCCTGCTAAAGCATGTGCATCCCGGAATCCACAAACAAAATATTCCCGGTGACTCCGCGGCTCAAATCGCTCGCCAGAAACACCGCCGTGTCGCCGACTTCCGCCGGCTCGGTGGTATGCCGCAGCGGCGAGTGCTGTTTCACCGCATCCAGCATGGTCGAGAAGTCCTTCACGGCGCGCGCCGAAGCGGTCTTCACCGCGCCGGCTGAAATCGCGTTCACGCGAATTTTTTGTGGCCCCAGATCGCGCGCCAGATATCGCATGGAAGCCTCGAGCGACGCTTTCGCCACACCCATCACGTTGTAGCTCGGCATCACGCGCGTCGAGCCGATGTAGGTCAGGGTCGTGATCGAGCCGCCGTTCGTCATCAGCGGCGCGACCGCGCGCGACAACGCGACCAGCGAGTAGGCGCTCACATTCTGCGCGAGCAGAAATCCATCGCGCGGCGTGTCGAGAAACATGCCCATCAGATCGTCGCGATTCGCAAACGCCAGACTGTGGACGAGCGCGTCGACGGGCTTCCCGAGCTCCCGGAGACTCCCGGTGAGCGCCGCCAGTTCCTCGTCCTTCGTCACGTCGCACGGCAGCATCTTTGAAATGGGCAGCGAGCCCGCCATCGACTCCACTGTTTCCTTCTGCTTCTCGTTCAGATAAGTCAGGATGATCGTGGCGCCGGCGCGCGCGAACGATTCCGCGATGGCGAAGGCGAGGCTCCATTTATTGGCCGCGCCCGCAATGACCGCCGTTTTTCCTTCGAGCAGTTTCGACATGAACTTACCAGCGTAAACCTTCCCGCAGCGTGCAGGGCTTACTATCGAATTCTGCGCCGCGTCCTGATCCTGATCGTGCTGTTGATCGTCTATGGGTCGCTTTACCCGTGGCGTTTCGCTGTCCCGCACCTGGCCGCCGATCCGGTTATGGTGCTTCTCCATTCCTGGCCGTCGCTCGGGCTGCGGTATTCGTTGCGCGACATCGTAGTCAATGTCCTCCTGTACATGCCGCTCGGATTCGCCGCGCATCTCGCTTTTCGGAAGAGCGCGTGGACTGGCCTGGGAATCTACGGACCGGTGTTGCTCGGATTGCTGCTCTCGACGTCGATGGAGCTGCTGCAGCTTCTCGAGCCGGCCCGCAACACCAGCATGGTGGACCTGCTGACGAACGTAATCGGCTCGGGACTGGGCGTGTTTCTCGGCCTGCTTTTCGAAGCCGTTCCACATACGCGGGGGCTCGAGCTCGAGGTAGCCGACCGCGCGGCGTTAATGCTCACGTTTTGCTGGATCGCGTGGCTCTTCTTTCCGTTGTTTCCGGCATTGACGACGCACTCGCTCGCGTTCAAAGTCCGTGCGTTCACCGAATCGAGTCCGTTCGACGTACGCGGCGTGATCTCGGCGACCGCGTCCTGGTATGCGGCGGGATTACTGCTGTCCGCGGCCGGTATGCCGTTTTCACGCCGCGCAGCGAGAGCCGCATTCGCCGCGACGCTGCTCGCAATTCCGGCGCAGTTTCTCATCGTTGACAAGCAGCCGACCGAGTCCCTGCTTGCGGGCGCGATATTCGGTGTCGTGCTGTTCCTCGTGCTTCATCGAGCGCACAGCCGGAAGGGCGTTGTGCGCGGTTACAACAGTCGCCTCGGGGCACGGCCTTTGGCAATCGAGGCGTGGGCCTTCCTGACCGTAATCGTGTTGCGTGGGCTTGCGCCTTTTCACTTCAGTCATGACGCGACGCCGTTCGGGTGGACTCCGCTGGGCGCCACGCTCGACAGCGAATGGCAGACGGGCGGCGCGATCCTGCTCGAGAAGATCCTCTACTATGGGACGGGGATTTGGCTTCTGCACTCCGCGGGGATCGGACGCGCGCGCGCCACGATGACAGTGGTTGTCGTGCTGAGCGCCATTGAGTTTGTGCAAATTCACCTGCCGGGGCGCACGCCTGAAAGCACCGATCCCTTGCTGGCGCTTCTGCTCGGTGTCGTGCTCGCAGGGCTCATGCCGGTCAGGCGTGCATGAACCGCGCACCTGAATCGCGCACCTGAATCGCACGGCGGCTTCTCCGCCGGCGAGTTCATCGCAGTCGCGGCGCAGACGCTCGCGACCGTGCCGCCGGATCGCGAGCAGGCGCCGCCGCCGGGCTGGATCAAAGGCCAGGTACCGAACTATGGGGAGGCTTCGTTCGTCCAATCGCCCACGGCCGGATTGAGCTGTTCGGAAGCACGTCCGGAATATACGTGCCTTTTGCCACCGCGCTGACAAGGCCGAATGCATGCTTGCGATCGAGGGGCTGACCCAGGGCCTCCGCCGGCGCGCGCGTCTCGCTCGACGCTTTCCGCCGCTTCTGGATTGGAACTACGTCCTGGTACCTCGTCGACTTCGCCGATCAGAAACGCCAGCGGACTTTTCAAACGGCTGATTTCACGTTCCGGTTTGGGCGTCAATAGTTCGGGCGCAATTACCGCAGCGACGCGGCCAACCCGGTATTCCCGTATTTCACCGCCAGCGCCGCTGCAGAGAGCCCTTCTTTCGTCACCGCGTTTTTACGAGCGCCGGATTTGAGCAGCAGCGCGATCATCCCCGAATCCCCGTAGTAGATCGACGCCGCGTAGAGCAGCGGCGTCATGCCTGTGCGGCCCACATGATTCACATTCGCGCCGCGAGCAATCAACAGCCGTGCAATATCGATTTCGTTCGCGAGCACAGCGCGTTCGAGGGGCGTTATATCGGCGCCATCGGGCTCGTCGACTTTCGCGCCGATGTCGAGGAGCGTCTTGACGGCCTCCGCCTTTCCGACGCGCACCGCCGCGACAACCGTACGGTCGAGAGGCGCACCGGCATCGTGCAGCGGCTTCAGAATCTCCGCATTCCCCACGGTGGTCGCGAGCATCAGTGGCGAGGGCGTGCCGGATACGTCGGCGCCATGCGCGAGCAGTTCGCGCGCCGCCGCGCCGTCGCGGTAAAGCGCCGCCACCATGAGCGCCGAGAATCCCGACTTCGCCCGCGCGTTCACATTCGCGCCGCCATCGATCAGCAGCTTCACCTTTTCCGCATCGGGCGCCGCCATCATGAGGGCTGTGGTGCCGCCGGATTTCGTCGCCGAGTTCGGGTCGAATCCGCCGTCGAGCAGCTTCTTCAAATCGGTCACTGAACCGAACAGCACCGTCTCCGCCCACGGTTCGGCATTGGAGACTTCCTGTTTCCACGCGCCGAGGGCATTCGCATCGGGAGTTCCCAATGCAGTCGACAGCGCCATGATGGCGTAGCTCGCGGCCGAAGCCGACAGATATTGATCGTGGCCGTAAGGATATCCGCTCTCGAAGTATGCCGGGCTCACCTGCGCCGGTGGATGCAGGCGCGACGCCACATGCCACGATCCATCCGGCGCCTGTGTCGAGACAAGATATTCAATGCCGCGCCGCCATCGCGCGTCGGTAATCGGCACGCCGCCCGCGTCGTGCAGCGCCACGAGAGCTTCGCCGGTCGAGTAGGCATCGCTGTCGCGTCCTTCGATCGAGCTCCATCCGCCATCGGGATGTTGGGTGGCGGCGAGCGTCTGTGCGGCCTTGGTGAGGACAGCCTCGTCGGCGCCTCCGGCCCACGCGAGACCGATCAACTGCCACGACCGCTCTTCGGTGTCGCGCGGCTGGTGAGTGAGCAGCCAGGCGCGCGCACGATCGACACGAGCGGCGACATCACCTTTGCTGCTGGGATGGCTGTAGAGCTGGATCGCGCGCAGCCCGATCGCCGTCTGCGTGAAGTTGCTGTAAGACTGCGGCGGGCGCTGGTGGAGATCGTCCCACCGCCCGCTCGGATCCTGACGGCCGGCGACGAGGCGCGCAAGGACGTTGCTCGCGAGATTGGGCTCGAGGCCGGTGGCGTTGGCCGCGACCAGCGAATAGCCGAGGTCCATTACGGTTTCCTGGACGCCGCGGTATTGGATGGCCGCATCGAGATCTGTAAAAAGATAAGCGTGCAGGGCGTCGTCGTGCGCGATAGCTTCGTTGACGGGAACGCCATGCGCGCGCGCTACGCGAAAAGCCATGGCCGGCTGGAACTGGTGGTGGCAGGAATGACAGTCGATCTTCGAATACCAGGTCTTCTGGCTGGCCTGCAGCAGCCGGACGGCGCGCGTTGCCGAATCGCGGATCTGATCGCTGGAAGGCGTTGCGGCGCACGCCATGTACGCACTTAGAAACAGGCCGATCCACACGCGCATGCGGGCACTATACTACACGGGTGCTTAGCGCGAGGCGCCGAAAAGATACAGCTCCACGCCTCCGATAACCCCCGCCTTCGGCATGTCCACCAGTGGGATGTCCTGATAGACCGTGCTGGTGATGTTGGTCAGTTGCAGAAACGGACGGATACGGCCCGCGCTGTAACCCGCCGAGGCATCCCACACCGCATACGCATTGCGTGCCACGCGGTTGACGACGCCGATACGTGAGCGGGCGATCACGTTCTTCATCACCACTCCACGCCACTCGACAATCGCTTCTTCGACCGGGTAGTTGAACGTATACTTGCTCAACAAAATTGCGGGCGACGCGTTGAGTCCATGCAGGGCGCTGAAGCTGACAGAAATGTGCTGGTCCGGGCGCGGGTCGTAAACCGTTGACGCTTCCACGCCCGTAAAGTGCAGCTTGTCGAAATTGGTGGCCTGATACAGCGTGCTTCCGGCGAGCTGCACGAAATCGATCACATTGGTGTCGCGCCGCTGGAACACCGTGACCGCCGCATGCAGGTTCGTTCGCAGGTACGCGTCCATGCCGCCTTCGTAACTGATCGCGCTTTCGGGCTTCAGGTCAGGATTTCCGATGTTGCCGGGGTCGTGATAGTAAAGATCGGTGTAACTCGGCAGGCGGTAAGCGCGGCTCACCGCGGCCCGCAGCTTGAACCTTCCCGAGAGCCACGCCGCCCCGCTGAGCGAAGGACTCGTCGCCACCGCGCGGTCGCCGTAAACCTCCTCGCGAATGCCGGCGGACAGGGAAAAGCGGCGCACCGAGCGCAGGTCGTAGAACACGTATCCGCTGCCGCGCGTGCGATCGTGAGAGCCCAGATTCGTGCTCACGACCGATTCGGCGAGCGCCTCGACGCCGTAGCTCAGCACGCCATGGAGCGGCAGGTTATCGTGCCGGCGCAGATTGCCCTGCCAGCTTTCGTCCGTGTGCCAGTTCGTATAAAACGATGGATCGTCCCGAATGTAGACGTAAAGATCGGTGTGTTTGCGGTACGCGAAGTTGGCTTCGGTTTTTTCACCGAGGTCCTGATGGATGGAAGCAAACCAGTTTTTCGTACGCTCCCACTGCGGCTCGAGCGAGGCATAGAAGTTATTGGCGCCGAATGGGCGGTCGCTGTATGCGAAGAGGAGCGAGGTCGCCCCGAGGCGCGATTTCAGCGCCGTCTGCGAGCTGAGCGAGAGATTGCGATAATCGCGGTCGGGCTCGAAGCCGGAAGAAAAATCGCGCGCAAAGGAAAACTCCTGCTGCCACCACGCGTGCCCGAATGAGGCGATCGCGTGCTGTTCGTTCACTCCGAAGTTGCCGGCGGCTCCGAGCACTTTGAATTCGCCGGGCGGGAGCTGCTCCGTTCGCACGTTGATCACGCCGCCGATCGCGTCGGATCCGTAGAGCGCCGAACCGGAGCCTTTCAGGACTTCGACGCCGGTCAGCATCTCGAGCGGCACTGGCACATCCAGATTGAAGTGGCCCGTCTGAACGTCGTTGACCCGCATTCCATTCAGCAGCACGAGCGTCTGTCCGAACGTGGCGCCGCGGATTGAAACGTCGCCCTGCAGAGCGCCCCCGGAACGCTGCTCGAGATCGACCGCGGCGTCGAATTGCAGCAGATCGAACGGAGAATTGTAGAGCTCGCGCTGCTTCTCGGGAAGACGAACCACGCTGACGTCGCGGTCTGCTTCCGCGAGGGGAAGAGGCTCGGCGGTGCCGGTTACAACGATGCTCTCCTGTTGCGGCGGCGGAGCTGTCTGTTGGGCGGAGAGGAGTCCGGCGCAGAGGACAAGAACGATCCAGACTTTCATCGGACCTTTCACCGTACCATTTGAAATGTCGGCAAATGCAATATCCGGTTGATGTGTGGACGGTGTCGCTGATCGGCGCGGATGCCGCGCGAGATCTTCTTTCCGAAGAAGAGATGGGCCGTGCGAATCGCTTCAAATTCGACGGGGACCGTGTGCGCTGGAGCGCGGCGCGGTCCGCACTGCGGCTTGTGCTGTCGAAGTACGCGGGCATCGAACCCATGCAAATCGATTTTCGCTGCGGCGAGCACGGCAAGCCGTCGCTGACTTTCGAAGGCGACATCGAGTTCAATCTCTCGCACGCAGGCGATTGGGCGCTGATTGCCGTGACGCACAATGTCCCCGTCGGCGTGGATATCGAACGGATTCGCGAAAAGATCGATATGGCGCCGCTGCTGGAGCGGCTGGGCGAGAGCAACCTTCCGGCCGCGCGCGAGGAGCTGTACCAACGATGGACACGACGCGAGGCCCGCTCCAAAGCAGCCGGTGGCGCGCTCTTCGATAAGCCGCCGGATACGATTTGCGTCGCCAGCCTGAACGCGCCCGAGGGGTATACCGCCGCGGTGGCGCTCGCCGGGTTTACGCCGCTGGTGAGCTACTGCGGCGGCGTGGGTAATCTGTAGAAACTCCCTCCGACCGACCGCATCACCGCGCCCCACAGAGCCTGGCCCAACTCGGGCAACTCCTCCATGTGGACCGGAATCGCCTGGAGGTGCAGGCCGGCCATCTCGTCGCTGGTGCCCGGCCCCCACACCACTCGTTGCGGCGGCGAATTCGGATTGCGCGGGTTGGCTTCCGAATTATCGTAAACGAACTCCATCTCGAGGCGGGAGTCGGCGGGCAACCGGATGGGACGGGCGTATTGGTATTGATCCTGCCAGTTGAAATCCCAGTCGCGCAGGTTCAGCAGCCACTGTTTCCGTCCATCGGGCAGGATGGCCCACCCGCGCATTTCACGGCACAGCAGATGGGCGTGCGGAATCACGCCGACCGCGTCGATGGCAATCGGGGTCTCGAAGTGCGCCGTCACGACGTAGTGGGCATCGCCCGCCGGAATATCGATGCGGTTCGACGACATCCCGACATCGACGACGCGGCGCACGGGTGCCTGATCGGTGAAATAGAAACCGGCCGACCACTGCTCCTGCTCGGGCTTGCCGTCGGGATGATAGTGGACCTGCGCCACCAGCTTCGAACCGGCCTGCAGAGGAGGCGCGGCGCCATCCGGCATTTGAATCGGCGCCATGCCGGGGGACCAGCCGCCGATGCCCAGCGTCGGGAGCATGCCAACGCTGCCGAAGCACGGATAGCGGGACTCGCGCGAGTGCTGGCTCGAGTCCGCGAACAGCAGCGCATGGTGCACTACTCGCCGGTTGGAGGGGCGGAACTCGACTGCGCGGATGAAGCGATTGCGCGAAAGGTTCATGGGCACGATGAAACATTCGTAGACATCCGCGCCATCGGCGGGAATTTCGAACGGCTCGCGCAGTTGGACCACAAGGTCCGGTTTGCCGAGCTTCCAGTCGTCGGTGAAAGTGGGCTTCGGAGGAAGCGCGCCTGGATTTCCTTCCGGCGCGCCGTTCGCTGCCCAGCGCTGGATGGTCAGGATCTCAGCATCGGTAAGGCGCCGCTCGCCCGCGAAATGGTTGTAGCCAGCCACAGGCTTCCATGGCGGCATGGCGCGCGTGCGCGTCACTTCGGCGATCAGGCGCGCGTGTTTGCTCGCGTCCTCGTAAGTGACGAGCGGGAACGGTGCGACCTCGCCTTCGTGGTGGCAGCTCGCGCAGTGCTTGTAGAGGATTGGCGCAATGTCGCGGGTGAAGACGGGCGCCGCCGCGGTATGAGCGGACGCCGCGGCGAGGAGTAATGCCAGCACCAGTTCTAAATTTACTCTGTCTTCAGACAGCGCGGGTGAAAACTTCTTCCAGGATGCGGACCAGTTCTGCCGCTTCCGCGCTGGTCAGAATGTAAGGCGGCAGCAGCCGCAACACCGTATCGTGCGTGCAGTTGATCAGAAGTCCGCGGTCGAGGGCGGCGCGCACGATGTCGTGTCCGGGCCGCGTGAGCTCGATGCCGAACATCATTCCCTTTGCGCGGATCTCCCGGATCACCGAATGGCAACGCTTCAGGCAATCGAGCCGTGCTCTCAATTCCGCGGCTATTTCACAAATGTGCGGCAGCAGTTCATCCAGGATCGAAAGAAATTCGAGCGCGACGCGGCAGGCGAGGGGTCCACCGCCGAAGGTCGAGCCGTGCGCGTGCGGCGGAAGATAGCGGGCGACGGCTTCGGTGAAGAGTGTCGCGCCGATGGGGATGCCGGCCGCGAGCGGTTTGGCGGTCACCACAACATCGGGCGCGATTTCAGCCCACTGAAAGGCGAAGTGTTTTCCGGTGCGTCCGAGACCGCACTGCGTTTCGTCGGCGATGAGCAGAGCGCCCGCGTCGGTCGTCAGCGCTCGCGCCTGCCGCAGGAATTCGATCGTGAGGGGATAAATGCCGCCTTCGCCGAGCACAGGCTCGAGCACAACCGCCGCGACATCGGGCCTGACGGCCCTGCCGAGAGCTTCAGGATCGTTGGGTTCGACGAAGGTCACGTCGAATGCCAGAGGCTCGAAATCCGCGCGGATGGCAGGTTGGCCGGTCACGGCAAGCGAGCCGCACGTCCGCCCATGAAAAGAATTGTGGAGCGCGACGATCCGGAGGCGATTCCCATTGGAACGGCTCCAGGCGCGGACGGCCTTCAATGCCGCCTCCATGGCTTCCGTCCCGCTGTTTGAGAAGAACGCGCAATTGAGGCCGGAGATGCCGCAAAGCTTTTCCGCGAGCAGTCCCGCGTAGCCATTCGAAATCAGGTTAGATGTGTGGATCAGGCGCCGTGCCTGCTCCTCAATCACGGCGGTGATTCGCGGATGGGAATATCCCAGCGCGTTGACGCCAATACCGGCGATGGCGTCCAAATAGCGTTTCCCGCTCGTGTCCGTTAGATAGCAGCCTTCGCCGGAATCAGCGACGAGCGGGAGGCGGGCATAATTCCGAAGCAGAAACGGGTTTTCAGTCATTTGTGGCTCCAGCGTAGCGGCGGCGCCTCGATATGTAAAATATCCTGCTTGTTAATTAGTAATATGTTTTGGATATGACCAGTCCCGATCTTCGCCAGCTTCGCTACTTCGTGGCCGTCGCCGAAGAGCTGCACTTCGGTCGCGCCGCCGAACGCCTCGGGATGGCCCAGCCCCCGCTCACGCAGCAGATCCAGAAACTGGAGCGGCTTCTCGGCTGCGAGGTTTTCCTGCGCGGAAGGACCACCACTCTTACGTCCGCCGGTGCGGTTCTTCTCGATGAGGCGCGCGCGATCCTCGCGCAGGCCGATCGCGGAATCGACAGAACGCGGCGGGCCGCGCGCGGCGAAACCGGCACACTGACGGTCGGCGTGCCGCCTTCGGTCATGCTGACGGACCTGCCCGCGGCGATCCGGAAATATCGGGAGCGCTATCCGGATGTCGGCTTCACGCTGCGCGAAATGTCAACGACAGCCGCCGAGGACGCTGTTCATTCCGGAGAAGTCGATCTGGCATTCCTGCGCGAAGCGAAAGCCGCCGCGCCGTTGCGCTCCGCCATGGTATTCACAGAGCCGGTGGTCGCGGTGATCCCGCGATCGAGCCCGATCGCTACCGGAAGCTTCACTCTAAAGTCGCTCCGCGGCGAGCCGTTCGTCTCGTTTCCGCGCCGTCTCGGTCCCGCGCTCCACGCCCGGCTGACATCGCTCTGCGTGCGCGCCGGATTCACGCCCAACATCGTGCAGGAGGCGACCCAATGGCAAACCGTGATTTCGTTTGTCGAGGCGGGCGTGGGCGTTGCGCTCGCGCCGGCATGTGTGCGTAAGTTCCGATGGAAAGGCGTGGTCTGCCGTAAGGTGCCGGGCGCGACGACGTCCGTTGCTGCATGCTGGAAGGAAGGAAGCCTGTCGCCGCCCGCCGAACGATTTCTGAAGATGACGCGTGAAAAGTTGATGTGAGCGGTTAACATGTTGGTTTGATCGTTACGCTGACCATGAATCCGGCGATCGACCGCACTATCGCCGTGGACCGGCTTGCGTTCGATGACCGGGCTTACATCCTTTCCAGTAAAGATTCGCCGGGCGGGCGCGGCATCAATGCGGCTTCTGTCATCCATTCGTTCGGCGGCAAAACGCTCGCCATCTTTCCGGCCGGCGGCGAACGCGGCGCGCGCTTCGAGCACTCGATGCGCGAGTGCGGATTTTCCATCGCGACGGTGCCGATCCGTAACGACATCAGGCTCAACTTCACCATCGTCGACCGGCACGGGCTGACGGTGAAGCTGAATGAGCTGGGTCCCCGGCTCGACCGCGGCGAGCTCGCGAGTATCGAAGGAACGGTTGAGGCGCAGCTTGCCAGCGTGTCATGGTTGATGCTCTGCGGAAGTTTGCCGCCCGGCGTGCCGGCGGATTTTTACGCGCAGCTCATCGCGCGCGCAAAGAAAAAAGGCGTGAAGACGCTGCTCGATACGGATGGCGAGCCGCTCACGCGCGGGGTCGAGGCGGGTCCCACGGTTGTGACGCCGAACCAGCAGGAAGCCGAGCGGCTGCTTCACACCGTGCTGCTGACGCGCTCGCATTCACTCTCCGCCGTGCGGCGTATCCAGGCGATGGGCGCGGAGTCGGTCGTGTTGTCACTCGGCAGCCGGGGCGCGGTCGGCGCGGTGGCATGGAAGGGCGTCGATCAATTATGGGAAGCGACGCCGCCACGCATCGAGGCGATTTCTCCGATCGGGGCAGGGGACGCGATGGCGGCGGCGCTCGCGTGGTCGCTGCACAATGGCGACGATTTCCCGGAGGCTCTGAGCTGGGGCGTCGCGACAGGCAGCGCTTCGGCGCAACTGCCAGGAATGCAATTCGCCACCCTGGATCAGGCCGCTGAGCTGCACGGCGACGTCGATCTGCGCCGTGTCGAAGGCTGAGGAGCTCCCGCAGGACGGAGGCACCAGGCGCCGGCGGGAAGGCCGCCGCGGCGGGCGAGAGCGCCTCGAGCCTGCGTTACAGGTGCGCTCAAGTCAGTATTTGAACCGGTAACGGACTTCCACATAGATTTGGCGCGGCTCGGCGTAATGGGTGCCGCCGAACGTCAGGCTGTTGTCCAGAAGAAAACGGCGATTCGCGAGGTTGGTGGCTGTCAGCGCCACGGTCACGCGTTCGTGAAAGGATTTTCCAACCGACGCATCCGCCGTCATATGCGCCTCCAGATGGCCGTTCACGTCGCTGTCGCCGTCGGTGAATCCCGAGCCGTAGTAAAGGCTGGCGGCGGCGGTGATGGCGCGCGGCAGGCTGAACGAAAAGCCGGTGTGAAGCGTGTGGCGCTGGTCGTGATCCAACTGGAAGTAGCCACTGTCTGGGGCGGAAAAATCGGTGAGGCCGCCCGAGATCGCGCCCGCGCCTTCGGCGTGCGCATAGGCATACGCCAGGTAAACTTCGCCGCGATGGAAGAGGCGTGGCGACCGAATGGCGACCTCCCATCCGTAAAGCCGCGCGTGATCGATCGTGAGCGGGAAGAAGATATTCGAGTTGCCGATGTTGTTGTGGTCGAAATAATTCTGCGCGCGCTGATGGTAGTCGTTGACATCGAGCGACCAGCCGCGGATGGGAATGGTGAGTCCGAACTGATGCTCCTGATCGCGCTCGCCGCGTAACGGGATGAAGCCGAGACCCTGCGTAACAGCGAAGTCGAGAAGCGGTCCGCTGATGGTGGATAGCGGCGGCGCCTGATAGTAGTCGCCCCAGAACGCGCGCAGCACCCAATTGAGATGCGGAATGCGAATCGCCCCGCCCAAACGCGGGCTCGCGGCATTTTCCGCGATCGCGCCGCTGAAGTGCGTGAGGCGGACGCCCGCGGTCAGCGTCAGCCACGTGAGCGGCTTGTACTGATCGTCGAGGAATCCCGCCTCGAGATGTCCGGACGAGCGCTGGGTCTGCGACAGCGGCGGCGTCCCCGATCCGTCGTTCGCGATCAAACCGATGGATTCGTCATCGTGCTGGCCGAATCCGTAAAGTCCGGCCTGCGCGTTGTGTTTCGCCGAGGTGGCGGAGAAGGCAATCTGCGCGCCCGCATATTGCGATCCGCGGTGCTGCGTGGCGCTGACAGGTGCGTCGTTCGGGTCGCCGTCGTAGTTGGCGCGGTTGTAGTGATAGAAGGGCGAGATGGTAAGAAGCAATCCCGGTTTGAACGTGTGGCCCCACGAGAGTGTCGCGAGGGCATCGCGCTCACGTTCGACGTCACGAATGCCCGCGGCTTCCGAATCCGGATCGTTCGGGATCTGGTAGTCGTCGCTGCGCAGCGTGCTGACGAAGCGGAGCTGGTTGTTGGCGTCGGGATTGTAGATCAGCGTCGTCATGCCGCCAAGCCCCCAGACCCGGTCGTGGAGAACAGCTGGGCCGGGCGTTTCGAGGCCGTAATCCGACCGGTTGCCGTTCATGCTCGCGAAGTAAGCGAACTTTTCGGTGTGGCTGCCGAAGTTGATCTGGTCGTTGGTCTGGTGGAATGTGCCGAACGTCGAGTAGATCTCGCCTTCATCGTTGCGCTCGAAGCCGGTGCGCGGCACGACGTTGAAGACGCCATACGTGCGCTCCCCCGCGTCGGCCGAATAACCGCCGCGGCGCACTTCAAGGAAGTCGATGTCCTTGGGATCGACCTGCGGTCCGACGTTGCTCGCGATGTTGGTGTTCGGGATGGTAACGCCGTCGATGGCCCACGAGACCTGATGACCGCCGCGGACGTGCAACTGGTCGTGCGTGACCCAAGCGCCGGGGACATAGTCGGTAATCATGCTGAGGCTGTTGCTGAGGTCGGCGCCGGGCGTGTTCTGAATCTCGCCGCGGCTCAATACCGTGGTCGGCGTCATCGTTTCGGGATTCGCGACGGTCGCGGTTTCGGAGACAGAGACGCTTTGCTTAGCCGCGCCGATAGTGAGCTGGAAATGCAGCACCGGAGAGCTTCCGGAGACCACGATAATATCCTGCGCCGAGGGCGCGAATCCCTCGCGCATCACGGTGACGCGGTATTGGCCGACCGGCAGGGCGTCAGCGGTGAACGAGCCGTCCGCGTCGGAAGTCATATCGCGCGTGAAGTCGGATGTGGTGGACTTCAGCACGACTTGGGCGCCGGCGACGGGGCGGTGATCGGGATCGTGGATCACGCCACGAAGGGATCCGTAGACGACGGCGCTGACGACGAGCGGACATACGGCGAGGAATACGAAGAGCCGGTTCACCTTCCTGGAGTGTATGGGGGGCGAGCGCTTGCGACAACGTGGCAAATTGCCGCACCGTCGAGATGAAGTCTCGCAATTCCCGTTGGCAGTTCGTGATCGATAACGATCACCTCAACAGGCCCTTCGTGTATTTAAGCTGTAACCCAGGTTACTGGAGGAGCGCCTGGAAGATGAATGTAACCCGGAGTTCGTACCGAGCGGGCGGGCCATTGCCGGCGTGGTTTCGTCCGGTACAAATTCCAGTTGCAGATCGAAGCGGCCGCCAAATCCAGTCTTGTCGATTACGCTTCGACCTCTGCGGCTCGGCCGGTTTTACACGGATCGGGTGGGGCGCGCGCAAGGCGTAGGAATCGGCGTGCGGGACCTCGGACGCTACTTCCGTATCCCGTATCTACACCATGTGTCCGAGATTACGACTAAGGACATTGGGCGGTAAACGCTAC